>JANNRV010000186.1:0-8248 GCA_031401775.1 Bacteroidia bacterium | reverse complement strand
CCCTGTGTTGGTTTGATTATTAAAGTTTTGAAGATACAAGTAGACATTGGGCTCTATTTGTAAATGAACGTTTCGTTTCTCAAAGTAATAGACCCTGTTAAAGTATTGCATCTCAAAAGCCAATCGGGATTTATTGGATTGGGGAATGACCCAGCCGTTCAGTGCGAAACTGATAACGGCAATGGCGAAGGAACCCATGAAGTAGGGGAGTAAGAATCGGGGGAAGCTTACACCACTACTCAGGATGGCGATGATTTCGGTGCGTCCAGCCATTTGAGATGTCACAAATACAATAGCTATGAAAGCAGTGATAGGAGTGAGCAGGCCAGCGATCCAGGGTATGAAATCACGGTAGTAGGTAAGAATGGTTAATACATCGAGATTATTTTTAGAGAACTTGTCCATCTTCTCCGTAATGTCGATGACTACAATGATGGCAATGAGGATGAGTACCACGAAGAAGAAGGTGGTCAGGATTTTTTTGAGTATGTATTTATCGAGAATCTTCATGGTATGAGCCGGGAAGTCAGAAAGTCAAGAAGCCGGTCAGACTTGCGGACTTCGGACCCCGGACTTTTAAAGTCGCTGAGATACTATTTTTATCATTTTGTTTTTCCATTCGGTAAAAGTACCTTCTTCAATTCTTAAGCGAGCTTGCTTTACCAGCCAAAGGTAAAAGGTAAGGTTGTGAATAGAAGCAATTTGCGCGCCTAAAATTTCTTTGCTGATGATCAGGTGCCTGAGATATGCTTTTGAATAGAACGTACTCACATGACCACCCAGCTCTATATCTATCGGACTAAGATCATCTTTCCATTTTTCATTTCTTACGTTGATAATACCCTCCGTGGTGAACAGCATGCCATTGCGTGCATTACGCGTGGGCATCACGCAATCAAACATATCAATTCCTAAAGCAATGCATTCTAAAATATTCTCGGGTGTGCCAACGCCCATGAGATAACGTGGCTTATCGGCTGGCAGGATACAACACACCAACGAGGTCATCTCATACATCATCTCATGTGGCTCACCTACCGACAAGCCGCCAATGGCATTCCCTGATTGATGTTGGTTGGCAATAAATTCAGCCGATTGCTCTCTCAAGTCTTTAAATACACTTCCCTGAACAATCGGGAATAAGGTTTGATTATAACCGTATTTTGATGGAGTGTTATCCACTCGCTGAATGCACCGAGTAAGCCAATCATGAGTTAAGTGCATAGATTTTTTTGCGTAATCATAATCACACGGGTAAGGAGTACACTCATCAAATGCCATTATTATGTCTGCCCCGATGGATCGTTCGATGTCCATTACACTTTCCGGACTAAAGAAATGAGTTGACCCATCAATGTGAGATTTAAATGTCACACCTTCCTTGTTAATCTTTCGATTATCAGATAAGGAATACACCTGATACCCACCACTGTCCGTAAGAAGAGGACGTGTCCAGCCGTTGAACTTATGAAGACCACCTACCTTTTCCAACAATTCAATCCCAGGCCGAAGATACAGGTGGTATGTATTACCCAAAATGATTTTGGCATCAATGTCATTTTCCAATTCGCGTTGATGGACTGCTTTCACAGAGCCTGCCGTGCCAACGGGCATGAAAATAGGGGTTGGGATATTTCCATGATCCGTTGAGATTATTCCTGCTCGTGCCTTGGAGTGTGGATCGTTAGCTTGAAGCGTAAAGGTCATGCGGCCCAAAGATAAACTAGTATTTATCCACTTTTTCAGGATTTTGAGATTGATTTTATTTGTCTGGCCTACCTATCAGCTGACGTTATTTTCTACCGATGCTAGCTTTGGAAAGCATGGGAATCGATGATCATCCCTATCTTTGCGACTTACTTTAATCAGGAATCGCTTTGCAAGTCTTGTTTGTTGTCTGTCTTTCCATTCTGGCGCTTCAGATTATTTACATCTCTTTTTTTCTGTTTGCATTTCTAAAGAGGCGAAGCGAGGTTCAACTCCAACCTCAGGCGGTTTCCGTGATTGTTTGTGCGCACGATGAAGAAAACAATCTAAAGGAACTAGTCCCCTTACTTTTACAGCAAGATTATCCACTTTTTGAGGTAATCATTGTTGAAGATCGTTGTAATGATGGAACCTTCGATTACTTATTGGAAGAAACAAAAAAGGACTCGCGCTTAAGGATGGTGCGCGTAGTGCAGAAGCCAGATCATATTCAGGGAAAGAAGTTTGGCTTGACGCTGGGTATTAAAGCAGCACAATATGA
Source organism: Bacteroidia bacterium (assembly GCA_031401775.1). Taxonomy (GTDB): domain Bacteria; phylum Bacteroidota; class Bacteroidia; order Cytophagales; family Cyclobacteriaceae; genus ELB16-189. Next base: position 6,000 of record JANNRV010000186.1, on the reverse strand, counting down.
CTGGGTGTTGTTGACGGATGCTGACTGCAGGCCGTTTGGAACGGATTGGATGACAAGTATGAGCAAACAGTTTAGTACAGAAGCAAAAATCGTATTGGGTTTTTCTTCCTATGAACGAAGGCCTGGCTTGTTCAATTCTTTTATTCGCTTTGAAACCCTGCTCACCGCTTTGCAATACATGGGTTTTGCCTTACTGGGTAAGCCCTATATGGGTGTAGGTCGTAATCTCGCTTATCGCAAATCACTCTTTCTGGATAACAAAGGGTTCAACAATTATTTGGGTGTCATGGGGGGAGATGATGATTTGTTTGTGAACCAGCATGCTTCAGGTTCAACTACACGAGTGGTCTTAGGCAAAGAAGCCTTGGTATGCTCCAAGCCAAAAAATACCTGGAAGGAATTCTATTATCAAAAGTTAAGACACCTTGCTGTAGGTAAGCATTATCGGTTATCAAGCAAGGTTGTGTTGGGATTATTCTCACTTTCCTGGATAGGAGTTTGGCTTTTTGTATTGCCGTACCTTTTTTTTACTCCTTATTTAAGTTTGGCACTGGCGTTAGTAGCGCTCCGGTGGCTGTTACTGATAGCGCTGGTACATACCGGTTCTCGCAAGATGGGTGATCCGTTTGAGGCTTGGAAAACACCCTTTTTAGATTTTATTTATGCCTTTTATTATCTTGTTGCGGGCTCAATTGCGTTAGTAACAAAAAAAGTACGATGGAGGATGTAGAAAGCCGTTTTTCGCCAAAAGCACTTGAAGATTTCAAGCTGATTGACATGGCTGTAGACGGTGATGAGAAATCGTACGCCAAACTCTTAAATCGTTATCGGAAGCCTGTATACCATGTTATCTTAAAGATGGTCCGCAATGTTGACGATGCAGAAGACCTCACTATTGAATCATTCGCCAAAGCATTTCGGAGCTTACACAAGTTTAAGAAGGATTTCACTTTTAGCACGTGGCTATTCCGGATCGCCACCAACAACACGATTGATTTTATTCGCAAAAGAAAGCTCAATACGATGAGCATTGAGAATACGTATACTAACGATAATGGAGATTCAGTGTCTATTGATGTAGAAGATATGAATCTTAATCCTCAGGAGGAGACCATCAAACTACAGAAAGAAGAAATCATTCAGGTTTTTGTAGGAATGCTACCCGCTAAATACCAGAAACTAGTACGCCTCCGTTATTTCCATGAACTTTCTTACGAAGAGATTGCAAAAGAACTGGAAGCACCCTTAGGTACCGTGAAAGCTCAATTGCACCGCGCGCGTGAGTTGATGTATGAGTTGGTGAAGAACAAGAAAGAACATATTTAATAAATTGTCAATGGTCAATTGATAGTTGACAATCCTTCTCGTTTCAAATTATTTTTTCGATTACAATTTCCTTGCTGTTAAAGGTTACTGTCGTCCCCTTGTTTAATCCCATTAGTAACGTTCCAATTGGAGAAGAAGTAGAAACTGCATAGTAGGTTATTCCATCAATCTCCATCTTCCCTGCCGGAATTGATAAATAATAGTTTCCCTGATTTGTAAAAACTAAACTGCCCAAGTACACGGTAGGGGTCTCCATTGCTGGGGGCATCTGATCCAGTACCTTTTTCTGTTTCAGCGCTTCTGCCAATTGAACACTACTCTTCTCAATTTCCAATTGCGCCATAGCGCGACCTGTTTCATACTTATCTCCTGCGCTACTTTTTGTTTCCTCGTTGGCAGAGTTTTGAGCCATCTGGATGGCAGTCTTTGCCGAGGCAATGCGCTCTTCAATGAAGGAATGGCAGAGCGCAAAAAGTTTTTGCTTTATTTTGAGTTTTGGATCGTTCATAAACCCCAAATGAATAGCAACCTACTATTGATCGTCAACGATCGATCTATTTGAGGCCTCTTGTAGACTTGATGGCAATCTTTAGCAAGGCAATTCGCCTTATCAAGGAGAAAAAAACCTAATTGGTAGAATTAAATTAGAACCTGATTTTATTTTAATCTATAATTCAGGCTTCCACCCAGATTAAACTGATAAAAAGTTGAATAGCCGGTAATGCCTGCACCAGCGCCACCAGTACCAAAATAAACACCACCACCCACCGCTTGAACTGCCGACATAAGCTGTCCGTGCAAGCGAAGGCTTACTTTTTCAGAAGCGGCAATCCTCACTCCCAGTCGTAGACCCCAGGCAAATTTTTCAGCATTATTGTCGCTTGAGTTGTCAGTTGAGCCTAGAACGCCTAAGCCCAAATCAACAGTGCCAAAACCGCTTATCTTTTCATTTACCGGCATATAGCGGGTACCACCTATCATGAAGTAATTTACCGCAACATTTCCCTCATCGCGCGAAAGTGGATATTGTATATAGCCCTTGGTCTCAAGTCGCTGATAGATCAGCTCTACTGCCATGGTTTCCTTTAACCCAAATTCCAGACCACCTCCCCACTGAAAACCGTCTCCTATTTTTCCATTATAACCATCTGATGTTACAACCTTATCTGAAAACGAATAGCTTTCGAAGGTGAGTAGGGTAACCGTAGGCTGAGCCTGAGAAGTGAATATTATGCCGATGAATGCGATTAATACAAAGGTAATTCTCATAATAATATTGATTAGAAGTCGATTTTAATTGGAGAGGCAAGATAATGATAAAACTTAAATAATATACTCATTTGAAAATGAGCTATACCGATGTTATAATTTAACCTGAGGCTTTCCTAGCTGTTTTTTTAGGCAGCGTAAATGCCGTATTTTTGTTAAGTAAAATCAAGGAAATACATGAAAAAACATATCAATTTACTCTTTGCACTGTCCTTCCTAGCGGGAATAGCTCATGGTCAGAAAAATGTCTACACGACCACTGGTGGTGAATGGATATTTTCATGGGCCGATGCTCAACAAAATGGCTTGGATGTGGATGCCATTACACGCTTTTCACCAGTTATTAATCTTCAAAGTCAGGTTCACATGGATCAGACTGATAAATTCGGTTTTTTCACGGGTCTAAATCTGCGCAATATTGGTTTCATTTGGGATGACCCAATCGTACCGTCTACCAGATACAAAGCAAGGGCTTACACGGTAGGCATTCCGGTTGGATTTAAAGTGGGTAACATGACTGGGATTTATCTGTTTGGCGGATATGAACTTGAGTTGCCCTTCAACTACAAAGAAAAGAAATTTGTGAATGAGGATAAGGAGGACAAAGAAGTTTACTGGTTTTCAAACCGTATTCCTGGCTTGTATCAATCTCTTTTTGTTGGAATTCAAACACCGTACGGAACGCAACTAAAATTTAAGTACTACATGACTAATTTCTTTAATAAGGATTATACGGCAAACGATGGTCAGGGTGGTACTTTTAAACCTTATGCTGGGTTTGACGCCAACGTGTTTTATGTTTCCCTAAGTTTTCAAATTCTTAAGGGCACTAGCTTTTACTATTCACGGAGTAAGGAATAAATATAAACATGACTATGCGAAGCGCTCTTATATTTTTTTTACTGTTTGCTGTTGTTTTTTGTAGCAAGGCTCAACAAGATACTTCTCAAAATCGATTGAATACCTTAAAAGTTAACCTGGTTAATAGCATGTTGTTTAGTAATTCAGCAGCCTTTTCTTTTGAACGGGTAACTAAATCACATCAAAGTTGGTCGGCCATGTTGGGGGTTGTTAAATTTCCAACCCTTGGAGATTTAGGATCAAATATTCAAGTAAAGAAAGACGGCAATCAGTCTGGATTTGTAATGGGCGGTGAATATCGTTTTTATTTAAAGAAGGAGAATAAGTATTTAGCGCCTCATGGCGTTTTCCTGGGTCCTTATACCAACTTTTTTAATTTTAGTAACGACAGGGAATTATCTTTTACCTCGTCCAGTACGGGCGCTATTACTCAGGCTAGTCTAAAATCCGATATTAATGTGTTGAACATAGGAGTGCAATTGGGTTACCAGTTTGTGATTAATGATCGCTGGACAATTGATATGATTTTTATGGGACCTTCTGTTTCACGCTATGCGATGAAACTAAAGTTAGACGGAAATTATGATTTAAGCGAAGAAGATATTTATGAGAATGAAATTCTGGCAGGTTTGGTAGATCGGTTTCCGGTCATTAAAGATTTACTTACCGATCAGAGTGTGAAGTTGAATGGAAAAGTATCTAAATGGGCTCCCGGTTTTCGCTATCAGTTAAATGTAGGATATCGTTTTGGAAGGAAAATGAAAGAATAAGTAAGCATTTCCCCAATAACACAGCCGAGCTCAATTACTAGTTTTAGATTCAACAATTCCCTGCAACGCTATCCGCTTTGCAATCCATTCTGTTAGAATAGTTCCCGTTACGGCAGAGACCACCATGAGTACTAACACACCATTGAGTAGGGGTTCGTCAATCAATCGTTCACCCTTGGCGTTTATACTTTCATAAGCAATTAGAGCAACAGCCAGAGTTGAAGATACCTGCGGTAAGGTGAGAGATCCTATAAGTATACGATCATTCACAGTGTACCCAATCTTTTTTCCGGCAAGCCAGGCCGCCAAAGACTTACAAATCACAACAACCAAAATAACAGAAACTACCAAAGTAAAATGTTCCTGAATGGTTTGGATCACTACCAACGGATCAATCAAAATGCCAAGTGAAATAAAAAATGCGGGGATGAACAAAGTATTTCCTAAAGTATCCAACTGGGAGCGAACACCCGCATTGGGAAGGGAAGTACTGACAGCAAGGCCAGCCAGAAAGGCACCCACAATAGGCTCCATGTTAACCATCTCTGCCGCTTGCGCAGAGATTCCGACAACCAGAAGTAGAAAAATCATTTGCTGGGCAGGGTCTTCACCAAGTCGTTTGAATACTGTTTTACCCAGCCACTGAAACCCATAAATGATAAGAGGAATAAAAGCTGCGATGTAGAAAATTTGAAGTAGAAATGGTGCAACCGTAAAGCCCGTGGTATGGATAGGAAGACAAATGGCAAAGAGAACAAGAGAAGCGATATCGGTGATAGCCGTTGCGCCAACAGTGACAGATACAGGTTCATACTTTGTTAAACCGAACCGTGCCAGGATAGGGTAGGCAATAATGGAATGCGAGGAAAATAAGACGGCAATCATTACCGAAGTCATCAGGCTGTAATCAAAAAGTAACCCAATAGCAATTCCTCCAATTGCAGGAATACTAAAACTCAGCACTGCAAGGCGTAAACATTTTGTAAGATTTTTCTTCAATACATCAATCTCAATATCCAGTCCGGAAAAGAAAAGGAGAAGCAGTTTGCCTAATGTGGCGAAAATAATAAGTACTTCTCCTTTTTCTTTGAAAAGATGAAAACCTTCAGGGCCAAAAAGTACACCTACAAAGATGAAAGCCAGCACTCCGGGCAGCCTTAATTTTTGAAATAGCCTGGGAGTAAGTAGAACCAGGGAAAAAACCAGCACAAAACGCATCGTCATGGATGAGTTTTCAAAAAAATGCTGAAGAGATTCAATCATCTACAAATTCGATAGAGTAGGGAAATTTAGTCAAAAGAATTCTGAACTGATGGAACGTAACGAAAGCAGAACCTGATCACTTTGTTGGGAACATTATTAAAATAGAATTTCAAAGTATCAAAGAAAAGAGAGAAGATGAGCAATCATTGCATTTTATTGCTAAGCGTAATCCATTTGAAGCTAGTGTGGAAGAAATTTCAAAGCCAAGGAAAACATCAGAACAGAAGCAGGTATAATGAGCCTGGTATATTCCAATGGTCCTTCGGTTTTAAGGAGACTCGTTGAAAAACTAACAACCAGTGTTAATAAAATTGTACTCCAAAGCAAGTTTTTAAGTTGGGAGAAATCATTAATTTTTAACCAAGGCAAATCAATTCCTTTAAACCATGAGAAATCGGGCACAAATAGTTTCATGAAGCCAAGGCTCATGATAAGAAATACGAATGCCACCAAAAAGGTATCAAGTGACTCCACAATATGAAGACCAGGCCGCTCATCTGTTCCGGTCTGT
>JANNRV010000185.1:0-6508 GCA_031401775.1 Bacteroidia bacterium | reverse complement strand
GTTTTGATCTGCAGGTGTCAGCGACAGGCAATATATTTGTGGTGGACCTCAGCATTAAAATCGCATGACGCTAACATGTATTATTATCGAAGATGAACCCCTGGCAGCTGAGAAGTTGGAAGCCTTCATCAAAAAAGTACCATCCCTTGAATTAAAGGAGAGCTTCCGAAGTAGTCTATTAGGTCTTCACTATTTAAAAGAGAATCCAATAGATCTTGTCTTTCTTGATATTCAAATGGATTCTTTGACGGGGATAGAGTTATTGGAGGGCTTGTCAAAAAAGCCAGCTGTGATTTTGACTACAGCCTATCAGGAATACGCGTTGCAAGGATATGAACTTCGGGTGAGTGATTACCTACTCAAACCATTTTCTTTTGCCCGGTTTTTGAAGGCTGTGGATAAGGTTTATGACGAACATCCGCTCCCTGCGAACACCATCGAAGTAGCTCAAGATTGCATTTTTGTGAAGACGGAATATCGAATTGAAAAGATTCAGATTCAAACTATTCTATATATCGAAGGGATGAGTGATTATCTGCGGATTCATACTACGGATAATAAGAAAATCATGAGTTTGCAAAACTTCAAATCATTTGAAGCAGTATTACCCAAAAACAATTTCGTCAGAGTGCATAAATCATTCCTGATAGCTGTTGACAAAATAGTAAACATAGAAAGGCTACGAATAAAAATTGGTGATAAGCTTATTCCTATTGGCACTACCTATAAGGAGGATTTTTTTGCATTGATAGAAAACAAAGGGTTATTATGATCGCTCGCCCTGATTTGTATCCTCACTTTCACCGTGCACCTTGTTAGACACGCAATCAGCAATGATCAACCAAATTTATTTATTTGTAACTCGCTCCTTAATCAACTCTTTTTTTTAAACGGAAACATGAAAATTTTAAAACTGATACTGACATTATTATTTGGCGCGTTCATGATTTTTGGAGGTGTCAACCACTTCGTAAAACCAGAGATGTATTTCCCTTTCATTCCTGATTTTTTACCGCAGGGAGCTATCAATTACGTAGTTGGCATCCTGGAGATAATTTTAGGTGTTGGGGTTTTTATTCCTAAGTTTCGACAGGTGGCAACTCTTGGAATATTTCTATTGATGTTGGCATTTTTACCATTGCATATCCTTGATGTTTTCAAAGAAAATCCAGCGATTGGAAGTCACCAGGCTGCTTTAGTACGATTACCTTTGCAATTTGTATTGATTCTGTGGGCATGGTTTATAAAAAAAAGGAATTCTTAAAAGTTACCCCTTTTTTCTTGTTGGTCGCTGACCAATAAGCTTTCAAAATTTAATATTCTTCAACGTTGTGATTTTATAGTAACGGGCCCCAACAGCCCTGCCGTTTGGAGCTTGAACGGTTCATCTCCGCCAGGCCAGACTTCTGTTTTCATATAAGGTTGATTGGTTTTGCAGAACCTATCTTTAGGATCCGATAACATATCACCCGTCATTCGGTTGCTCCACATATTAACTATTTCAATCTTGAGATCATTCTTGCCGACATGAACCAATTGACTTATATCTACCTGAAAAGGTTTTTTCCATAAGGTCCCAGCTGATTTCTCATTAATAAAGACTTCTGCAACATCGCGTACTTCGCCTAAATCAAGAATCAATTTGTTATCGCTGGTTCCAGCAGCAACGTTGAATGAATTGTGATAGACTGCCGTTCCGGAGAAATAGTTGACTCCTTGATTTTCGGATTCCGTCCAGGAAATTAACCGGTCGAAAACGAATGATGGCGGAGCTCCCCAGTTAGGTGGAAAATTCACTTTCCAGGGTCCGGAAATTTCAGTTTGAGTAGGATCAACTTTATTGTCAGCAAAAACGGATAGCTCGCTGCGATTATTTTTATTGAAAACAACAAAGACTGAACCGTGTGCTGGCAACTCAATATTAAAGCTTGTTCCTCTTTGCCCTTCAGTATAATCTTTAACACGATAAGCAGTACCTGTTGAAGCATCCCATAATTCCGGATACATTCCTTTAACCCGGAACCGGCACATCGTGTTTATCGGCACTTCTTTTTCATTTCTCAGAAAATAGATTTCTCCGATCTCAGTTGTCCGATGAATGAAATCAATTTCGGAAGGTCCTGTAAAACTGAAATCAGGTTCGATGTTTTGTTTTTTCAATGCCTCATCAGCAGAAATACCCCATAGTACCCGACCTTTGCCGTACGTGTTCTCAAAGATAGTTTTGCCATCTGATGCTCCCCATAATTCTCCGGAGAGTTGATTCAAGGCCATGTTTTCCTTTTCCCAATTATTCAAACCAGGAACTGCTGTTGGCCGCGGCCCTACTATAGTAGCACCGGCTTTAACCAGTTCGCTGATTTTTTTCAACACAGCCAGCGGCATGTGAACCTGATCAGGCAGCAACATGATGGCATAATTCATCCCATCTGGCAAAACCAATCGTCCATCCTTCACCGACATCCTGTTCATAATGACATCGGAGTTTATAACATCGAAATCATACCCTTTCCCTAAACCTTGTATTGTGGGTTTTTCCGGAACATCATGAAAAAGCGGGAAAAAATTAGGAGTCTGGTCGCCATAATAGTAGCAAGCATCTCCTACAAATAATCCTTGTTGCAGCAAATAACTGCACCGGGAGAGATAGTCCATAAAGGGTTTAGATTTTTCCCACCATGTTGTACCGGGGTTGATGTCGTAACCCGCATGATACGTTCTGCCGGGAAGGCCATCTTCCGGATTGGTGCTCGCAAACGTATGGAAGGTGATGTTGTTGAGTCCTTCGCAAAAGGCTCGGTCTACCGCTTTTTTTAAATCAAAGGGTGAATCCTTCCATCTTCTCCAGGTTGTAAACGACTCAGCATCCACAATTTTTTTTCCATAGATGTGTGACGCGCTGGATATTTCTTTGATCAAAAACATATTCCGGTGCTTAATCCAAAATTCGCCTCTAGGAACTGACACGTTGCCCAATGCTTTAAGAGCGTCAACCGGGCAGGTATCCCAAACGGGTGGACCAGGACCGCCCGATTCAGAAACCAGTTGCGCATTATACTTCTTAAGGAATTCAGTGCCTGTTTGATAATGAGAATAAATAAGTTGATCGCTGACGGTTTGGTTGAAATCGTAGCGGAATCGTTTGGTGTTGTTCGTGATGTCCCATCCGGCAAGTACGGGCAGATATTTTTCTATCTCATAACCTTGTCTCTCCATAAAAATAGCGGGAAACAAATCGGTCCATGGCGTGCCTTCCGAAAGTTCCATACTGTCGAATTCAAAATAGGATAGACCGGCTTCTGAAGAATTTTCAGGGGTTACACCAAGCCGATCCATGAAGTATTTTAAATGTCTTATGGTAGCCTGTGGATCAAAGAAATCTATAAACAGTCCATTCGAATTGGGCGAAGGAACAATCAATTGCTGGCCATTGTTTGAACACACAAATCTAAGTATGGTCCATTTTCCTTCCGGAACTTCCCATACCAATTTACCATCCTTAAAAAATGGTGTAAGGCAGATTATACGCGAAACATTATCAATAGTCTTTTCCTCATTAAAAGGAACAGCAAGCACTGAAACATCCTTGTAGAAAACGGGTGTGTCCTTATCCTTCATAGGGCAACCTTCCGGAAATTTTGGAAATGGAAGTTCAATTGAAAGAACCCGTGGACCTGCTACCTCAACTTTTGAGAAATAGAGATTTTTCGAAGCCCACTCAGGTGTAACCCATGATCCACCGGCATTCCATCCACTTGAGGCAACTATACCGATACTCATTTTTAATCTTTTACCTTCGGCTATTGCATGTTTTATCAGTCTTCCCGATTCGTCTCCAAGAAATTCCCCACCGGCTGGAATAAATGATGGATCTCTTATGGCTGCGACATCCCAGATTTCCGCCCTGTTTATGCCCTTGGATTTCATGGCCTCCAGATCTCGGGTAATCGCTGCGGCTGACATATTTCCATTTAGCCAGCACCAGAAGGCGCCAGGCCTGTATGACTCCGAGGGATTGATAAATTCAGTTGAAAAATTCTGAAAGCTCAGAACTTTCTCGTCAGGTACATTTTTTTGCGGCTGCTGATTTGAGCAAGAGGACATCAACAAACTCAATACAATACAATGCTTTAGATTCATGCTTATATATTCTTAACTTTTTTCATAATATTTAAACCAAGATTATGCATTAGGAGTAAAATTCTAACTTATTAAACTGACGAATCCCTCCTTTCGTCAGGATTGTCAGGGTTTAACCTTGACAATGAAAATCACCAAATTGGTCTGTGAAAATTAGGGCTCAGTTGTTGATTTTCATTCGTCAAATTATGCAATAGTCTTTTCTATTGCATAATTACGGTTAAAATAACTCCGGGTACCTGCGCTTTATCATCTCCAGTTCATCTGCCTTCAATTGTCCGATATCAATTGGTTTATCCTGTGGGCGGATTCCCTTCTGGTTGAGCCGGTTTATCAAACTCCAATTGCGTATAGGATGATCTGGTTGAGGGTCACCAGGTTCCTGAACTTTTAGATCGTATCGGGTGAAGTCAATTAATTTCTCAGGAGTGTTAGCCTGCCAGTCCTTTAATAGTGCCAATCGGAAATCTTTGTTCATGAACCACCGAATTTCCAATTCCGGATTAAATCCGCAAATTCCTGATCCGCGTTGTGCGAAGCGATAGTTCAGACTGTCATTATTTTTGAACTGCTCCCGCCAAAGCATCCCAAACTCCCCCTGTGTGATGCACTTAGCATCAGGCCAGCGCCTTCGCATTTCATTGAACCAGATGTCCATGCCTTCCATTCCATTGCGTCCTTTATAGGATGAATGTATTTGTCGGGATTCAACAAGACATAATTCCCAAATGCAAGTGACCCATGCAAAATTATTTAGCTCGAATCCCTTATCGAAATGAGCGGATGTAGTCGCAAGCATCTCCTTTACTCCTTGCTCAGTACCCCATCTTATAACGGTCTCAATAGGTCCAACTCCAACCCGGCTTCCGCAAGCCAGCCCATCAATTACTTTGATATCGCTGGAAATCTTCGCGTTTAAAAAATTGACGGTCCAACCATCAAGATTGACACAGTCGATCAGATCTTCTTCGCTCTGTGCGGGTTTGCAAAAATGTTCGCGCGATGGATAGTAAGGGTAGGAAATAGAACCTTCACCATCACCGTTGTCCACTGCATATTGGCTCCAGATATTTCCCTGACAAACGTGAATCCCTTCTTCTTCGGCAAGAAACCGAAGATTCTCTGCTGATAGAAAGCCTGCAATGACACTCAGAGGACGGTAATCGTCTCCCACCATTTCCGAAACCATTTGCAACCCTTCATGCAAGTCGCGATTAACCTGCTCGCGCGTATTATACATATTGGCGAAATAGCCTCCCGGAATAAAGGTTATCTCATCGCCATACTTTTCATGATAAGAGACCACCAGCTCCTTTAAATCTATGTAGTTGGGGCGTTGGTCTTTGAGGGCGAGCCAACTGAAGGCCCAGGTAATCCGTGCACCCGGCCAGGCTTTTTCCACTGCTTCCCGAAATATTTGAGCTTCTTTCGGAGTGTGTATATTCGATTCATCTACACCATTAGATACACCGCGTGAAGTTTCAATCTGGTTTACACGAATTACAGTGCTGAATGTAAAAAAACGGTTGTCCATTAACTCAAACCCAAGATCTTTTGATAATGGGCCGGGACGGTCAGTTGTAATCTTCGCTTTCTGTTGATCATTGCAGGAGATGCAGAAAACTGCAATTGTAATTGCTGCTAAGCATACAGTAAGTTTTTTCAATAATTCAATTTTGATGTGTTTTATTATTAATGTCATAATTTATACTTTTCTACATTGAAGCGCGTTTGCAACGCGTTCCCAACGTTTTTTTTCACAGTCAACTTGTGCCTCAATGATACATCAATTCAAAACTAAAAGTATAAGGAGCGGCACGCGCTACAAGCGCCAACTCAGAGGGCTTGTTGGGCAAAAAATCTCTATATCCTTTTTTTTTGCATTAATTCTTCACCAGATATCCTAGTTTTGTTGCGCGCTGCCCGCTTTGTTCTCACTTCATTGCTTAGCGAATTTCACTTTTGAATAAACCATAAACTCTTTTCCAGGCTCGGCTAGTTCAAATGTTTCCTCAAATTCTTTGTCACTCAAAATTCTGTATGTCTCTTTAGCTTTCCAACCTGCTGGAATGTTAATAATCGCCTCTGTTACAAATACCAAAGTTTTTTTGTCAGCCGAAATACTTTCGAGAACATAATCATTTGCGAAATTCTCAAGGTGGAGTTGTCTAAGCAGAAAAGTATTTTTGCCTTTGTCGTAAATGAAATATCCAATGTCCTCATGAACTTCTCCTTTTGGATTCTTATCGGTGGGTGCGTAAGTCGACTTATTTTTTATTTCAACGAAATTGTTATTTAAAATGAGTTGGTAACTACGTTGGTATTTACCTATTCCTGGTTCTCCACCACCTTCACCTTTCCATGTCCC
>JANNRV010000184.1:0-27618 GCA_031401775.1 Bacteroidia bacterium | reverse complement strand
CCCTGAAAGAAATAAGTTCAGGAAAGTACCAGTTGATCACCCCCGATAGCAAAGATTCGTATTACACCTACAAAAAAGGTAAACTGGTTATGATTGAGTCTGATACACCTGTCGGTAAGGTGATCTCCAAACGAATCTAATCTTATTCTGGCAACGTGTTGGCATCCCTGCTAGCGCGCGTTCGTAACGCGTGCTAGACAGCATCGGACAATCGTGAAATTCACCATCCTCATCGCACATTAGCGATGGCCGTCTTAAGTCGAGCATCGTCTCTTGCAGAGGACGATGCGCTATTGTATTCGGATACGGATATGTAGCAGGGTAGTGATGGCGAATTATCACATCGTCCCGAAGCGGAGACGATGCTGGACAGGAATCTAATGGAGATATGTTTAGATTTACACAACACCCTGTTGCAAACGGTTTCCCCCTCTGGGGAATAAGGGGGAGGCGAATTTAAGTCGAGCATCGTCTCTCGCAGAGGACGATGCGCTATTGCATTCGGGTACGGATATGTAGCAGGCTAGTGATGGCGGATTATCACATCGTCCTGAAGCGGAGACGATGCTGGACAGGAGTTTATGAAGGTCTTGATCTAAGAACACTATCCATCTTCAGTTTTTTCAATATGACTAAGATTTTTCATCCATCCCGATCCCGAATCTAATGGAGATATGTTTAGATTTACACAACACCCTGTTGCAAACGGTTTCCCCCTCTGGAGGGGGATTAAGGGGGAGGCGAATTCGAATCAAAATAGAAAATATGGAAGCCAGTAAACACAACTTCCACTTATACAACAGACACCTTCAACCTTTTGCCAATGCGTTAAGAAAGAGAATGACAAAAGCAGAAGCTTGTCTCTGGAAGTATGCGCTAAGAGCAAGGAAAATGAAACAATATCAGTTTAGACGGCAACGGCCTGTGTTAAACTATATAGCTGACTTTATGTGTAAAGAGTTAAAGTTGGTCATCGAAGTAGATGGTATAACACATCAAGATGAAAAAGTGATTTTCAAGGACGAGCGAAAGCAGCGTGATTTAGAGGCAGCAGGATTTGTAGTACTTCGTTTTTCAGACGATGAAGTGTTGAAAGATATGAAGGGCGTTATTGCCTTCCTGGAGGAGTGGATTGAGAAGTTTGAGAGAAAGAGGGCCACCCCCTGACCCCCGCCAGCGGGGGAAACGTGCTGCATTGTGTCTCTCTCTAACACAAGATCCCAGCTCTGACTTGTGCGGGATTTGATACAATCGGCCAGCACCTTTTGCGGTCACTTTCAGTTTTGAATAGGAGCAGGCAACTCAGACAGCAGGCATAGTCTGTTTGAACAACTTAAGTCGAGCATCGTCTCTCGCAGAGGACGATGCGCTATTGTATTCGGATATGTAGCAAGGTAATGATGGCGGATTATCACATCGTCCCGAAGCGGAGACGATGCTGGACAGGAGGCATAGAATCTGGCAAGCCCTGGATTTCATTCATCAGCCACCAGAGCCTGATAACTTTTGTGTACACAGGCATCTACCCAGGTCGGTTTTTACCGTAACAATCGTTTGCAGGAACACAAAAAACCTACCAGGGGGAAACTTCTTTTTAGACAATGTGTATTGGATTCAGGATTTTTTATCTTGTATCTCGTTTAACCGCAATTATGCAATAGAAATTCTATTGCATAATTTGACGAATGAAAATCAATGAATTACAACACTACTTTAGAAACAAATTTGGTGATTTTCATTGTCAAGGTTAAACCCTGACAATCCTGACTATTTTGTCAGGATTCGTCAGTAAATCAAGATTTTATTTTATTCTAATGCACAATCGGGGTTTAATTCTATGCTGATCAAGGCGCTGCGATTAACCCTTATTATCTCTGTTCTCTTTGGCTGTTCGGCACCTAAGGAGAAGCTACCCGAAACCAAACTTATGGAAGTCTCCAACAGCAAAATAATCATCTATCAGATGATGACACGTCTCTTCGCGAATACAAAAACAACCAACAAACCCTATGGAACAATCGAAGAAAATGGCGTTGGCAAATTCAATGATATAAATGAAGCTGCCTTAAATGGGATAAAAGAACTAGGTGTCACACATATTTGGTATACGGGCGTGATCGAGCATGCGGTGCTTACGGACTATACAAAATTCGGTATTGCTTTAGATGATGCTGATGTGGTTAAGGGCAGAGCGGGATCTCCCTACGCGATTAAAGATTATTACGATGTTAATCCTGATCTTGCAGTAGATGTTCCTAGCCGAATGAAGGAGTTTGAGCAATTGGTGGAACGAACCCATCAATTGGGTATGAAGGTATTAATTGACTTTGTTCCAAATCATGTGGCGCGCGCCTATCAATCTGATGCGAAGCCGGATGGCGTAAAGGATTTGGGCGAATCGGATAACAAGTCTATGGCATTTAGTCCAAACAATAATTTCTATTACCTGCCAGGACAATCATTTCAGGTGCCGAAAGAATACAATTCGTTGGGAGAGGGAAATACCTTCCCAACTAAAGACGGAAGATTTGATGAAACCCCAGCGAAAGTAACAGGCAATGATCAGTTCACGGCCTCTCCGGGCATCAATGAATGGTTTGAAACTGTGAAGCTAAATTATGGAGTAAACATTTTGGATAACCGTAAAACCTATTTTGATCCCACTCCCGATACCTGGGTGAAGATGAAAGAAATCTTAGTTTACTGGGCTGCAAAAAAAGTTGACGGTTTTCGATGTGATATGTCTGAAATGGTGCCGGTTGAATTTTGGCATTGGGTGATCCCTCAGGTCAAAGCGGTAAACCCGGAAATAATCTTCATCGCTGAAATCTATAACCCCGATCAATACAGAAACTATCTTGATCATGGCCGATTTGATTTTCTCTACGACAAGGTTTTGTTGTATGATACGTTGCGCCTATTAGTTAATCAGCATTCATCAACAACAGCTATTTCAAAAATTCAGCAACGACTTTCTGGCATCAACCACAGCATGCTTCACTTTTTAGAAAATCACGATGAGCAACGAATAGCATCACCCTTCTTTGCAGGTGATCCATGGAAAGCAATTCCGGCATTAGTCGTCAGTGCTACCGTAGACAAAGCTCCAATGATGATCTTCTTTGGGCAAGAAGTAGGTGAGCTGGGCGCAGGTGTGCAAGGATTTAGCGGTGAAGATGGTCGCACTACTCATTTTGATTATTGGGGTGTGTCGGAGCATCAGAAGTGGATGAATGGCGGAAAATTTGATGGAGGTGGATTGAATGAGGAGCAAAAACAATTGCGCCAAATTTATGGAGACATACTTACTATAGCCGCTAAAAATCCTGCGATATCTCAAGGCATTTATGTTGACTTGACTGAATTTAATGCAGCTTCGAAAAATATCTCAGACAAAGTTCATGTGTTTGCAAGGGGTTATGGAGAGGAACGACTTATTATCGTATCAGGATTTAATGTAAAAGCAGAGCACATTAAAGTTCAGCTTTCGGAGGAAGCTGTACGCGAACTAAAGCTTCAGCCCGGTGTGGAATATATTGGTCGCGACTTACTGAGAAGTGGGGCAGAGATCGGATTAGGCTCGAATTATACTTTTGAGTTAGATTTGTCGCCTTACAGTTCACTTATTCTTAAAATCAAATAATCGTGAAACTATTCATCGCACTATTCATTGTATCCCTTGCTGTTGGCTCTTGTACGGAACAGAAAAAAAATATAGCTCGTTGGCCTAATGGTGTAAACTATGAAGTCTTCGTCATGTCGTTTGCCGATGGCGATGGTGATGGTAAGGGAGATTTCAAAGGATTGACTGCCAAACTTGATTATCTGAAAGACCTTGGTATTGGCGGTCTTTGGCTTATGCCGATTATGCCTTCTGACACGTATCATAAGTATCATGTCATTGATTATAAAGACATCGACCCTGACTATGGAACATTGAAAGACTTCAAAATTTTTGTTGCTGAAGCGCATAAAAGAGACATTAAGATCATCACCGACTTTGTAATCAATCACTCCGGCAATAACCATCCCTGGTTCTTAGAAGCAAGTAAAGGCAAGGATAATCCGTATCGGGATTATTATGTGTGGGCAAAAAAGGATTCCATCCGGGGAGAAGTATTTAAGAAAAACATTACGGCTGACTCCTATAATCTAAGAAAATGGCATCCTGTAAATGGTGATACCATAAGCGATCAGTATTACGGATATTTTAACGGACTCTGCCCTGATTTAAATTTAGATAATCCAAAAGTGAAGGATGAGATTGTCAACATCTCTAAATTCTGGCTTAATGATATTGGAGTGGATGGCTTTCGCTTAGATGCCGCGCGTCATATATTTCCCAATGATCGCAATGATGACAACTATGCATTTTGGGTATGGTTTCGCGAAGAGATGGAAAAAATTAAGCCCGATGTCTATTTAGTGGGAGAGGTGTGGGCCCCGGCACAAGAAGTAGCGCCTTATCTAAAGGGACTTCCTTCGCTCTTCAATTTTGATATGGGCTTTGCCATTATGGATGTGGTAAAAGCAGGAAAAGACACCATTGGTTTGGTGAAGAAGTACAAGGATATCCGTGATTATTATGGTACGGTTACCAATGAATACCTCGATGCAACCTTTATTAAAAATCATGATCAAATCCGTTTGCTCAGCGAGTTGAAAGGAGATTTAAACAAATCCAGAATGGCTGCCGGAATTTTACTCACACTTCCCGGAGTGCCCTATCTCTATTATGGAGAGGAGATCGGAATGCTCGGAGACAAGATCATGGATTATGAAACCATCTTAGGTCCTGATGCATACATTCGTGAACCGTTTATTTGGGACGAAGGCAAAAATGATAAGATGCAAACATCGTGGGAGGTAGCGAAGCTAAGCACTGATAAAACTGTGGTACCCTTTGCTAATCAGAAAAATGACCCCAATTCAATATATTCATTCTATAAGAAGTTTATCCAGTATCGTAACAGTAGCGAAGCTTTAACGGTTGGGGATATTGAATATTCTACTATAGCACAGCAGGAAGTAGTCAGTTTTGTTAGAGTAGTTAAGGAACAGAAACTACTCATAGTACACAATATATCAGATGTGGAAGTGACTATAAAGTTGGAAGGAGACATGGCATCCTATCAGAAAATTGATTTTGAAAGTGGAACTGCTGCGACACTGACAGAAGGAGAACTGAAGATTCCCGCTTATACAAGTGTCGTGTTAAGTAAATAAACAAGCTTAATTTGAGTGTGATCATGACCAAAGGAAAATCCAGAGTAATTATAGAGAATGTGCAGCCTATAGTGGACGGAGGATTATATCCCGCCAAAAGGACAATAGGGGAGCGAGTGGATGTGACGGCCAGTATATTTGGGGATGGACACGACCATATTCGGGCCAGTGTTTTGTACAAAAAGAAAGATGCATCTGTCTGGAACGAAGTAGAAATGCGGCCCACGTTCAATGATGATTGGGTGGGTACCTTCTACGCAGAAGAACTTGGTAAATACACGTTTAAGATTCAGGCATGGATAGATCATTTTGACACCTGGTACGATGGAATTAAAAAGAAGATTGCTGCTAAGGTAGATGTGCATGTCGAGTTAAAGGAAGGAGTGATCTTTTTGAAGGAGTTGGCCTTAAAAGATAGCTCGCTTGTTTCCGTGACCAGGAAACTTGAAGCAGCAGATTATCCTTCAGCTCTCCGTGAAGTGGGGAGTGAAACATTTGCAAAGTTGGTACACAACCATCCTTTGAAAATGCATGAAACCATTTTAGCCGCTGAGTTTGAAGTGGTGGTTGAACATAAGAAAGCACTCTATAGCACATGGTATGAATTTTTTCCCCGTTCGAGCTCCCTGCTGCCCGGAAAACATGGAACCTTCCTTGATTGCATCCGCTTGCTTCCACGCATATCGGCCATGGGCTTTGATGTACTGTACTTTCCCCCCATACATCCAATTGGAAAAGTTAATCGTAAGGGAAAAAATAATAATGTAAGAGCAGAGAAAGGAGAGCCGGGTTCACCTTGGGCCATCGGCAGCGATGAAGGTGGACATAAATCGATACTACCTGCACTTGGGACACTGGAGGACTATAAAAAATTAATTGCGGAAGCAAAGAAACTGAACATTGATATTGGATTTGATCTTGCCTTTCAGTGTGCCCCCGATCACCCTTATGTGAAAGAGCATCCTGAATGGTTTAAGCAACGGCCTGATGGATCCATACAGTATGCGGAGAATCCTCCTAAAAAATACCAGGACATTTATCCATTTAATTTTGAGACAGATCAATGGAAAGAATTGTGGGATGAATTAAAATCAGTCATTCTCTATTGGGTAGAGCAGGGCGTGAAAATTTTCAGAGTAGATAATCCACATACTAAACCCATACCCTTTTGGCAGTGGGTGATTGCTGAAGTAAACCGCGATCATCCCGAGGTTATTTTTTTGGCGGAAGCATTTACAAGACCAAGAATAATGGCTTCACTGGCTAAAGTTGGGTTCACACAAGGCTACACTTACTTTACCTGGCGTGTGACTAAGCAAGAAATTACAGAGTACATGAATGAGTTGGTGTATAGCCCTTCACGCAATTACTTCCGTCCCAATTTTTGGCCGAATACACCGGACATCCTTCCTTTTCATTTGCAGCACCAGAACGAGAATATTTTTATGCTTCGCTATGCCTTGGCAGCAACCCTTTCTTCCAGCTATGGAATCTATGGCCCTCCATTTGAATTTTATGACAATGCACCCATCGAAGGACGGGAGGAATATTTTAATTCCGAGAAATTTGAAATCAAGCAACACGATTGGAAGAAAACGAACAGGATGACAGATATTATTTCCATGGTGAATAAAGCCCGCAAAGATAATACGGCACTTCAATCTACCTGGAATATGCAATTCTGCTCAATTGAAAATCCAAACCTAATTGCTTATTTAAAAGCCACGGATGACCTAAGTAATGTCATTCTGGTAGTGGTGAATCTCGATCCTCATGGGAATCAAACCGGTTATGTTCAAATTCCCACGGATCGATTGCGAATAAAAGAAAAAGTAAATATAAAAGTGCACGACCTCATCACGGACGAACATTATACATGGACACAAGAATGGAATTTTGTGGAGCTAAGTCCAGGTAAGATGCCTTTTCATTTGTTTAAACTGGAAGTACACGACTCCAATATGTAACTATGGCAGCAAACGGAAAGAGTGATCCATTGTGGTTTAAAGATGCTATCTTTTATGAAGTGAGTGTGAGGGCATTCTATGATAGTAATGGAGACGGCATTGGCGACTTCCCCGGCCTAATTCAGAAATTGGATTACCTGGAAGATCTTGGTGTCAATACGCTTTGGCTCTTGCCTTTCTATCCATCGCCTTTGAAGGATGATGGATTTGATGTTGAGAACTATTGTGATATTCATCCTGACTACGGTACACTTGCTGATTTCAAACTCTTTCTTAAAGAAGCTCATCAGCGAGGTATTAAAGTGATCACTGAATTGATTTTAAATCACACGTCAGATCAGCACCCGTGGTTTCAGAAGTCAAGGAAAGCCAGAGCAGGTTCACGCTACAAAGATTATTATGTCTGGAATGATACGCCTGATAAATACAAAGAAGCGCGCATTATGTTTTCCGATGAGGAGTCTTCGAACTGGGCATGGGACAATGAAGCGAAAGCCTATTACTGGCATCGATTCTATCGCCATCAGCCGGAATTGAATTTTGAAAACCCGGAAGTTCAATTGGAGATGATCAAAGTAGTTGACTTCTGGATGAAGTTGGGCGTGGATGGATTTCGTTTACCATCGGTGCCTTTCCTTTTTGAAGAGGAAGGAACCAATTGTGAAAACCTGCCACAAACACACAGTTACCTAAAAAAACTACGAGGCCACATTGATAAGCATTACACGGATCGAATCCTTATTGCCGAAGCTAACCTGTGGCCAGAAGATGCAGCTTCCTATTTTGGAGAAGGGCAGGAGTGTCATATGAATTTTAACTATCCGTTGATGCCTCGTTTATTTCTTGGGCTAAGGACAGAAGATAGTTACCCGATTATTGATATCATGGAACAGACTCCTGGCACTCCTCCCAATAGTCAGTGGGCATTGTTCCTACGCAATCATGACGAGATTGCTCTGGAAATGGTAACCGAAGAAGAGAAAGACTATCTTTTTAAGGCCTATGCCAATGATCCTGACACAAAGCATAATCTTGGAATCAGGAGAAGGTTAGCACCATTACTCAATAATGATAGAAGAAAGATTGAACTTCTTTATACCATTTTGTTCTCACTCCCCGGAACTCCGGTCATGTACTATGGAGATGAAATAGGGATGGGTGACAATGTATATCTGGGCGATCGATTTGGTGTGCGCACACCCATGCAATGGAACATGAACCTTAATGCAGGATTCTCAACAGCCAATCCACAGAAACTCTTTTTACCTGTTATCTCAGATCCTGTTTATCGCTATGAATCTGTCAATGTAGCAACTCATGAAGAGAACCCATCCTCTCTGATGTGGTGGATTAAAAATGTTCTCGCTATGCGAAAGCGACTCAATGTCTTTGGTCGTGGCGACATGAAATTCATTGAAAGTTCAAATGCCAAAGTACTTTGTTTTGTTCGTACCTATGAGAAGCAGCGATTGATAGTAGTTGCTAACTTGTCGCAGTTCTCACAAGCTACCACACTGGATCTCTCGGATTTCAAAGATTGTGACATCACTGAAGTATTCAGTCAGAATAGGTTCAAGAGTGTTTCAGAAAGGGACTATTCCATTACCATTGGGCCATATGGTTATTTTTGGTTTCAGGCCGATCCTTCAGAAGCAAAAGAACAGCCCGGTGCTCCTGGCGAATTGCAATTGCTAAAAACTGAAATCTCGTGGGAAAAGATTTTTAACAACTACAACGAGAGAAGAATTTTTGAAAGAAAGGTGTTGCAACCTTTCATGAAAAAATGTCGCTGGTTTGGTGGCAAGGCCCGAATAATCAGCAAACTTAGTATTCATAAAGTTATTCCTCTCAAGGTAGAAGGGGAGATGCATTATTTGACCATCATTGAAGTGCATTACGTGCAACGGCTTCCGGATTTGTATTTCTTACCGTTATGTTTTGTGCCCACCGAGGGAATTTTTGATAAGGTGGAATATACTGCCATGAGTGTCGTCTGTAAAGCAGAAATACAGGGCAAGACGGGCTTTATTATGGATAGCAATTATGATCAGCGTTTCCGTGATTTTCTTTTCGGGGCGATGGATCGCAAACTGCGGATAAAAGAAGACGATGGGGTGTTAGAGTTTAACTCCAGCATCTATGCGAAGTTGAATGCAGAAAAAATAGATTCAAAGATTCTGAAAGCAGATCAAAGCAACACAGCTATTATTTACAATGATCAATTCTTCTTTAAGTTCTATAGAAAGCTTGAAAAGGAAATTAACCCTGACCTTGAGATCGTCCGCTTCTTATCGGAGAGTACAAGTTTCCGTAATTCACCCAAGTATGCGGGAAGCATGGAGTTTCATGACAATGAGGGAAAGACAATTGTCTTCGGATTGTTGCAAGATAAGGTTGAGAATCAGGGAGACGCCTGGAATGTGATCATTGACTCCGTGGGTCGTTTTTATGAACGGGTGATCACCAAAGCGTTAAAGGAAAAGCTTCCCAAGTTGGTTAACAAAGCGTCTATTAAGTTTGAAGAAGCACCTGAAGTTATTCAGGAATATATCGGCCGAGGTCTTTATGAACGAATCGTACGTTTAGGCCAGCGTACCGCGGAGATGCACCTGGCTTTGGCATCTGACCTTAGCAATCCTGCCTTCGCTCCAGAAAACTTTACCGCAAACTATCAACGCTCATTGTATTCTTCTTTACGAAAGCTGACCAAGGACCGGTTTAGGTTATTGGAAAATTCGATGGATAAATTGAATGTGGAAACACAAGAGTTGGCGAAGAAAGTATTGGCATTAGAAGATAAGGTCTTGGAGTGTTTTAGTGAAATCTATACCGTCAGGATTGACGCATTAAAGACAAGGATCCATGGCGATTACCACCTAGGACAAATTTTGTTTACCGGTAAGGACTTTATTATTATCGACTTTGAAGGAGAACCTGGTTTTTCGTTTAGCGAACGAAGGCTTAAGAAGAGTCCTTTCAAAGATGTGGCAGGAATGATGCGCTCTTTTCATTATGCTGCGTTTGGCAAGATTGTGTTGAATGAAAACTATCGAGAAAAAGATATTGAGTTTTTGGAACAATGGGCAGAACAGTGGCAGCACTATGCGAGCAGATTCTATTTGGGCGCTTACATGGAGAAGCTAGGAATCGGACCGGAGCTCTCCGATGAGAATGAGATTCTTATCCGTACCTTCCTGCTGGAGAAAGCCGTTTATGAATTAGGCTATGAATTAAATGGGCGGCCCGATTGGGTAAATATTCCGCTTCGTGGAATACATTATCTTATGCAACGGTATGCTCAGGCGAAGGAAGAAAAAAAGAAAGTAAAAGCGAAAGCCGAATAATAGTATGGGAAAGAAAGGATCAAAAGACAATTCAACCGCGCAAGACAGCTTCAGTCTTTTGACGGACTTTGACATTCATCTCTTTAAATCAGGGAAGCATTTTAAGCTTTATGAAAAACTAGGTGCTCATCTTACTTCCTTCAAAGGAGAAAGCGGGACCTACTTTGCCGTATGGGCACCCAATGCCAGGGGAGTATCAGTCATTGGTAATTTTAATCATTGGGCTGATGGCCAACATAAACTTAATCCCAGATGGGATGAGTCTGGAATATGGGAAGCTTTCTTTCCTTCTATTGGTAAGGGTGAAGTTTATAAATATGCTATTCACTCAAACAGCGGAGATTACCTGGAGAAAGCCGATCCTTTTGCTTCCTATGCAGAGACTCCACCGAAAACGGCATCCGTGGTATGGGATGCTGATCATGCCTGGAAAGATCAGACATGGATGGATAAGCGTAAGAAATTGACGGCCAAGCCAAAACCATATTCTGTCTACGAAATTCATTTTGGCAGCTGGAGAAGAAAAGTGGAAGAAGGCAATCGTTCATTGAGTTATAATGAGATGGCGACTGACCTCGTGCGATATATTAAAGATATGGGATTTACCCATGTTGAATTTTTACCGGTCATGGAACATCCTTTCTTTGGTTCCTGGGGCTATCAGCTTACCGGATACTTTGCTCCCAGTAGTCGATTTGGAGCACCGGAAGAATTTATGGAGTTGGTCGATGCATTCCACCGGGAAGACATAGGAGTTATTCTGGATTGGGTGCCTTCTCATTTTCCGGGCGATGCGCATGGACTTTATAAATTTGATGGTACTCATTTGTTTGAGCATGCTGATCCACGCAAAGGCTTTCATCCCGATTGGAGCAGCTACATTTATAACTATGGAAGGCCTGAGGTAAGATCCTTCTTAATCAGCAATGCACTCTTTTGGTTAGAGCGTTATCATATTGACGGCTTACGGGTAGATGCAGTGGCTTCTATGCTCTACCTTGATTATTCGCGCAAAGCGGGAGAGTGGATACCGAATGAACATGGAGGCAATGAAAATCTGGAAGCAGTTGCCTTTCTTAAAGAATTTAATGAAGTAGTGTATGGCACTTTCCCGGACACCATCACCATAGCCGAAGAATCTACAGCTTGGTCAGGAGTATCGAAGCCAACTTATTTAGGAGGCTTGGGCTTTGGCCAAAAGTGGATGATGGGATGGATGCACGATACCCTGAAGTATTTCATGAATGATTCCGTCCATCGCAAGTATCATCAGAATGAAATCACGTTTAGCATCATGTATGCCTTTAC
This sequence comes from Bacteroidia bacterium, assembly GCA_031401775.1. Taxonomy (GTDB): domain Bacteria; phylum Bacteroidota; class Bacteroidia; order Cytophagales; family Cyclobacteriaceae; genus ELB16-189. The sequence continues at coordinate 15,773 of JANNRV010000184.1, read as the reverse complement.
CGAAAACTTTATGCTGCCTTTGTCTCACGATGAGGTGGTACACGGCAAAGGTTCGCTGTTGGGAAGAATGCCCGGTGATGAGTGGAGAAAGTTTGCTAACCTCCGCCTGATGTTTGCCTACATGTACACACACCCCGGTACGAAATTGATTTTTATGGGTGGCGAGTTTGGTCAAATAGCAGAGTGGAATCATGATCGCAGCCTTGACTGGCACTTGACGGAGTATCCCAATCATCGCGGAGTTCAAACCTTGTTTCAAGATTTGAATGCACTCTATAAAATAGAACCTGCCTTGTATCATTTTGCATTTGATAACCGTGGATTTGAGTGGGTAGATTATTCTGACCGTGAGAACAGTGTTATTATCTTTATGCGTAAGTCTGAAGTAAGAGAAGAGTCATTGGTTGTTATCTGCAATTTCACTCCGGAGGCGCGAAATCACTATCGCGTGGGAGTTCCGATGAGAGGCACGTGGACGGAACTCTTTAATTCCGATAACCAAAAGTATGGAGGCAGTGGCTTGTTGAATTCTGGATTATTGTACACGACTCCTGTAAAATATCATGGAAAGGATTATTCGGTCTCACTTACCCTATCACCTTTATCGGTTTCTATCCTTAAGTTGCACGAGGAATTGGCTGAATTTGAAATTGAATAAAAGCTAAAGCCAAACTTTCTTCTGTATTATCCATTGACCATTGATTAGCTAAACTATGGCTGAAGAGAACACTAAATTTATTTGCATACACGGACATTTTTACCAACCACCACGCGAGAACGCATGGCTTGAGGTGATTGAGTTGCAAGATTCAGCACATCCTTATCACGATTGGAATGAACGAATCTCTGCAGAATGTTATGGACCTAATACCGCATCACGCATTCTTGATAAGGGAGGAGTTATTAAAAATATATTAAATAACTATTCAAAAATAAGTTTCAACTTCGGTCCAACGCTCCTTTCCTGGATGGAGACCAATGATAAAGAAACCTATGAGGCCATTCTCACCGCTGACAAAGAGAGCATGGAGCAGTTCGGAGGTCATGGCTCTGCCGTTGCTCAAGTTTATAACCATCTCATTATGCCGCTTGCAAACCGTAGGGATAAGGAGACACAAATTCTTTGGGGTATTCGTGATTTTGAATCACGCTTCAAGCGCAAGCCGGAAGGGATGTGGTTGGCGGAGACAGCCGTTGATTATGAAACATTAGAACTTCTGGCAGAACACAATATCAAGTTTACAATTCTCGCACCGCGCCAGGCCAAAGCGACACGAATTCTTGGAAGTGAATGGAATCAAGTTAATGACCAAACGGTAGATACTCATAAAACTTACCGGTGTCAGTTGCCATCCGGCAAACAGATCGCCTTATTTTTTTACGATGGTAATATTTCTCAATCGGTAGCCTTTAATGGCTTGCTGAATGATGGAAAGCGATTTGCAGATGATCTTCTCAAGTCATTTAATGAAAAAGATTCAGGCCCCCAGTTAGTACATGTAGCTACTGACGGAGAGACCTATGGGCATCATCACAAGCATGGGGAGATGGCGCTGGCTTTTTGTTTGAATAAGATTGATAAGGATAAGCGCGTGAGTCTTACCAACTACGCCCAGTATTTAACGCTATTTCCTATCGTAGATGAAGCACAAATCATTGAAGACAGCTCTTGGAGTTGCGTTCATGGTGTTGAGCGTTGGCGATCGGATTGCGGATGCAACTCAGGAGGACATCCCGGCTGGCATCAACAATGGAGAAAGCCGCTGCGTGACGCGTTGGATTGGCTTCGTGATACTACGGCAGAAATTTTTGAACGCGAAAGTTCAAAAATTCTCAGAGATCCATGGAAAGCCAGAGACGAGTATATCAACATTGTATTAAGACGCAGTGATGATAATATAAAACGGTTCCTCAAAGATCATGCGATTGCTGAAGCCAACGAGAACAGAGTACTTAGGCTAATGGAAATGCAACGACATGCCATGCTCATGTATACCAGTTGCGGCTGGTTTTTTGATGAAGTCTCAGGCATTGAGACAGCACAGGAGATGCAATATGCCTGTCGCGTAGTGCAGTTGGCCAGTCAGATCGGAGATGTAGATCTTGAAATGGAATTTTTAAAACGGTTGGAGCAGGTGCCTAGCAATGTAGCTATGTTAGAGAATGCGGCCAACGTGTATAAGAAGCACGTTCTTCCATCGCGGACAAACCTGCAGCGAGTTGGGATGCATTTTGCTGTTTCCTCGCTTTTTGAAGATGAACCGGAATCACTCATCATTTTCAACTATACGACTGCGAATGAATTCTTTATCAAGAAAGAAGCGGGAGAGCAAAAGCTTGTGTTGGGAATTACTAAGGTAAAATCTTTAGTCACCAAGTCGGAGAAAAAATTTGCCTTTGCCGTGGTGTGTATTGGGGTGCATAACATTATCGGAAATATTTCTTTGGACATGGATCCCGAAAAATTTGCGAGCATGCAATTTCGGATGGTCAGCGCGTTTGATGAAGGAAGACTCGGTGACGTGATTGGATTAATGCAAACCTATTTTGGACCTGATAAATATACTATATGGCAATTGTTTCAAGATGAGAAACGAAAAATTCTTGATCAGATTGCACATCAAAGTCTTCAGGATCTTGAAGAGTCATTGAGACGCACCTATAACCGAGACTATCCCTTAGTCAATGCACTTGCCAATAATGATATTCCCATTCCGAATGCCTACCGCACAACCTTTGAGTATATTCTCAACGCTGACTTAATCGGCTGTTTTCAACCCGATAAAATTAATATTAAGCAGTTGGAGCGAATTTGCGGTGAGCTAGTTCGCTGGAATCTGAAAATTGAGGACACAGGAAAAGTGGCTCGTCTGGCAGGGGAGAGCATCTTCAAAGAGCTGAAACGGATCAGCAGTGAACGAGAAAACCTGAGACGACTGCAAAGACTCAACCGGATATTTCCGCTGTTAACTAATTTTAATATAGAACCTAATCTTCATAACACCCAAAATCTTTATTTTGAAATCTCCATGGAGAACAAAGAGAAAACTACAGGCGAGCTTGATAAAGATTGGATGGAACAATTTAATCTATTGGGAGATAACCTGGGAGTGAAGGTAGAGTAGGCCCCGTCTGGTTGGTTCATATTTGATTGAAATATTTATTAATTAATGCTGAATTAGTAAGCGATGATTTCATCCATACTAACAATCTATGGAATGCGCTATGATGACTGTGTAGTTGAGTCATTGTCAACCGGGTTGATTAACACGACCTGGAAGATTATTCGGGGGGAGCAACAGTTTATCTTGCAGCGCATCAATGATAGCGTCTTTAAGAATCCGATTCAGATTGCTGAGAATATCAGCAGACTCGACCAGTACCTGAAGAAACACAGTCCTGAATATCTATTCGTTGCCCCAATAAAAAGTACACTCAATAAGGATCTCGTCCACGATCTTGATAATGGCTACTTCAGGCTTTTCCCTTTCATTAAAGGATCACATACAATAAACGTAGTGCACACAGCAGATCAAGCGTTTGAGGCTGCTGTTCAATTTGGAAAGTTTACCAGCCTGCTGGCAAAATTTGATACTTCGAGTCTTCACCTCACGATTCCTGACTTTCATAATCTCACCCTGCGATACCAGAAATTGGAGGAATCAATAAAGAATGGAAATGCCAAACGAATAAAACAATCAGCTACTCTTATTGAAGAAATTAGAAACCACTATCCAATTCTCTCTATGTTTGAGAAAATTATAAAGAAAAATACTATTCCTATTCGGGTTACTCACAACGATACTAAAATTAGTAATGTGCTTTTTGATGATAGAAATAGGGCTATTTGTATCATCGATCTGGATACCGTCATGCCGGGATATTTCATCAGTGACCTGGGCGATATGATGCGCACATATCTTTCGCCAGCCAATGAAGAAGAAAATGACTTTGCGAAAATTGAAGTACGTGAGAATTTCTTTCGAGCCATTATTCAGGGGTACCTATACAGTATGGGAAGTACCTTATCCCACGAGGAAAAGAAGCTTATATTTTATTCTGGACAATTCTTAATTTTTATGCAAGCGATCCGCTTTCTTACGGATTACTGTAATAACGATTCCTATTATGGTGCCCATTATGAAGAGCAAAACTATGTCAGAGCTGGTAATCAGGTGCACTTGTTAAAAAAATTGGAAGAAAAAGAAGACGCCTTTCAAGCGATCATCTCGCATGAATTAAAAAATGTCTCTTAGCTAACGGGTCTACAAATTCTTCTTCCAAAACTCCTCCATACTTCTTCTCATGTGAAGTGTGGTGTTTTCCCTTTGATTAATACTATGATCTCTCATGGGGTAAGACATCATGCTGAAAAGTTTATTATACTTAATCAATTCATTGGCTAGCATTTCAAAGTTTTGATAATGTACATTATCATCACCTGTGCCGTGAATAATAAATAATTTACCTTTCAATTTTGAGGCGTGCGTGAGAGGAGAGCCCTCTTTGTATCCTATCTGATTATCGTCAGGAAGTCCCATGTATCTTTCTTGATAAATATTATCGTAAAGGGTTTGAAGGGCTACAAAGGAGACTGCTATACCCGTCTTATAAACATCACTATGCCTAAACATACAATGCAATGTCATCTGTCCGCCACCGCTCCAGCCCCATATGCCTATCCTATTGTAGTCTACGAAAGGATACATACTAATAATTTTTTTTGCAGCTGCGGCTTGATCATCAGCTGCTAATAAACCAATCTGACGATAGATACACTTTCTAAAATCTCTTCCTCGGGGCACTTTTGTGCCGCGATTGTCCACACTCATAATCACATATCCCTGATTCACCAGGTATTGATGCCATAGATTATCACCGGTTTCCCAATTGTCCTGCACCGTAGAGGCAGCAGGTTCTCCATAAACAAAGAAGATGACGGGATATTTTTTCTGAGGATCAAAATCAATCGGTTTAATTATCCAGGCATCAAGAACCACCTCGCCAATATCTACCTTAAAAAATTCCTTTGGACGTAATCCCAATTCATCGATTTTACTTTTGAGCGCTTCATTATCTTCGAGCAATTTTAACTCTTTGTGATCCCCTAAGCTTATTAGGGAAATTCTTTTTGGTGTCAATGAATATTCAAAACTGTGAATCGCAAATTTCGCGTCAGTTGAAATTTGATAGTTATGCTGGCCGGCCATAGTTCCGGGAGAAACCCGTTCCGCTGTTCCTTTTCCATCGAGCCGGCTGCGATAGAGATAGCGTTGGGTATAATTATCCGGAGAAGCGATATAATAAACATAACCTCCAACCGGATCGATGCAATTGATGCTGACAACATCAAAATTTCCTTTTGTAATTAGTTTCATCTCTTTTCCGTCTCTGGATACTTTATAAAGATGAAGCCATCCGTCTTTCTCACTCGTCCACGTGAAGGAAGCCGCTTTATCGAGCCAAACGATATTGTCGTGAAGGTCAAGAAAGGCTTCATCTTTGTCGGTTAAGATATTCTTCAAGGACATGGTTCTGGTGTCTCCAATCCAAACCTTATTTGTATTCTGCAATCTGTTCAATTGCTGAATCATGACTTCTTCTGAATCCGGGATGTAATCCATGCGAGCGATGTAATTATTTCGTGGATCTCCTGGCACCTCAAACCATTTCGTTTGTCCACCCGTAGCAGAGACAACGCCAACTTTAACCTCTGAATTGGCAGTGCCTACTTTAGGATAGGGCAGAGGAATGGGTTTTGAATAGATTGAATCTATGTTATTGATCATATAGAACGTACCTACTCCAGTTGTATTGAAATGCCAGTAGGCAATATTCTTTCCATCCGGACTCCAGCGAAAGCCATCGCGGTCATCCAATTCTTCTTCATACACCCAATCAAAAGTTCCGTTGATGATATGATTTCCACCGTCTGTTGTCAGTTGTGTGATCACTCCGGTAGCTATTTCCTCCGCATAGATATTTTGTTTACTGACATACGCTACGCGACTTCCATCGGGCGAGAACTTAGCAAACATAAGAGTGGCTGCGTCAAGGCTTTTTCCTAATTGAGTTAACTTTCCGTCTTTCCTAGTTAATACCCAGTAATCTCCGCGCGTATGGTACCTCCACACTTTTCGGGTGTTCGTAAAGACTAATAGCTTGCTGTTGTCGTTGGACCATGCATAGTCTGAAATTTGCAACGATTGATCCTTTCCGGGGGGCACAAGTTGGTTGGCACTGACTACTATTTTTCTGGCTCCGGTGCTAACTTCATACCTCACAATCTCATTTCCATTAGCACTGCTTTCGAGGGTAGAATACCCTTTGTTGTCTTTCATCCATCGCACTGGCCCAAATCCTTTAGATGCATAATGGTTACGTTGATAGATGTCTTCCAGCGTAAGCGTCCGTTTGGCCTGAGCGAATACCGAATTTGTAGATAAGACAAGAACGCATAACAATAGGGGCACAATAGTCTTCTTATTCATGATCAGGCTAAACTGGTGAGCCCCTAAAATATAATCCTTTCCTCATTAAACATAACCTCCTTACCTATATATTTGGTAACATTGAATTAAGTGCTTATGATCACTGCAATTTGGATTTCTCTAGTCGCCCTCGCTATTTGGTTCGGTTTTGTGTTCGTTAAAGATTTTGTAAAACATAAGGACAATCTTGAAAACGTAAGTTGGCTAAAGACCGGGCTCATTGGATCGATCGTCAATTTTTTTGATGTTCTGGGTATTGGCGCATTTGCGCCTCAAACGGCCTTGTTAAAATTTACGAAGCAGACCGAAGATCGATTATTGCCCGGAACGTTGAATGTATCCAATACGCTTCCGGTGGTATTGCAGGCCATCATCTTCATTACCATTATTGAGGTTGATCCGCTAACACTAGTACTCATGCTTTTGTCAGCTGCTGGGGGAGCTATTCTTGGCGCTGGCATCGTTGCTAAATTGTCAGAGAAAAAGATTCGCCTTACCATGGGCTTTGCATTGCTAGTGACAGCAGGTTTTATGTTTGCTGGAAAAATGGAATGGATACAAGGTGGGGGCGATGCGATTGGACTGTATAATGGTAAATTAGTTATTGCTGTAGTTGCTAATTTTTTTTTAGGTGCCTTGATGACAGCAGGTATAGGATTGTATGCACCCTGCATGGCGCTCATTTTTGAACTGGGTATGTCTCCTAAAGTTGCTTTCCCCATTATGATGGGATCATGCGCCTTCCTTATGCCACCCGCTTCGGTTCGATTTATAAAAGAGGGGGCTTACAACCGCAAGGCCTCCATGGGGATGGCTATTCCCAGTATGGTCGCAGTTCTCATTGCAGCCTTTGTTGTAAAGTCATTGCCGTTGGATGTTTTAAGATGGCTTGTAATTGTTGTTATACTCTATACTGCAGTGGTGATGTTACGGGCAGCATATTCTAAATAAAAGACAGTTAATTTCAATAAGGCATGAAGGGCATTATTATTTATCTTTTGTTTAGCTCAACTTTGACGGTTGTCTGTGCTCAAACCTTAACTCAAAAGGAGATCGAGTTGGCTGCGACCAAACAGTTACCTCATGCCATAACGGATCTAAGGCAATTTCTTCAATTGAAAAATGATGGTCATAATCCTGATCAGATTCAGGAAAATCTGAAGTGGTGCCTGGAAGCCATGAAGAAACGCAAGTTTGAAACAAGAATACTAGGAGCTGAAAATATTCCTCATGTCTTCGCACAAAGAATTTACAGCACTAAGCTACCCACCATTCTCGTCTACTTACAGATTGATGGTCAGCCGGTAGATCCTGCATCATGGGAGCAGAAGGATCCCTTCGAAGCAGTGTTAAAACAAAAAGTTAGTGAGCAGTGGAAGGTCATCGACTGGAATTCCGCCTATAATCCAGATAGCCGGATTTTTGCACGATCCGCATCAGACTCGAAAGGACCCGCCATGGCTTTTCTCTCTTCTTTGGATATCCTTGAAACAAAGGGTATCAAGCCTCAATTCAATATTAAAATCATCATGGACTTTCAGGAAGAAATGGGTTCGCCCACACTTTCGGCAGTTGTCAGTCAGAATAAAGAGTTACTGGCTGCAAAGTATCTTTTAATTATGGATGGCACCCGGCACATCTCCAATTTGCCAACACTCAACTTTGGTGCACGAGGTCTTGCTGAAATTACACTTAAGGTTTTCGGAGCCAAAGGAGATTTGCACAGTGGTCAGTATGGAAACTTTGCACCGAATCCGGTATTTAAGTTGGCCAAATTGCTGGCCGGAATGAAAGATGAAGAAGGCCGGGTATTGATACCTGGATTTTATGATGGAGTTCTCTTAAGTGAAACGGAGAAAGCAATGATCAACAGCATTCCTGAAAGTAAAGAAGAACTCATGAATACGCTTGGCATAGCCGCCCATGACCGCGTGGGGAGCACCTATCAGGAGTCGCTGCAATATCCTTCGCTTAATATATTAGGCATAAAGGCTGCAACAATAGGTAAAGAAGCCAATACCATTATCCCTGCCGAAGCCATTGCTGAACTAGATATGCGATTGGTTCCTGAGACACCCGGAGAGCGGCACGTTGAATTATTAAAAGAATATATCCGCTCGAAAGGCTTTCATTTTGTAAACGGCACTCCATCAGATGAAGAACGTAAATCTTTTACACACCTCATATCCATGGAGTATACTCTTGGTTCAAAACCGTTTCGCACAGACTTAAATTCTCCAATGGGTCAATGGCTTGGATTGGCGATGGACAGAACCTTTGGTCGGGGAAATTATGTAAAGCAGAGAGCTACCGGTGGCTCGCAGCCTATTGAACCTTTTATCAGCACCTTAGGAGTTCCTGCAGTCTCCATTCGGATGCCCAACCCAGATAACAACATCCATGCTGCCAACGAAAATATTCGTGTGGGAAATTTTCTCGAAGGCATTCAAATGTGTCTGAGTATTCTCACGCAAAAGATTGATTGAGTGAATACGGAAATTATTGCTTTATCCATCATTATTGTAACCGTCTTATCAGTCTTGTGGCTGAGTAGGCAAAACGTGAAATGGGTGCAGCAGGTATTGGATTGGGTTCCGCCCATCTTATTTTCCTACGTGATACCTGCATCCATCACTCATCTTTTTCGACTCGACCTTTCCTCCGTTCAACTTCATTCGGTTTCAAGAGATTGGATTATACCCATGGCGATCATCACGGTGATGAGTTCATTGTCTTTTTTGAAACTAAAGCAAGTAGGAGCGAAACCTGTTTTTCTTTTTGTATCCGGATCATTTGCTATTGCTGTACTGGCCCCGGCCTTAGTGTGGTTATTTGGATTGATCTGGCCAGTGAGTAAAGATGTATTTATCACCCAAGGCTACTGGCGCGGACTTGTACCCATTGTCGGAAGCTGGATCGGTGGGAGTACGAGTCAACTGGTAATGAAAGAATTGGTAAACTGCCCTGAATCATTATTTCTTTCGGTTATTGTGTTGGACAACATTCTCGTGAATGGTTGGACAATCCTTATGTTTCAGGTCATTAAGAAAAGCGATGGGCTCAATCGATTGTTTAAAATTATCCCCCCTTCATTTCAATCGGTAACCAATGATTCTGACGCCAGTTCAAAGAAATCAATTTGGGTAACTTCATTATTTATTCTCCTGGGTACGTGCTTCATTACCTTATTCACGAAAGATTTTTTAATACGCATTGCTTTGCTTTCTGTGACAGGACTCGCTTTAGGAAATCTTATCAGTAAATGGGACCATTCCTTTGTATTGAAGGCGGGCGGCATCTTAATTATTATCATCATGTCCATTCTCGGTCTTCGATTAGATTTTACGCAATTGACATTACCGTTGCCCTTCATTGTTCTTTGTTTGGTTTGGCTTATTGGCCACTTCGTTTTTATGATCATCATAGCAAAGCTCATGAACATACATTTGGCCTGGGTGCCCATCGCCAGCATAGCCAATGTAGGAGGAATATCTACTGCTCCTGCTGTAGCCTCGGCTTACCACAAAGATTGGATGCCACACGCTATCCTTCTTGCCATCGTCAGTATGGTGAGTAGCAACGTGTGGGGTTTGTTTGCCATTTTCCTATTTGAGCAGTTCTTGAAGTAATCGATTGGCAGATGGAGAGCCTCTTTTCCCTTCTTTTAGCTGAATGATTTACTACGTATATTGCAGATCAATCAATAAATTACCGCAATGAAAAAGAAAATATTCATCGGCATAGGTGTTGTTATTGTTGCGTTAGTAGCTTTTGTGTTGTATGAAACACAGATCGCCTCAAAAAAGAGCCCACCCAAGACAACCACCTTCAGTGACCAGGGTTTAGATATTCAGGTAACGTATGGTCAACCTTCCAAGAGAGGCAGGTTGATTTTTGGAGAAGAAAAGGATGGAGCATTATTACCTTATGGTAAGTATTGGAGGCTAGGCGCAAATGCCGCTACTGAAATTACTTTTAATAAGAACATTACCTTTGCAGGCAAACCTCTGATGGCAGGGAGCTACCGCATGTACACAGTTCCAGGAGCTGAAACATTTCAGGTTTTCTTAAACAGCGAAACAGGAGTTAGACTTTCTGCAGCAAGTGAGCCGGATCATAAATTGGATGTTGTTCAGGTTGAAGTGCCTGTTCAGGCAGCTCCTACTGAAACAGAAATGCTGATCATCAGCTTTGGCAGAGATTCAACGGGGATGAAGATGGATTTGGTGTGGGACAAAACAATCGTCAGCGTCCCGATTGCTGTACAATAATAAAGGAGAAAATATACTGTTTACCTGTCCGGATTCTCAAAAGCCATTCGTTAACAATCAAACATTAAACTTAACTTAAATTCTTACACGTATGAAAAAGATATTATTTATCAGTCTCGCGGTAATACTCACCGGTATTATTGGCGTAGCACTTTATGGGGCGTTGGTTGTTTCTAAGAAAAGTCCTATTTCAACGGCTTCTTTCAACGATCAGGGCCTTGATATTAAAGTAGTTTACTGCCAACCTTATAAGAAGGGAAGGCTTATCTTCGGTGAAGAAAAGGATGGTGCGCTACAGCCCTATGGCAAGTATTGGAGAATGGGAGCTAATGCAGCCACGGAAATTACCTTTAACAAGAACGTCAACTTTGCGGGCCAACCGGTAAATGCAGGAAGCTACAGGATGTATGCGGTGCCGGGTGCCAATTCCTTTCAGATTTCTTTAAACAGTGAGCTGGGTGTTTACTTTGCCGTGAGAGAACCTGACTACACAAAGGATGTGATTAAAGTGGATGTGCCTGTTACCGCAGCTCCAAATGAAACTGAACAATTCACCATTAGCTTTGGAAGGGACTCTACCGAAGTGAAAATGAATCTGGTTTGGGATAAAACCCAGGTCACCGTTCCGATCGCTGCGCAGTAAAGGATGGCCTTCTCCAAACGAAAATGGGTTTTACTACCCCTGCTTGTTCTTGTCTTCCTCGGCCTCACGTACTGGATCATTGGTAAAATCCAATACCGGTTGAATGTGATGGACGTGGAGACCTATGAGCCTGTCTCAACCTTGAAGGTTTCACAGCACGTCCTTACTCGATCAAAATTTCCTTTCATTGATGTTCACAATCATCAATGGACCATGCCCATCCAGGATCTTGATAAGCTTGCGGTGGAAATGGATTCGTTGAACATGGCGGTGATGGTCAACCTCAGTGGCTTTCGTGGCAAATACCTGGAGTGGTCGCTGGACAATGTCAACAAGAATTACCCCAAACGTTTTGTACTCTTCCTCAATATCAATTTTGAGAATTTAGATGATGCAGGATGGCCTGAAGAGCCACTGAAGCTCATGGAAGAAGCGGTGAAGCAGGGGGTAAAAGGATTGAAGGTGTACAAAGGCCTGGGCCTTACTGATAAAGACAATAATGGAAACCGGATTGCCATTGATGACCCGCGACTTGATCCGATCTGGGCCAAGTGTGGAGAACTTGGAATTCCCGTATTGATCCATTCCGGTGAACCTAATTCGTTCTGGAGTCCAAAAGATAAATACAATGAACGATGGCTGGAGTTAAAGCAGGAACCCGGCCGCTATCGTTCGCCCGAGAACTATCCCACGTTTGAACACATCATGGGAGAACAGCATCATGTTTTTCGCAAACATCCTGAAACAAAGTTTATTGATGCACATTTAGGTTGGTTTGGAAACGACCTCGAGCGACTTGGAAAACTATTTGATGAGCTGCCCAATGTCTATACCGAGTTGGGTGCCGTTCTTGCGGAACTGGGTCGTCAGCCGCGTAATGCACGCGCCTGGATGATTCGTTACCAGGATCGGGTGATGATGGGGAAGGATACCTATAAGAAAGAAGAATACTACACGTACTTCCGTGTGCTAGAAACAGACGATGAATACTTCGACTACTATCGCAAACGTCACGCACATTGGAAAATGTACGGGCTGTCATTACCCGATTCGGTTCTTAAGAAAGTCTACTATGAAAATGCGTTAAAAGTAATCCCCGGAATAGATGCGGGTTTATTTTCAACTTCGAATTAATTGAGGTTGCGCAAAACTATCTGGGCTGTCAGTTTGTGGCTCTCGAAAACTGAATTGAAGACTCAAAATAGCCTTCGAGAACCTCAAGCTGACAAATCAGGTTATCAGTCCCCATCCACAATAGTTCCATAATCAATAAGTAATTCTTCCCCTATTTTTATATCCCTGATGGCCTCAAAATATTCGCCATCGTTAATAGAAAGAATATTGGGCGTTGCCGAATGATTTAAGAAAAGGGAGATATCTATTTTCTTAAATCCATAGTCAGGGACAAAATAATGATCTTCATCATAGAGACAGTAATTCTCCACCATCAATTTGGAGTGAAGGGGCAAGGCTTCCACTTCTTCTTTTGAAAGCTTTACCCATTGGTCGGTGGCGTCAGGCTTGCTAAACATTTCACGGCAGCCTTTCTCAATATTTTGTACTACGAAAATTCCAATGCCTTGAATAGGAGAGGGTCTTAGCATGATATAGGTATTATCTCCTAATTCCGACAGTAATTCTAATTTATTCATTTCTTGTTTTTAATGATTAATACACTACCCTGCCAATCCATCAATTCTACCGGACATTCGGGAATTGTTTTGATAAACTCATCCACTGCTCGGGTCACGCCACTCCAGGTATGATTATAATCGTGAATGAGAATCAATCCTCCCGGTGTCAGGCGAGGATAGAAGTACATAAGTCCCCCCAAGGTAGGCTGATAAAGGTCAGCATCTAAGTGAACGAAAGCATATTCTTTTTCTTCCATCTTTTTAGTAGTCGATGGAAAGTAGCCCGTGTGAAAAATAACGTTTGTATTTCCATCAATAAACTTCTTCACTTGTTCAAGCGTTGTATCCGAGAAGTCTGCGTTGAGATTGGGATGGGATGCATGTTCAAGTTGAAGATCCTCTTTAGCAAATCCTTCAAACGTATCGAATAAATGAAGTCTCCGGTCCGGATCCATTTCATGGATCATCTTTGCGGTCTCGCCCTGGTACACGCCCACTTCGGCAAAAGCTCCTGAGACTTTATCTCTTTTTAATCTCCTGATTTGAAACCAAATGGCATAGAAGCGAGCCTTATCCCGATAGAAGCGCTCTATCTTTTTTAGCTTGGAAGATACTTCACCTTTCCGAACAGCTTCCTCCCAGGCGTAGGGCTTATTTATTTTATACGACCACTTCGTCTCTAGTATTTTGAAGGCGAGAAAGACAAGAATAAGAACCAGTATACTATTACCGAGCTGAAAGAAACTAAGAGCAAGTATCACAAGTAAATTTTTTTAGACGGCTTGTCGATGAGGTGAAGTAGAAATAGAGCGGTTAGAACAATGCGGTGGCAAAGTTACATTTTATATCTAATTTGGGGCAATGAAATGGCTCTGTCAACTTTACCTTAAACTGATTGGCTGGAAGATTGGAAGCCGGTTGGATCCGTCAATCAAGAAGTGTGTATTGGTAGCAGCGCCACACACCAGTAATTTCGACTATCCGATTTCGCTGGCCACTTTGCTGGCCTGTGGCGTTCGTGTTCGTTTTCTCGCTAAGGATAGTTTATTCAAGTTCCCGTTAGGCCTACTTATGCGGGCATCAGGAGGCATTCCGGTAGATCGTTCCAAACATAATAATACGGTGGATGCTATGATTCACATGTTTCAGGAGAGTGAAGAGCTGATCCTCATGATTCCCGTTGAGGGGACCCGCAGTTATGTGAAAGAATGGAAGTCCGGGTTTTACCATACGGCCATGGGAGCCAAAGTTCCTATTGCCATGGGCTACCTGGATTATGGCAAAAAAATTGCTGGCTTTGGTGATCTATTCTATCCTACAGGAGACTATCAAAAGGACTTGTTAGAAATGCAAAATTTCTATAGGAAGTTTACCGCAAAGCATCCTGAGAAATCGAGTTTGACGTAAGTGGGTACTCAGACTTGAAATAGTGACTATTTCATGTAAGGAGATACTCCATTGATAACCACAAAAGGTTGTTCCAAATGACCATCAACTGATTTTAGTGTGATATTATATATCCCCATTTCTATAAATTTATCATAGTCCATAAAATAAGGATAATCGCTTGTTTGCTTGCTCACTACCAAATCCCATCGATACTGATTGAATCCATTCTGTCCGTTCAATTCTATCTTCCAGATTTCTTTATTTGATTTATCGCGGATAGAAAGTGTAATCGCTTTTGATTTGTTTAGCCAAAATGAAAATGTTGCTTTTTCAATTGTACGATGATCAGGCTCACCACTTGAAGAATTAAACCACGGTCTTTTTGCTTGATCAATTTCGAAAAAGTAGTCTTTGCTTGTTGATAGATTTTGACTCACCATTCTCTGAATAGCTTTAAGGCTGGTTTTGTAAATACCTCTTCCATGTGTACCTACAACCAGATCCATGGTGGGTTCATGAATTTCCAGATCGGCCACTGCTGCGGCTGGCATATTGATCCCTAAATAAGACCAAGTGTTTCCACGGTCAATTGAAATATACACGCCGCGCAATCCGCCAGCATACAAAATATTTTCATTTGTGGGATCTTCTTTAATCACATTCACTGGTTCATCTGGCAGCCCCACCGAAATGCTTTTCCAATTTTTTCCATAGTCCTCAGAACAATAAACATAGCTATGCAAATCATCGTAGTTAATTCCTGTCATTGCTATATAAACACGTGATGTTTTGTGGCGGGAAGGAGAGATGCTTCTAATATAATTATTCGCAAGGCCTTCCGAATACTCTTCCCAGTCTGCGCCATCGTTTTTTGAAACCCAAAATGCACCATGATCGGTGCCTGCATACAACAATCCTTTTCCCATTGAGGATTCTACAATGGCACCTGTAGCAAATGATTTCTTTTCGTTTCTGGATGATACAGAAAGATTAGGGCTAATCACTTTCCAGGTATCACCACGGTCAACACTTTTGAGAATGTAATTTCCTCCATGGTATAAAGTCTTACTATCGTAGGCCGACAAGAAATAGGGTGTCATGTAATTAAAAAGTAAAGTGTCCTTGATTTCCTTGGGTAGTACTGGCATAATGGAAACTGCAACATCTTTAGATTTGTCTAATCTCATTGCATCTCCATGCTGCCGGCTATAATAGATAATGGATTTGTCTTCCGGATCAATTTGAGTAACACATCCATCGCCACCATCCCAGGGGTCAATCCAGACATATTTCCAGGGATCAGGAAATCTTGTATTTAACTCCTTTGGCGGCCCATACACTGTTG
>JANNRV010000183.1:0-5331 GCA_031401775.1 Bacteroidia bacterium | reverse complement strand
GGATAATTGCTTCAAAAGCGCCTGAAAATCTTTTGGATAGGGAGCGACTACCGTAACCGAGTTGCCTTTCAGGTCTTGAAATTTAAGAGAAAAAGCATGCAAAGCCATTCTTTTGATAAGGGGTTGCTCCTCGGTGTTCTTCTCGAGCTTAAATCCTCTTTTGATAGAGGAGACAAAAAACAGCTTTCCTCCGTAAGTTTCATCACCCGCAATAGGTGCTTTTAACCTGGCCAGGTGAACACGGATTTGGTGCATTCTTCCGGTTATAGGACTGCATTCAATTAAAGTATGGTTTTTAAAGGTTTGGAGGGTGGTAAAATAGGTCTGTGCCTCTTTTCCTTCCCTTGCTATCTTAGCTGTGCCGTCATTTAGTTTAATAATCGGAGCATCTACCAATTGATTTTGAAAACTATGGAGTCCATCTGCAATGGCGTGATATATCTTTTTAACCTCACGCCCTTCGAACTGCATGCTTAAATGACGATAGGCTTCCGGATTTTTTGCAATGGCTAAAGCACCTGACGTGTCTTTGTCCAGGCGATGACAGACTTGGGCATCGGATGAATACTCTTTTGCCAATGCCAGGAGATTTAGCGGATCATTTCTATCTTCAAGGGTAGCGATAAAGGGAGGTTTATTGATGAGAATGTAATCCTCATCTTCGAAAATAATTAAATCGCTAAACTTGATCTTGAGTTGCTTCACCTCTAGTTATCAATGAGGGCGCAAGTTGAAATTAAATTTCTTGTAGGCCAAATATGCTCTGAATCAATTCCGATAGTTACTCATTCGTGTCTGAGCCCTCTGACTTGGAGCGGGGAAGTTTAAAACTAAAAACCGATCCTTTCCCTTCCTTCGTATCAACCTCCGCCTTTGTATTGTGCCCTTCTAGAATATGCTTAACGATGGCTAAGCCCAGTCCGGTCCCTCCTTTTTCACGACTCCTGCTTTTTTCTACACGATAAAATCTTTCAAAGATTCTTGAAAGATGTGAAGCGGGAATCCCCTCTCCGGTGTCACTTACAAAAGTCGTTACATTCTTCTTTGAGCTATCGAAACTGATTATAACTCCTCCACCCTCTGGAGTATAGTTGATGGCATTCGAAATCAAATTAGTCATCACTTGCGTAATGCGCTGCCAATCGGCATACACTATCATCTTTTGTTTTGGTTCTTCTAATTGAAGTTTAATGTTCTTCTTCGCAGCCTTCTCTTCAAACTGATCAACTACCTCTTTACATAAATTATGCAAATCAATATGTTCAAAGTGCATTTTAATGTCTCCTGTCTCGATTTGTGAAAGCGTAAGAAGATCCTGCACCAACGCATCCAGGCCATCGAGGCTTTTGGCAGCTTTCTTTAAAAACTTATTGCGGACACTTTTATCATTCACGGCACCATCAATCAGTGTGTGAACAAAACCCTGGGCAGCAAAAATGGGCGTCTTTAGTTCATGAGAAACATCTGCAATGAATTCTTTTCTAAATGCTTCCAGTTTTTTCAATTCATCAATCTCTTTCTGTTTTAGAACAGCAAATGAGTTGATCTCTTGCGTAATCTTCTCTAGTGGATTAAGAGCATTAGACTTCTCTTTCGTGATGCCGGAGAGTTCTTTTTTGCGAAGTTTCGCCATCATTTTATAGATCTTATCAATCTCTCGGAAAATGAGAAATTCAAGAACAACGAAGGTCAACAAATACGAAGCCGAGAAACTAATGATAACGGCAACGATTAAGGCTTGTCTGTCTACACCATCGACAAGAGAGAGGAACAACGCAGTGACAAGTGCGATGGAGACGGCCAACAACAGAGCCATGGTTCTGGCGCTGTATACCATGGCTAGTTGATATTATTGATATTGAATTTGTAGCCCACGCCCTTCACGGTCGTAATGTAATCTTCACCGATTTTCTCGCGCACCTTGCGGATGTGCACATCAACGGTGCGTGCTAACACATATACATCGGCCCCCCAAATATTTTGCAAAAGATCATCACGACTGAAAACTTTGTTGGGGTTGGCTGCTAAAAAGAAAAGTAACTCAAACTCCTTTTTGGGTAGACTTATCTCTCTTCCCTTCACCTTGATCGTATAACTGGTTCTGTCAATGACTAAATTACCTAGCGTTAACTGAGCAGAAGTGTTTTTCTTTTTTGAATCTCTTCTGAACAAAGCGCTGATACGACTCATCAAAGCACGGGGCTTTATCGGCTTAGTGATATAGTCATCTGCACCTACATCGAAAGCCGCTACTTCAGAGTATTCTTCAGATCGGGCAGTTAAAAATACAACGAAAGAGTTCGTCATTTCGGGTATGGCCCGAATTTGCCTACACGTCTCTACACCATCCATCTTTGGCATCATAATGTCGAGAAGAACAAGGTCAGGATGAAATTTCTTTGCTATCTCAACCCCTGTGAAACCATCGCTGGCAACCCGCACATCGTATCCCTGCTTCTCAAGGTTGTATTTCAATAACTCTAAAATGGGCTCTTCATCATCAACAACAAGTACTTTCTGGGAGGGCTTATTAGCCATAAACTGTTTTTATTATGATTTAAAAGTAGAGAGAAATTAAGCTAATTAAAAACCAATGTTACGTTCTTAACAATTCCTTAATTGCAAATGCCCAATCCATGTGCCGAATTCACATTTCGCTAATCTTCTATTAAATCACCGGGTACTTTGTTGACAAATAGGTAACGTAAGACTTCAGGTCTCCTTTAAAGTTTTTATCAAACTCTTTTTTAAAAATATCAAGTTTAGATTGATAGTGCCGAAAGGCGAGGAAGAAGGCATTGTTCGGTAGTCTATTGGTATACTTTTTGGAAGGTTCCTTGGCGAGATAAAAGCGGATGGTGTCAAGCGAGGTTATAATCTTTCTGATGAAGTCTTCTTTTCGTTTCCGTTTTGCTGTCAACGAATCATTGGCCGAAAACATTTTATAAAGGCTATCTAAGGAAGTCGCACCTCGCAGCATGTGCTTGCTGAACTTGCGATAGTCACGATCTTCGTCCAGATAGGTGCTGTACTCTTTTGACGCTTTACCAAACTTATAGGTTAAGAAATCATAGGCGGCTGTATCTCCGATAAACGTAGCCAGATTTTCATTAAAGTCAACACTGTCTTTTACCCAAAGTGTTGCATGCACCATTTCATGAATGATCAAGCTTGCCAAATCTCCCTCACTTCGATTAAGCATTCCGCTCAGGATGGGATCGGTGAACCATCCTAATGTCGACCAGCCTCCCGGATTTCTGACGCTTATATCCCATCCTTCTTTCTCCAGAGCGTCCCGTTCGATCTTCGCTTTCTCTTTATTAAAATATCCTTTATAGGGAACGGTACCAATCACCGGAAAATGCCACAATTTGGGTTTTAGTTCAAAAGGTTCACTTGCCGTGACAACCCACATCAACTCCTTGCCTTGCTGGTCATAAATAGTTTTATAGTTTTTCGTGTCTTTTAAACCCAGTGAATCAATTGCGAACTTTCGAATATCTTCAATCAACAAAAGTCTCGACTTCAGGGAATCCGGAAATGCCGGATCGGTCATGACTTCACTCACTGGTCGGGCATACCACACAATTTTAAGCTGACCCATGCCTTGCTCAACTCCATAGACGATCAGTGACCAGTTCCAAATCACAAGACTGGCTACAACAACCAAGACAGCAAAAAGAAATTTGCGCATCATTACTTAAAGTATTGCTTTATCCTCGGCAAGATAGAAGATCATTTTATAGATTCCTTTGATTTTTCCGCTAATAGGAGGTCGACCACAATTAATTTTTATAAGGATTGAAAGGTTGCTTTGGGTTTACCTAATCAAGTAGTAATTTCAGCCCTCACTTCAAATTAGAAACAAGCAAAAATTTTTATGAACGATACCAAAGACAACAAAGAAAAATTAAAGGCACTGCAATTAACCATTGACAAACTGGAGAAGGCCTATGGCAAGGGAACGGTGATGAAGTTAGATGATAAGAAAGTGATGGATGTGCCGGCCATTTCAACCGGCTCATTGGGGCTTGATTTAGCATTGGGAATTGGAGGCATTCCCCGAGGCCGTGTTACTGAAATTTATGGACCTGAATCCTCCGGAAAAACCACATTGACACTGCATTGCATAGCTGAAGCACAGAAAAAAGGAGGGATGGCCGCATTTATTGATGCCGAGCATGCCTTTGACAAGGCCTACGCGGAAAAACTGGGCATTGACACCCAAAACCTCCTCATCTCCCAACCCGACAATGGGGAACAAGCACTTGAAATTGCTGAACACTTGATTCGTTCAGGAGCGATCGACATCATTGTTATAGACTCTGTTGCAGCACTGGTACCCAAAGCCGAATTGGAAGGGGAAATGGGTGAAAGCAAAATGGGACTCCATGCCCGACTGATGTCACAGGCGCTTCGAAAACTTACCGGAACTATTAGTAAAACGGGTTGCGCTTGTGTTTTCATTAACCAATTGCGTGAGAAGATTGGAATTGTGTTTGGCAATCCTGAAACTACAACAGGCGGAAATGCTTTGAAGTTTTATGCTTCCGTTAGATTGGACATCCGCAGAATAGGACAGATCAAAGAAGCTGCTGACGATATTACTGGAAACCGGGTAAAAGTGAAAGTTGTGAAAAATAAAGTAGCCCCTCCGTTTAAAGTAGTCGAATTTGACATTATGTATGGAAGGGGTATTTCCAAAGCCGGTGAGATTGTCGATCTTGGAGTTGAACTTAATGTAATTCAAAAGTCGGGGTCATGGTTTTCGTATAGCGGAAATAAACTTGGCCAGGGCCGTGATTCGGTGAAACAACTGATTGAAGACAATCCGGAACTGATGGAAGATTTGGAAAAGAAGATCAAAGAAAAGATTGCAAGCGGGGCAGAAATTGCAAAAGAAGAAGTAGAGTAGTTAGCCTAAAAAATAAGGGTGGCCATTCGTATCGGAATAACCAATGCGAATGGCCACTTTAATTTATACGGTTTTTATTACGCCCTGATAGCAGCTACGGGATCCAATCTCGCGGCCATTGCAGCAGGCACAATTCCGGCTACCAGTCCAATGACGGAAGAGACACCGATTCCCAAAACAATGTTTTTAGTGGAGAGCACTACATCCAAACTACCAAATGGCGCAAGCGTCATCAAATAAACAAGCACGAGTCCGCCTAAGCCTCCAATAAAGCTAAGGAACATCGCTTCAAACAGAAATTGAAAAAGAATGAAGTAATTTTTTGCACCCAATGATTTTTGTAAACCAATAATACTCGTTCGCTCTTTTACAGACACGAACATGATATTGGCAATACCAAAACCCCCGACAAGAAT
>JANNRV010000182.1:0-3358 GCA_031401775.1 Bacteroidia bacterium | reverse complement strand
TGGTGCTGCAGCTCTGCCCCGGCCCTCGTCCCAAAAATCTGCAACAGGTCTTTGACGAGGGGGACACGAGTCATGGGTCGATCATCCATGATGACGAGGATGCCAAGCGGTTTCCCCGATTTGTCGAACAGCGGCATCCCGAGTGGAGCCTTGGGTCAAACAGCAGGGACAGATCATCAGGCAATACCTCACCTCATTTGTAAACCACCTGCAGGGAAAAGTGGATCAAATTATCTTGGTTGATCTGGTAGCGGGCAGCGGACTTTTTTCTTTAGGGTCCAATCGAGAGATTTTTCCAGGAGTACCTCTCATGGCCATGGAACTGGGTTTGCCCATTTCAAAATTTGTTTTTTGTGAAAATGATCCAGAGCAGTTCAAGGCATTAAAAATCAGAGTCAACAGATATTTTAAAAATAAGAATGTTGTACTGCTGGAGAGTAATTGGGATGAATTAGCCGCACGCATTAATCTTTATGTGCCTCCAAGTAAAGAGAATTTCAAAACAGCCGTACTCTGCTTTTGTAATCCTTTTTCTTTTGAAGTTCCTTTTGATTTGATGGATCGGTTGGCGGAAAAAGATTTTAGTTTTTTAGTTCCTTTTACATTTCCCCTCAATGAGCGAATAAATTACAGGCATTACCTTCATCATCAACACGAGAAAGTAAAGAATTATATGGGCGGCTTTAAAGACATGGAGAGGCTAGAAAAGAACCTTACCAGCGATACTGAATTTTATAAGCGCCTATTAACTATTTATGAAAAGAATATGGAAGTAAATGAAATGAACTCTTTCTTCTCAACTCACAAATTAGATTCAGGTCTGATGGAAATGCCTAGCTACTCGATAGGATTATTTTCAAAACTAAAGGCTTCAAAACTAATTCATCAGAATGTAATTGAATCAGAGTCTAAGCAAACTACCCTTTTTTAAGAAACCATGAAAGACTGTGCTACCTTGCAGACAAAGTATTTTACGTTTAAAAAAGGTGATACACAGAGTGCTAAATTGAAATTAAAAATAGACAAGGATGGTTAAAGTGGGAAGCGTGTTAGTGTCGGATGATATCCGCGATGTGGAATTCGTCTGTCATCTCGAAAAATGTAAAGGAGCATGTTGTGTGGAGGGAGATTTAGGCGCTCCATTGGAAGAAGACGAGTTGGCTATCATGGAACAAATTCAAGAGGAAGTGAAACCTTACCTTACCCCCCAAAGCAGGGACGCCATCGAACAACAAGGCGCTTATATTCTTGATGAAGATGGTGATTATTCAACGCCTACAGTTGGAGGCAAAGAATGTGCTTATTCTCACTATGATAAGCAGGGAGTTTTAAAATGTGGGATTGAACAGGCTTACCTCGATGGGAAAGTGACTTTTCGCAAGCCCATTTCGTGTCATCTTTATCCTATCCGGATAACAAGGAAAAAAGACTTTGAAGCTGTTAACTACCACAAATGGAGTATCTGCTCTGCAGCCTGTTCTTTTGGCAAATCCCTGCAAGTGCCGTTGTATAAATTCTTGAAAGACCCGCTTGTCAGAAAGTATGGTGAAGATTGGTACAATGAACTCGTGGAAGAAATAGAGAAATAAAAAAGCCGCAGATAAATCCACGGCTTAAAGGTTTAACTAGTCTTAAGACTTAAGTCTAACGTCTTAAGTCTGTTACTCAGCCACCACACTTACCTTAATCTCGTGTTTCACTTCTTTATGAAGATCGAGCGTTGCGGTGTAGGTTCCGAGTTGCTTAGGGATTTCCTTAAGGATGACTTTCTTGCGATCGATATCAAAGCCTTTCTTCTTCAACTCTTCCGCAATTTGAATAGCGGTCACAGCTCCGAAAATCTTACCGGTCTCACCGGCCTTGGTTCCGATTTCTACAGTTAGCTCTCCGATTTTAGCGGCAATCGCTTCAGCGTCTTGCTTTAGCTTCGCAGCTTTGTGTGAGGCCTGGCGTACGTTCTCCATCGTCATGCGCTTGTTCGAGTCATTGGCAATCATAGCCGATCCATTCGGGATCAGGAAGTTTCTGCCATAACCTGCCTTCACTTTAACGATGTCGTTTTTATAGCCCAGACCTTGTACGTCTTGTGTCAATATTATTTCCATGGTTCAATATTATTTTAAGGCATCGCCCACGTAAGGCAAAAACGCCATGTGACGAGCACGCTTTACAGCTTGTGCTACTTTGTTTTGAAATTTCCAGCTGTTGCCGGTAAGCCTGCGAGGAAGGAGTTTACCTTGCTCATTGACAAACTTCATCAGGAAATCAGGATCCTTGTAGTCGATGTACTTGATACCATTCTTTTTGAAGCGGCAATACTTGGGCTTAATCTCAGCGCGCTTGATGGATTCGTTCATTAATGTCATGCTTTCTGCTCCTCCTTAGCTGTTTTGCGTTCTCTCACTTCCTTATTTTTTCTGAATTCACCCTTGCGTCTGCGGGCATTGTAGGTTTGGGCATGGTGATCCAAAACCGTGGTCAAAAAACGCATTACTGATTCATCCCTTCTGAATTCAGTTTCTAATGTCTGAATGGTCTGAGGAGCTGCCGCGAATTCCAGAAGATTGTAAAAACCGGTAGACTTTTTCTGAATGGGATAAGCCATCTTCTTAAGTCCCCACTGCTCGATGTTGATCACATCGGCATTGGCTTTTTTCAATACTTTCACGAATTTCTCGACAGTATCCTTTGCCTGGTCTTCAGACAAAACGGGATTTAAAATGAATACCGTCTCGTAGTTGTTCATGTGTATTTATTTGTTTTAAAAAATGAGGTGCAAAGATAGGAAAAGAGCGCAGAAGTTAAAAATGCAATTCTAAAAGTTCTCCTCGAACCCAAAGCCTTGCAATAGGGCCTTTTTTAGGCTATTTTCAAGAATTATTGTTGGAACTACTTGCCAGTTCTTCTTCTGGGAATCATTTTTGGAGAGTAAATCCCTATGGTTTTGTCGTATAAACTAGTATAATCGAATATGTCGCTAACCCGGAGAGAATTCATTGGAGCAACAAGCGTAGGGCTTTTTTCAAGTTATCTCAGCAGCTTTGCGAATCCTATAGTTAAAGAGGAAAATGAGTCGGGCTTCGAACTCTTGATCTTTGCCACCGATTGGGGATTCAAAGGGAGTGTGGATGAATTCTGCAAAAAAATTAAAGAGGCAGGATACAATGGCGCTGAAGTTGGGTACCCAACAGAAGAAAAGAACCGAACAGAAATGCTGGCTGCTTTTAAAAAGTATAATTTAAAGTTTGGCTTTCTGGTAGGTGGGTCTGATAAGGAATTTAAAACGCATTTTGATCAATTTATTTCCAGTCTTACTAACGCTATTAATCTCAAGCCGGAATATATCAATTGTCATTCT
>JANNRV010000181.1:0-12711 GCA_031401775.1 Bacteroidia bacterium | reverse complement strand
AATTCCTTCTGGTAAATTTCTATTCAAAACAACCCATGGCGATGATTTTATCCCTTACCCAAAATCATCACCTGAAGAAATACAGATAAGTTCATTTCTCATGGATAAGTTTCCAGTCACTAATATTCAATTCAAGAAGTTCATTGAGGCTACCCATTACAAACCCATTGATGATGTGAATTTTTTAAAACACTGGATTAATAATTCCATCCCGAAAGGAGAGGAGAACTTTCCTGTTGTCTATGTTTCTTATGAAGATGCCAAAACCTATGCGCAATGGGCAGGCAAGCGATTGCCCACAGAAGTAGAATGGCAATATGCAGCACAGACTTCAGCCTTGAATGAGTGGCCGTGGAAACAAACCAAGCCGGTTAAGCGCAAACTCCAATATGTGACAGAAACGCTTACGGTTTCTTCCCTTGAAGGAATTAGTCCATCCGTTTGCAATCTGGGTGATGGCAAGCTTTATCCAGTAGGTAAATATCCAAAGGGTGTCAATGCATTTGGACTGCAGGATCTGGTGGGATCGGTGTGGCAGTTAACCAACGATGTGTATGAAAGCGGAAGCTATCGTTACATTATGATGAAAGGAGGGAGTTATTTCAAACCCTCTTCAAGTTGGTGGTATGTACAGGGAGGACCCCGTGAACTTCACTACCGTCAATTTTTATTAAGAGTATCCGAAGGCTTTGAACGCAATGCTACGGTAGGATTTCGGTGTGTAAAGGATGTTCAATAATTAAAATTATAACGTCAGGTAGATCGGGCGCATTTCAAATTGTCGCGGTTAAAGCCTCACCCCATCCAAGCTTGTGTGAGAGGAGAGTTTATTTTCCCCTCTCCGCTGGAGAGGGGGACCTCTGAAATCGGCCTATAGCAAAGCCTTCGGATGGGGTGAGGCTGAAAGAGCAAGATTTGTTTGATAAGTTGGATGACAACAGCCGAGACAAGTTGAAATGCGCCCGGTAGATCGGCTAAAATAAATTGGCTTATTTTTGCATTGATTAGGGCTAAAGTTATCTTTGCACCCTTAATTACTAGGTCTGGTAGTTCAGCTGGTTAGAATGCCTGCCTGTCACGCAGGAGGTCGCGGGTTCGAGTCCCGTCCGGACCGCTTAAAAGCTTTAAATCTTAATTGATTTAAAGCTTTTTTGCTTTTAGTGGTTAAAGTAATGGTTAAGATTATTGACTTCGCCATTGTTGGTGGACCATACGTGCTAATGCCTATGCACAACACCGACAAGAGTGGATTTTATCCTTAGCTCAAGATACCGCTTTCTCCACAGCTTGTTCAACAAATTTATTCAGCGATATTTTCATCGTTGAAGAGCGGATTGAAGCGAGTTTGTGTATGCGGGGCTTAAGCCTCACATTGAAAGTCCCATTGAATTCTTTGTCAGGTTCTTTGTCTAACTCTTTGCAGGTTTTTAGGTAGTCGTCCACCATGTAATGGAATGACTTGGTGATTTCGCTCACGGTCTTACCTTCGAATGTGACGACATCGCGGATACCGACAATTTTTCCAAATAAAACCCCATCCTCTGGGCTGAACTCTACCGAACCATGATAACCCTTGTATTTCAGTACATTTTTCATATTAGCTTTTGTTCTATCAGGTGGTCAATAATTATTTCAAGTGCGTATGCCTGTCACGCAGGAGGTCGCGGGTTCGAGTCCCATCCGAACCGCTTAAAAGCTTTAAATCTTAATTGATTAAGTTCTCCCTTTATCTTTTCGCTCGCACTATCATTGGTTCTTAGTTTCTATTTGCGCTTTTTAAGAAAACGAATCAGGTTTCTTATCGAAAGGAACACCAGTAGCCCTAAAAGGAATAGGTAAACTACCAATAATATGTCCATATTATACTTTGGAGTTTTAACTAAGCATTAATAGTTCTCCAGATTCCTGAAGTCATCAGTACCAGCATCTTTGATCCCGACTCAAACTGAACTTTCGCAACTTTATCTTTTGCCATTTTACTGAGCGTCATGATCTCACCCTTACCATAGTTTATATGGAAAAGGAAATCACCCACTTTTAATTTATCGATTTCAGTTTGTGTAATGGGGTCGCCCACAAAACCAGGGAGAGGAGATATGATTGGTAATGGGATTTCTTTCTTTTCAGCATTTTCACCTTGGTCGATTGACTCGGTTACATTCATTGCCCTAGGTGCTTGAGCGGTACCAATATTTAATCGATTGAGTAATGAATTGATTTCTACTTTGTTCGCAAAGGTTTTCTTGAGGACTTCACTAAGGGTTTCAATTTCATTTTGTACCGTATCGATGCGAAGGGATTCATCATACTCCACCGCACCAAATTCCTTAATATCAAACATCATGTTCGTCTTCCTGTCTTTAATTAAGGCCACCGGAAGGTTAATGGCATAGCGGATGGTAAATCCGTAGAGTGCGTGAGCGTTGTTCGAACTTAGGTCACAGATGGCGATATCGCTATCGATAATCGTTTTCATTACATCCGGGGGTGAACTAATGACGGTTGGATCATCAATCCTCATAGGTACAAAACCTGCCGATTTACAGGCAGGCACAATGATGTATTGATAAACTCTATTGAAGTGTCCTTGGGCGTATCCGTCCGGATCGCTGGTGGGCATAATAACTAAACATTTCTTTTCCATTTGGCAAATGTACCTAATAGGTTATAATTTATTTTTGCCCATTCAAATATTTAATCAGTATAGCATTTGTTGCCTTCACAAACTACGATGGCAAAGTAATGCTTGATTGCAAGAAGTTCATCGTTCTAAGTGGCTCTTTAGGAGATCAGGAAGGTGTAATCTGGATTGAACTAAAATTACAAGAAAAAGCGCTAGCTCTGATGGGAGTTAGCGCTTTTTGTCTAAAGAGATTAGTAATTCTACTCTTTGAGATCCATGGCATATTGATTCCACCACACAATTTTGCCGTTAATTATATAGTAGGATTCGTGTAAGTTTCTTTTGGTTGTAACACCCGCTTTCACGCTCGTGTTGGTAAATCCAGCCTGCACGTGTTCACCACCGAGGGTAGGGTTAAGATCAACTGAAAAAGCATAGTCAAAGGTCCAGGAATCTTCCACTTCTTCATTTGACTTTTTAAGGATAGCAATAAATTCTTCAGGCGATTTCACGACTGTTCCATTGGGAAAATAGAAACTAGCGGTATCCGAAAAGAAGACCCTCATGCCATCAAAATCCTTTTTGGACCATACGGCATCCAGATCTTTTACAACCTGAATAGCGGCTTCGGTACCAAGGTGCCATTTATCAGTGGGTTCTGCGGTAGCGAAACCGATGCTACGGTCTTCAGGTGCTGACTCTTTTGGCTGACAAGAAAACAAGGATAGCATGGAGCACACGCATAAATAAAATAAGTTTTTCATAAGAGTTTGGTTTAATGATTTTAATAAAGTGAGTTTTCAAAGACAGATTTTACTTCACCATCATTCTCACCTCATCATACCAGCCTGAGCTAGAAGCTGCTATCATATCCTGAAAATTTTTCAACCCATACTCACCATGGACTTTTTCCATTTCCTTAGACATGTCTTCAATAGCCAAGCCTTTTGTCTTTTCAAATTCAGTCCAGCTTTTAAAGGGATAAACTAACGCCACTGCTTCTTCATCCTTGTCACGGAATTCAGCTGTATACACTGCTCTGGCGCTTGGATACTTATTCACATCATAGATCTTCTTGATCATGCCCATCGCATCGAGTAATTGACCAACGTCCGTCACACCATAAAAAATTCTGGCAATGTAGTTTTCGACTACGGCATTAGGATCAGGATTGTAGGTAAGGCCGGCATCCAGTTTTACAATTCTCATTTGTCCACCATTTTTACAAAATGTGGCTACATTCTTTTCCCAGTCTGCGGTGTGCTCTTTGGTAAGGACCTTATCTAAGGTGGCGTAGGTCATGGGCCCTTGCACCCAGGCATACTGACCGGAACGAGGGCCGGTCATGATCGAGAATAGATTCGCTTTGTTTTCACCTGAAGCATGATACTTCGCATTGTGCGCTTTCACACCATTTTCAAATTCAACAAGTTTGCCAGGAATTGGATCAAGGATCTGATTCATGTACAAGACACTCTGAGACATTACCGATGCCGAACTGAGGCAGGTAATCAGGAGTACAGCGGTTAATAATTTTTTGAGCATAGCATTAAAATTTAAGGGTTTAGGGGTTAGGGTTATTGAGTATTATTTGAAATCGTTTATTCTAGTCATACGGCTCGAACTGTAATCCTATTAAGATGCAGAACAAAACAAACTATTCAACCGCTGCTAGATATTCGTTAGGATACTTCCCATTGAACAATTGGGTGTATGCCCTTGGTTGAAAACCCTCTACTGAATTGAGGATGTGAAGTTAAAAAATTTACCTTATTAAACAAATCGAATTGCGGTGCACTTAGGTACTGCCCAGTTGAGATAGTGGCTAAATTTCCTTAAGTACCTTGCAAAAAAAAGTAAGGCTCCGTGAAAGAGCCTTACTGAAGAAAAAAAGTTTTGAATTTACTTGGAGCTTAAATCTGCTCTATAAATGGTCATCTCGCTCCAGGATTTGCTGGTAAAGCGTTGAATAGATTCAAGGTATTCATCAAAAGAATCGGCACCATTAATTTCATTATAACGATCGGGAAAAGGTTTTAGAAACTTAGGGTCTTTCTCTTTCCAGCCAGTTTTGTGGCGTGTCACAATGATATACTGAGGTTCACCTGAGGAAACCGCTTGGTATACAATTACGGTCTGACCAGCAGCTTCCCAAACCTTTTTTGCCTTCTTCAAGTTGGCCTCAATTTTTCCTCCATATCCTATGCGGGGATACGCGTGAGTAATTGAGCTCTTCTCGGCATAGTCGGTAACCTTACCGGAACTAAGCTCAGGTAGGTAGACGATAGTACTAGCCTGCACCTGACCATTCGTTAATGTTCCAAAAATCTTGTTCCAGTCGGCAGTGTGCTCTGCGCCAAGGTCGCCACGTGTGTCTGCATCAGCCCAACTTGAAGGACCTTCGGTAATGCTATAAGCTCCTGCATCTGGTCCTGTTAGGACTTGCGAGACGCGCCACTTCCACTCACCGGTATGGTACTTTTGGGCATGTGTGGCAAGGGCTTTTTCAAACTCCATGATCTTGTCGGCTTTCGGGGTGACTCGCTCGGCATTCATAACATTTTTCTCCTGGCCGTATCCCATCAAAGGAATAAGCAGCATCAATAACAGTAGTCGTTTCATAATTTTTTTTAGGTTTAGGTTTGGGGTTTATTAAGAGAGATTGAAGGTAGGTAAAAATTTACATATTATTTTTAAATCGGAAAAACACCTATGTTGTTGTTGGTCACCAGACCAACAACTTATACTCTGCAATAAGGCTTTTTTGTTTTCGAGATGCGTAACAGGAATTTCGCCAAACGAAATTAACGAATGTGCCTTTACTCCGGCTTGAACTTTTTCATCCATAGGGGATTACTCCAGTCAATAATGTCGCCCACTTTTGTTTTAAGTATCCCTTTGCTAGTATACCAACCTTGCCAATAATGGTAGGAAGGATCTTTCCCTGGCAATGGTTGTTCAGTAGCTATATGACCGCGCATTTCTATGCGTCCACCATCAACCGTGCGGACAAAAGAAACAACGGGATTATTTATCATTGTATAGTTGCCCAGCATTTTGTCCCACAGCAATATACCTTTAGCGCTAAAACAAATCACGCGTTCACTGCCTCCGCGATACCCTTTAGGATTATAATTGAGCATGAACACATAAAAATTTCCAAGACTATCTTGTGCAACGCACTGTGATTCTACTTCCTCGAACTGCTTTTTCATGCCTTTTCGCCAAAGTACTTTTCCAGTTTTATCAAGTCTGATCAACTCCAGGCCATTATCTCCATCACCAAATCCGACCGCACCACCGTCTTTTGTAAGATTAACCCCTGCACCATATGATTGATGACCCAGGAAATCACTAAAATAGGTGGATACACCAAGGTGATATTTTTGAAGGGAATCCTGAGCCTGTGAAAAAGTAAGTTGCCCGAAAGCGCTCACATTGACCAACAAAAGAAAAAATAGTATTTTTTTCATAGCTGCATGCTATTCTTTCTAAGATACAAGAAATCCTTTTCTAATTCAAATTAGCAACTGGATTCTTCAATCCAAGTAAGAACCTAACAAATAATGTGATTGAATAATTATAAATAGCAAGGGCTTCAAAGTGCAATGCCTAAAGACATTCTCTAACCTAAAATCTGATTTCACTTCTCAAGAGACAAACACTTCATCAGTAGTGTATTGTCCGGATGCTCATAAAAACTATCGAATTCAAAGTAGTATCCCTCCGGATCATACCCTACAAAGGCGCGGTACTTTGATTCGGGCCCGGTGCTTACTTTATCTTCTTTCAACACAAAACTCTTGGTACTATTAACGTAGTTAAACCAGCCATCTAGATCATCAATGATAAAGGATACATTCACTGCCTTTTTTTCCGTGAAGCTGTGCATGCCTCTTCGCTCGTCTACGAGTCCGATAAATCCTGTTTCCGAACCTTTGTATATTTTTGTCCAACCTTGATCGGCAACCCGCGTCAGGCCTATTACCTCCTGATAGAAATTTTCCATCGCTACCATATCTTTGTAATAAAGCCAGGTGATGGTCGCCTTGAAGCCTAAGCCTTTTGGTATGGTGGAGCCAGAGGAAATTGTTTTTTGAAGATTTAGACCCGGAAGAAAATTTTCATTTTCAGCGTGCGGATTAAAGCGTTCAAACTCCAAAAGATATCCTTCGGTATCATAGATGACAAAACCATCGTGAGGACGATTGGATTTTGGGGTATAGTCGTATTTTATTTTTGTATCGGTTGTCTTAAGATAAGAATACCACTCGTCTAACTGATCGGTGATCAATGCCAGCGCAACAGTCTTTGGTTCTTCAGCAGAATGCATTCCTTTTGTCGCATCCACAAGGATAAGATAGGAATCACTTGTCATTCTGAATATCTTGGCCATGGTATAATCAGCCACCATCTCCATTCCCAGGGTATTGGAATAAAAGTTCGCTGCCTTCTCAAGATCTTTATAATATAAAAACAGATTGGAGGCCCTTATTCCAAAATCTTTTAGGGTACGAAAAGAAGAGTTCCGGGCTAGCAGTTGATTGATTTGTTGAGTTGGATAACTTAAAAGTCTACCCATTCGTCTCGCTATTTCTTCCCTTTCCTTGCCCTGATAACGCTCTAATGATTGCAACTTTTCGGCATCTGCTTTCAGTTGAAGATATTCATCTTTCGTAGTTCCTTTGTAAATCAGCAATACATCTTTCCCTTTTGTCTCTTCCGCGGGAAACAGATCGGTCACCAATAGATTTGACTCACGAAACAAGTGTACATTATTTCGCTCAGCTACCGTATTGGCTTCGCCTATGATTTTATCCATTTCAGATGGAGGGAGCGGAGCACTGAGTGCAAGTTTCTTCACACCTGAATTTACCATTTCACCAAAGGCACCTATGCCACCCAAAGTGTAAGCTGTGTCGCCACCAGACTTGCCGTTGTTGGCGGAACAGCCAGTCAGAAGGATGAATGTGAGTAACTGAAACCGATAACCTAGGACGAATGGATGAGTCATGGTGGATAATTTATAATCCAAGATAGTTTTTTACTCGCAATCCCTGGTAATTTTATCTTCTGCTAATCCAAAAGAAATACCATTTAAATAATTCACTTTTTTTCAATTCTGATTTTTCAATACTTTCAGCATTAAACCTGAACTTTTTCGATATGAAAAATACAATTGCCACTCTTCTTTTACTGCTGCCCATTTTGGTAATCGCACAAAAAGACAAGGAGAAAGTCATGCAATCTTTAACGACCAAAAGCGCTCACTATGCTGATGTTGCCATGCAGATTTGGGAGTTTGCTGAACCGGGATATCTCGAAGAAAAAAGTTCGGGCTTGCTTCAAAGTGAATTGGAGAAAGCAGGCTTTAAAATTGAAAAGGGCGTGGCTGGTATCCCTACTGCCTTTATTGCAAGCTATGGATCGGGCAAGCCCGTCATAGGAGTACTAGGAGAATTTGATGCCCTTCCCGGATTATCACAAGCGGGCTTTACACCAGAGCGAAAGATACTGATTGAAGGTGCACCCGGACATGGTTGCGGTCATAATCTTTTTGGAACAGGATCGATGGCAGCGGCTATCGAAACAAAAGAATGGCTGGTCAGCACAAAACGATCCGGAACAATTCGCTTCTATGGAACACCTGCGGAAGAAGCAGGTGATGCCAAGGTTTTTATGGTGCGTGCCGGATTGTTCAACGATGTGGATGCCATTGTTACCTGGCATGCGGGGGATAAGAACAATGCAGGGCCTAGCACCAATCTTGCTACAAAATCAGGAGTGTTTAAATTCTTTGGAATTGCCGCACATGCAGCGGCAGCTCCAGAGCGTGGCAGATCTGCATTGGATGGTGTGGAAGCAATGAACGTAATGGTAAACATGATGCGCGAGCATACCTCCGAGCCTACGCGTATTCACTATTTCATCCGCAAAGGAGGAGAAGCTGCTAATGTGGTACTTGCTTATGCCGAAGTAGAATATCTGGTTCGCCATCGCGATAGGGAAGAGGTGAGAAATATTTGGGATCGTGTCGTGAAATGCGCTGAAGGCGCAGCCCGTGGTACAGAGACTACGATGGAAGTAGAAGTGCAAGGTGGTACATTCGATCGACTGCCCAATGAAGCGCTGTCAAAAGCCATGCACAGAAATCTGGAAATAGTGGGCGGAGTAATTTACGATGCCGAAGAAAAAGTATTTGCAGAAAAGTTAAGTCAGTCGTTTGGATCGAAGAGTGTGCCTATTGAAAGTGCAGCCAAGATTCAACCTTTTGGGTACAGCCACACCAATGCCTCAGCCGATACCGGAGACGTAAGTTGGGTGGTGCCTACCGCAGGAATGACAACGGCTACCTACGTGCCCGGCACACCCGGTCATAGCTGGCAAGCTGTTTCTTGTACTAATTCTTCTATTGGCTTTAAGGGAATGATGATTGCTGCCAAGACCATGACCATGACGGCCATGGATTTCTTCACTGATAGCCAACTACTG
This sequence comes from Bacteroidia bacterium, assembly GCA_031401775.1. Classification (GTDB taxonomy): domain Bacteria; phylum Bacteroidota; class Bacteroidia; order Cytophagales; family Cyclobacteriaceae; genus ELB16-189. The sequence continues at coordinate 3,596 of JANNRV010000181.1, read as the reverse complement.
GAAGCCGGTAAAAAAGAATTCAATGAAAAGCGCGGACCGAACTTCAAATATGAATCACTGGTAGGAAATATTCCACCACCATTGGATATCCGGAAGAATAAACACAATTAATACTTAGTAAATCTCGTCCCGCAATCTCCCACATAAGGGCAGCTTGAATAACAACCGGCAGCAGAAATGCCGTGTGTACCCGGATAATAATACGGTGCGCTGTTGGGGCAGCACTTTTGACTGGAATAGTTATAAGTATTGCCAGGAGTGCAGTAGGCGGTGCCACCCGTTCCGCCACTGCTTGTAGAACCAGTGCAGCAATAGATACCTGCTACAGGTGAACTGCAATTCCCGGATGGAGCGTTTGTACATTTATCTGCTCCGGAACAGCCATAGCATTTTCCATCGTTACCCTCGCACTCACCTGATTTACATTTCTCAGTATTGAAACAGCCCACCAAAGAGGATGAAATAACTAGCAGAGTCATTAAGGAAATGAGTGATAAAGTCTCCCTAATGAAAGTAATTGGCTGCAGATAGTTCCTGTCAGTCTGCATTTGACTGGCTATTGTTTGATTACTACAAAGTTTAAATAATATCTTGCTAATTGTCAATTGATTTCTGCAATGTTTCGCAATAAAGTCTAGGTAGTAAGGTAGGACGAGGAAATATCTTTAATACTCGAAGTCCCTGCATGTTTCATGACCACCGACAACTCCTCCGTGAGGATACCCAACACTGCCTCAACACCTGCCTGCCCAAACGTGGAGAGGCCCCAGATGTATGGTCTTCCGACACAAACTGCAGTTGCACCGAGCGCAAGGGCCTTAAAGATATCGGTACCTCTTCGAAAGCCACCATCAATAAGAACGGGCACACGGCCATTGACCACACGCAGAATTTCCGGTAGGCATTCGAGCGTACCACGGCCCGTCTCGCTAGCTCGACCTCCATGATTAGAAACAACAATGCCATCCGCCTTATGGTCTAAACATAATTGCGCATCTTCTGCCGTTTCGATTCCCTTGATCACCAATTTCATCATAGTCGCATTCTTGATTTTGTCAACATACTCCCAATCCAAGTCGGTTTTAATCTCCGCATCTTTCGTTGGCGCTACCATTGGCTTGCGAGCATAATGATTATCTGAATGACAGTTGGTACAGGTTCGCGTATCTAGTTTCATCATGCGTTTTAGCGTTTCGCGATTATCTGTACCTCCCGTAAGATCAACCGTAAGCACCAGGACTTCGGAGCCTGCACCTTCTGCACGATGGATCATGTCCAGTGTGCCCTCCCAATCCGTAAGCGGATAAAGCTGATACCAAACTGGTCCGCCACGTTCTTGCGCAACATCCTCTACGGAAGAAGTGGTAACAGTAGAAAGAATCTGCAGATGATTGCGTGAGCGTGCTGCCCGTGCTGTCGCTAACTCTCCATCCTCATGGAATGCTCGTTGAGAGCCAACGGGTGAAAGGATGATAGGGGTAGGCCATTTTTTACCGAACAGTTCAACAGACATATCCACATCAGATACTCCGGCAAGTCTTCTCATTTTCAATTTATACTTATCAAACGCATCGCGGTTTGCTTTTAAGGTCAAATCACCATTGACGCCCGTTGACATATAACCAAAATGAGCAGGTGGAAGTTTTTGCTTTGCAAAGGCTTCGAAGTCAAAGACATTAATAGCATCGGAAGGCTGACTCAATAAATCGATGACCTCCTTCACGTCTTTCTCCTTCGTTTCAGAAGAAGAGCAACCCGGCAGGCACAGCAACGGACTACCCAATAGGAATTTAAGAAGTAGTCTTCTGTGTTGATGGTTAGTGGATGCGTTCATAAATTTATTTTGTAAAAGTAAGTACAAGGTGTAAGCTAGAAAATGTCTGAGGATTCATCTTTATTCACTTTTCACTATTCCCCCACCCTTCATCACAAAATGTACATCGGAAATTTTAGTGAGGTCTTCTAAAGCATTTCCCTTCACGGCAATAATGTCAGCATACTTTCCGGAAGTAATTGATCCGACTTTGTCGCTCCACTTCATCAGTCGTGCAGCTTCAATGGTAGCAGACTGAATGGCTTGCATGGGAGTCATGCCGTACTTGACCATATAAGGGAGTTGCCTTGCATTCCATCCGTGTGGATAAACGACCGCATCGGTACCGTACGCAATTTTTACTCCGGCTGCTACTGCTTTTCTAAAGGCTGCGCGCTGCGCTTCGGTCGTTTCATCATTCTTCCTTAAATATTCCGCAGGCCAGTTTTCCAGCTTACCTACTTCACTGATGTAGTCGCCATTGTAAATATCGGCTACCAAATAGGCTCCTTGCTTTTTCATTAAAGCAATCCCTTCATCATCCAGCAATGAACCGTGTTCAATAGACTGTACTCCGGCTCGCACAGCATTTTTAATTCCTTCTGCACCATGAGCGTGCGCTGTTACCTGTGCACCGTATTTCGCAGCTTCTTGTACAGCCGCACGAAGTTCGTTTTCAGAAAATTCAACCACACCAGGGTTTGTTCCCATGGTAAGCACTGCACCGGTCGCCATGATTTTTATGAAGTCGGCCCCGCCATTGAGCAGGTTGCGTACTTTCTCTCGTACTTCATCCACCGAGTTGGCAACGCCAAACCGCATCGTAGGAGGGAGGATGATATCGTGGGCAATACCAGTGACATCGCCACTTCCACTCGTGGTTGTGATGTACGTTCCTGCCACGGACATGCGCGGACCCATAACAGTTCCTTCATTAATTGCATCGCGCAAGGCAGCATCCGTGAATACACGCCAGGTTCCCACATCTCTAACCGAAGTGAATCCTGCAAGCAATGTTTTCCTGGCGTTCTTTGCACCCGCAAAAGCATATTGAGCTTCGGACTTCTCTAACATTCCGGCAGGACTGGCAGAATGAGTATCCACGAGGTGGGTGTGACAATCAATTAATCCGGGAAGAACAGTGTAAGAAGTTAGGTCAATTACTTTCGCCTCTTTTGGTATAGGAGAGAAAGAGGGTTTAACAGCTTCAATTTTTTCTCCACGAATAAAAATAAGTTGGTCTTTGATAATTTTCCCATTCTCTACATCAATCAACTGGCCTGCTTTTATGACAGTTAGACCCGATGTTATACTATTCTGACTCTGAGTAATTAAGGGTAGGAACAGAAAAGTAAGAGCCAGTATTTTACAAATAAGTTGCATCCTTGTTATCTTGTTTGTTGTTAATTAAATAGTTCTTTCTTTTTAATGTTGGTCAGATATGCTGGATCTAATTGTGTTTTAGCGCAAGCCTCTGCATGAGGTAATTCATATCGGAAAAAAAACTTCATGGTTTGAACATTGCCTTCATAGAATTCTTTAGTCTGCAAATCAAACTTGTTTTTTTGCAATTGTAGATGCGCTATCGTTGCTTGTTTCAACCACTGCCAGGCAATGACAACATAACCAAGTTGTTCCATGAACACAGTGGCATCGGATAGATAACGATTGATGTCACCTTGTTGTGCATACTGACTGAGGTGTTTCAGGACATGATGAACTCGTTTTAATTCTTCACTTAATTCGCCCGTCTTTTTAGCAATTTTTTTCCAATCATCAAAAT
>JANNRV010000180.1:0-12378 GCA_031401775.1 Bacteroidia bacterium | reverse complement strand
ATATTGCATCCCGATTTTACAAGTAGTTCAAGAAGCACGATGGAATCAAGCCCTCCACTTACGGCTACTACTATTTTTTTTTGCAAGCAGCCCAGGGCATGGAGTTGTTCGAGGAATAGCTTATGCATCAAAGGCAAATTTACAATTTACAGTGGTAGGGTACCCGATTAATCTTAATTTTACGACTTCATGCGATTTCTTGTTCTCATAGCGCTCCTGCAGTTTCCTTTCTCCGGCTTCTCACAAAAGAAGGTAAAACTCAAGCATGCCGACAACTTGTACGGTTCAGTAAAAGACGGCCAACGCTTCGACAGATTGGTAGGCAATGTGGTGCTGGTGCAAACGAAAACCACTATTTATAGCGACTCGGCCCATTTCTTCCGATCACAAAACAGGGTAGAAGCATTTGGTCACGTGCACATTACCGAAGGTGATTCAGTAGACTGCACCGCATTAGGGTTATCGTATGACGGTAACAAGAAGATAGCGTACCTCAGAAAAAACGTTGTCTTTACCAAACTCGGACTAGCTACATTGTATACCGATTTCCTCGACTACGATCGAGCAAAAAATGAAGCACGCTACTTCAATGGAGGTAAACTTGTCGATAGTACCAACACCCTTACCAGCAAGAAAGGATATTACAATATTCCTGTTAACCTCGCTTCATTCAAAACAGAAGTGGTGGGTGTAAATCCGGACTATACCTTAACATCCGACACACTTCAGTATAATTCCAAAACAAAAGTAATCTACTTCAAAGACCTTACCACCATCAAAGACAAAGACGGTGGCATTGCTGTTTATCAAAACGGATTTTATGATACGAACCAAAAGTTTTCCAACCTCAATAGCGGAGAAATTGAAACCCCCTCGTACAAGATCAAGGGCGACAAATATTTCATCGACAATGTAAAACGATTTTACAAAGCAAAGGGCAATGTAGCAATGACCTCTAAGGATGAAAACATGATCATCTATGGAGATGATGGAGATTACAATAAATCCAACGGGATATCAAAAGTATATGGCCATGCCTACGCTGCTAAAATCACTGATGAAAAAGATACTTTGTTTATTGCTGCTGATACACTAGTCTCTATTGAAAATAAAGATCCAAGCAAAAAAAGACTGCTTGCCTACAATCATGTAAAAATATTCAAAGCAGACTTGCAAGGAATTTCTGATTCATTGGCTTACATCGCTTCTGATTCTACGCTCCACTTCTACAACAATCCAGTATTATGGACTGATGAAAATCAGATGACTGCCGATTCCATTCGCATGCTGTTAAAAGACAAGAAGATCAACAAGATTTTCATGGTTGGTAACTCATTTGTAGTTTCTCAGGATTCTATGACCAATTTTAATCAAATCAAAGGCCGTAAAATGACAGCCAACTTTGACGGAAAATCGATTAACCATGTTTTTGTGGAGGGTAATGGTGAGAGCTTGTATTTCGCTCTTCAAGAGCAAGAAGCTAATGATAGCACGCTGCTTAAGGCAACCTCTACCATGGGTATGAATCGAATTGTGTGTAGCAATATGAAAATCAATTTCAAGGTGGGTAAAGTAGATAATATAAGTTTTTACGTAATGCCCGATGCAGCTTTTATTCCACCGCATGAATTGAAAGCCGATGATAAAAAGTTGAAGGGCTTCATCTGGCGAATTCAAGATCGCCCTGACAAAGAGGAGGTTGTTAAGCAAAAGGAAATTCAACGGCCGTAAACGGCAGTTCATCCCGTAAATTGCGTGACTCTCAAAGATTTTTTTGAGTTTCCTTGAACCAAAAGGTATTTTTGCATACATTTTCAATTGAATAAGTGTGTAGATATGAAGCGCTGTTGGTTCATTGCGTTACTCTTCCTAAACATCGGCCAGGCGCTTGGTCAGAGTTTCCAGCTTGTTGATAAGCAGGATTCCTATCAAAGCAGCATTAGTCAGACACTCAGAATTCCAATTCGAATAAGGAACACAACGGATAGGGCTCAATTTTATATCGTTAAAAAGGTTCAGGCAGATTTGGGAAGCACTCAAAAAGGCTATTTCTGCCTCGAGGGCAATTGCCTGGAGCCCGGAATGGATAAGTTTTCTAAGCGTATTGAGCCCGGAGAAATACTAGAAAACCTCTATTATTCCTTAGAAACTGGCCTTATCACAGGTCAGAACAGTATTCAGTTTGAAATTTTCCCTCAATTAAGCCCTGTAGAAGCACTAGAGCATAGTGTCAATATTTTTATTGATGAGAGGGTTGCTAAGGCTTTTGTTTTTCAGTCGAAAGAGATTACCGTGAATGATATATATCCTAATCCTGTATTTGATCATGCCTTTATTGATTACAAGATCCACAATGAAATCTTGAAGGCTAAATTGGTGATTCATAACATTTTAGGTTCAGCTCTTGGAGAATACGCCATGCCTACCTTTGAAACTAAAATAAAGCTGCAGACGGAAGACATGGCAGCCGGTGTCTATTTTTATACTATTTATCTGAATGAGGAAGGAGTTCTTACCAGAAAATTAATTGTTCGGAAATAATATCGACCCTCTAGCGTTTTAAGCTACACCAAGCGACCCTTTTTTGAATTGCTTATTCACACTCTAATTGTATATTTGCGGGCTTAAAAAGACTGTAATAGAGGTCGGTGAGAACTAGTGAGAGCCCGAAAAATGAAAACGCCTATTTATTATAAAATATTCATTCTTGTCTTGCTCTTCATCATTTCAATTTCCTGCAGCAAATTCAGGAGAATAGAGAAGAGTGAGGACTGGCGGGTGAAGTACGAAGCGGCCTTGAATTACTATAATAAGAAGGATTACTATCGGTCTGCCATCTTGTTTGAATCGATCCAAGCCATTGTAAGAGGGCTTCCTGAGGGAGAAAAGGTTGAATTCTATCTGGCGTATTGTCAGTACTATGAAAAGACTTATCTGCTGGCGTCTAATCAATTTAAGATATTCTATGAAACGTATGGTAGAAGCAGCCTCGCAGAAGAGGCGCAGTTCATGTATGCATTTTCACTTTACGTTTCCTCACCAGACTATCAACTGGATCAAAAAAGCAGTTTAGAAGCGATGGATGCCATGCAGAATTTCATCAATCAGCATCCAGATAGCCCCTTAAAAGACAGAGCCCTGGAAGTGATTACAGTAAGTCAGCAAAAACTAGAAATGAAAGGCTATGAAAATGCAAAGCAGTACCTAAAATTGAAGCAATATAAAGCTTCAGTTATTGCCATTGATGCCTTTAAAAGAAACTTCCCTGACTCTGACCATCTTGAAGAACTCTTTTATCTAAAGGTTCTTGCACAGTACAAACTTGCTCAAAAGAGCTTTACTTCAAAGCAACTTGAACGTTATAACGCTACCGTTGAATATTACAAAGAGTTGGTGGATAACTATCCTAATAGCAACTTTTTACAAGAGGCACAAAAAATGTATTCTGAAAGTCTTTCTCAAATAAATAAACTCAAATCTGATAACTCCTAACTATTATGGCAGCACAACCCTCTATCGTCACCCGCGACATCGACAAAATTTCAGCCGCAACTGGAAACATGTATGAATCCGTTGTTGTGATTTCGAAGCGAGCCCGGCAAATTGCCGTCAACATCAAAGAAGAACTCAACGGAAAACTGGCTGAGTTTGCAACTACCGTTGATAACCTGGAAGAGGTTTTTGAAAATCGTGAGCAAATTGAAATCTCCAAGTTTTACGAGCGGATGCCCAAGCCTACTTCATCTGCGATTGAAGAATTTATGGAGAATAAATTAGCACATCGTCAACGGGTAGAAGCGGAAGAGAAGAAGGAATTGTAATTCATGCTTCAGGGAAAGAAAATTATCCTGGGTGTCAGCGGAAGCATTGCAGCCTATAAATCTGCAGTACTGATACGACTTCTTATTAAAGAAGGAGCTGAAGTCAAGGTAATCATGACACCTGCCGCTCATGACTTTATTACCCCTCTCACACTTTCCACTCTCTCGAAGAATCCTGTTTTCACAAAATTCATTAAAGACGATTCCGGTCTTTGGAATAATCATGTGGAATTCGGCCTGTGGGCCGATGCCATAGTTGTGGCGCCTGCAAGTGCCAATACTATTGCGAAAATGGCGAATGGCCTCTGTGATAATCTATTGACAGCAGTCTATCTTTCAGCTCGGTGCCCCGTTCTCTTTGCACCAGCCATGGATTTGGACATGCTGCAACATCCTTCAACAGTAAATAATATTCAAACCCTATTAGGGTACGGAAATCATCATATCAAAAGTAGTTTTGGAGAGTTGGCAAGCGGCCTTATAGGCAATGGAAGAATGGCTGAGCCAGAGGAAATTCTTGGCTTTCTCACCGATCATTTTGCTAACACAACTAAATTAATAGGCAAGAAGGCGCTCGTGACGGCTGGTCCTACTTATGAGGCCATTGATCCTGTGCGTTTTATTGGTAACAATTCAAGCGGAAAAATGGGGTTCGCCATTGCCGAATCGCTTGCTAATGCTGGCGCAGCGGTTCATCTTATCTCAGGGCCTACATCACAATCCACAATACATCCAAAAATTAATTTGGAAAAAGTAGTCTCCGCTGAAGAGATGTATCAAGCGTGTAAATTACAATTTCCTTCGGCTGACATTACTGTTCTTTCTGCTGCCGTTGCTGATTACAAACCCGTGCAAGTAGCCGAACAAAAGATCAAGAAAGGTGAAGGCAATATGGTCCTTGAGCTTACCAAAACACATGACATTGCACTTGAGTTAGGTAAAATGAAAAAAAATGGTCAATTGATTGTCGGCTTTGCGCTTGAAACAGAAAATGAAAAGGCCAATGCGGAGAGAAAGATTAATGCTAAGAATTTCGACCTTATCGTTCTCAATTCATTGAATGATGCCGGTGCTGGTTTTGGTCATGATACCAACAAAATCAGCATTATTGACCGGAAAAATGAGGTCAAAGAATTTAATCTAAAAACAAAGAAAGAAGTTGCTCACGATATCGTTAAGGCTATTATTGAGAACACGCATGCCTAAGCTGAGTATTGCACTTCTTTTACTATTCCTTTGTGGCAATGCCCTGGGGCAAGAGTTGAATTGTAAGGTGATTATCAATGCAGATCAGATCCAAACAACAGACCGCGCAGTATTCAAAGATATGGAACGCGCACTTGCCAACTTCATGAACACACGAAAATGGAGCACAGACAATTACAAAAATTACGAAAAAATCAATTGCACCCTTTTCCTGAACATTACCAAAATGCCTTCTATCGGCAACTTTACAGCCAATGCTCAAATCACCTCTGCCCGCCCAATCTATAATACGAACTATGAAACAGTAGTTCTTAATTTCGCTGATCGCGAATGGGAATTTGAATACATAGAATCTCAACCCCTGGAATATAACGATAATAACTACATCAGCAATCTGACCTCTATGCTAGCTTACTACGCCTACATCGTATTGGGTATGGACAGCGATTCCTTCAGCGAACTGGGCGGTACACCCTTCTATCAGAAAGCCCTCAATGTGGTGAACAATGCACAATCCTCTAACCGAACAGGATGGCAGGCCTTAGGCAGTAATAGGAATCGCTATTCGTTGATCGAAAATCTGAACAATCCACAAATGGTGGACCTCAGGAAAAATACCTACCGATATCATCGCATAGCACTGGATACCTTCGATAAAACGCCTGATCAAAGTAGAGAAACAATTCTTGAAGCACTCAAAAATGTAAAAAAAGTCTGGGGCATCTATCCTAGCTCAATTCTCGTCACTTCTTTTTTTGATGCCAAAGCCACCGAACTGGTAAACGTCTTTTCGGAAGGGAGTCTGCAGGTAAGACGCGAGGCCTACGATATTCTGACCTCTATAGACTCCAAGAGAAATATTTACCAGAAAATCATATCTAACTAGGAGAATTGCCGGCTCTCCGAGCAAAGTCAGCCGATTGATAATTCTCTACCGCTGCCAGTTACATTCTCACGAAAAACTTACTTCGCCAGGAAAAAGATGGGTACAATATCGCGGCCAAATAATTAATATTGTAATCCCATGCTTACGCATTTACTCATCAAGAACTACGCGCTGATCAAGCACCTGGAAATGGAGCCATCTCCTCACTTGAATGTGATTACCGGAGAAACAGGTGCAGGTAAATCAATTATGTTGGGAGCCATCAACCTGCTGATGGGCACGCGGGCTGACACCAAAGTACTTTGGAATGAGGAAGAAAAATGCATCACTGAAGGAGTTTTTGAAATTGAGCCATATCATCTCAAAAAAGTATTTGAAGCAGAGGACTTAGACTACAATCATCAAGCTGTCATTCGAAGAGAAATAAGTCCCACTGGAAAGAGCAGAGCCTTTATTAACGATACACCTGTTACCCTGGATGTACTGCGAAGAATCGGTAATCGATTAATGGATGTGCACTCTCAACATGAGACCCTCGAGTTGGGCAACCGAACTTTTCAACTTCAACTGATTGATACCTATGCCGCTAACCGGAAATTAGGAGATGAGTATAATTTAATATGGAAGAATTATTCGAGCATTAAGAAAAATTATGAATCACAATTAGCGGAAGCTGCCATTCTAAGACAGGAAGGAGACTTTGTGCAATTTCAGTTAAATGAACTTGCCAAAGCCAACTTAGAAGAAGAGGAACAAGAAGCGCTTGAGTCCGAAATAAAAATTCAGGAACACGCAGAAGATATTAAAACAAAATTTAACCAAATCACTCAACAAATCGGTGATGGTGAATTTTCCATCCGATCTGCTTTGGCAAACGTACGTTCCATGCTCAATTCTGTTTCTTCCTATTCACCGGCCTATGCACAACTCTTAGAAAGGATCGAAAGCCTGAAGATTGAATTGGAAGATATTTCCAATGAAATTGAGAATGAAGATAGTAAAATTGAATTTGACCCACAACGCACTGAAAAAGTGAAGGCGCGCCTCAGCCTTATTTATCAATTATTTCAAAAACATAAAACTTCAACCATCAAAGGGCTTCTGGAATTACAGGAAACTCTCCAAAGCAAAGCAGACAAAACCATAAATCTGGATGATACTTTAGCAGCCTTAAAAAAGGAATTGGATAATAGCGCGAAACATCTTGATGGCAAAGCACAGGAGCTAAGTAAGTCGCGCGTAAAAGTATTTTCATCAATCTGCAAACAGATCACGCAACTTCTGGTCTCCTTAGGGATTCCTGATACACAGCTTAAAATTGAAAATGAGACGCTGCCGCCAGGACCGACTGGAACAGATTCGATAGAAATTTTATTCAGCGCCAATAAAGGTGTTATACCCAGACCACTGGCACAAGTCGCATCAGGCGGTGAGTTTTCTCGTCTAATGTTTGCTGTTAAATATGTGATGGCAGAAAAGGCTTCTTTACCAACATTGGTATTGGATGAGATTGACAGCGGCATCTCAGGAGAGATTGCTGTTCAATTAGGAAAAATGATGAAGACCATGGCCGAGCGTCATCAACTTATCACAATAAGTCATTTACCCCAAATTGCCGCCAAGGCAGATACCCACTATTTCGTTTATAAAGACAACTCTACCGACAAGACGACAAGCCACATTCGCAAGCTGGATGAAAAAGACAGGGTAGCCGAGGTCGCCAAGATGATCGGTGGCGCAAAGCCCTCTGCCATTGCGCTTGAAAATGCTCGCGAATTGATAAAGGGATAGCCCTTTTAAAGTCTTTCCTTATTAAAATAGTAACTTTTGAAGGCCAGTAAGCTGGGTGCATTTCAAATTGTCGCGATTTGTTGTAATCAAATACATCAAGACCTGTTGCCCTCACTTCAGGCCTCACCCTATCCAAAATCACCACAAATAATCTGATTCACCTTCTCCCCTCTCCCCCGTTAGCTATCGGAGAGGGGAAGTTGAACCATCCGACTGAAAAGAAAGGATGGAGTGAGGCCATCTGCGCGACAATTTGAAATGCACCCGTAAGTCTTGAATTTGTTAAGATTAATTTACTATTTTGTATGGCCTTACTTGAATTAACCAAGGCCACTTTACTACTCACTAAATTTTTTTCGTATGAATATTTTTGTTGCGCGATTGAACTTTAAAACAACTCAAGAAGACCTGAGTGCTGCCTTTGCAAAATTTGGAGAGGTCACCTCAGCAAAAATTGTAAAAGACAGAGACTCCGGACGCTCAAAAGGTTTCGGCTTTGTTGAAATGGCTAACGATGAAGAAGCCAATAAAGCAATTGCTGCACTTAACGAAACTGAATTAGACGGTCGCGCAATTGTGGTGAAACCGGCCAACCCAAAAACTGATTCCGGAGCTCGTTGATCACCAAGACTATCATTCTTTACCCGGTAGATTAAATTTCTATCGGGTCTTTTTTTGCTTTGCATTTTTATTTTATAATAAACCTCCACAGAAAGTCAGTTTGCAATACTCTTTAACTCCCTTATCTTGGCCTTACTAACTGCCCTACCGTGGAAAACATTCAAACTAAATCAAAAATCATTGGCCTTCTGCTCGGCCCGGTCGTTTTCTTACTGATTTATTTTTTAGTTCCAGCAGGCGTCCTTACCGAAAAAGCAATAACGATTTTAGGGCTAGGGTCATGGATGGTTATTTGGTGGGCCACAGAAGCGATGCCTATTCCGGTAACGGCATTGTTACCGATGGTACTTTTTCCATTACTCTCCGTGAGCACGATAAGAGAAGCAAGTCAACCTTATGGAGATCCGGTGATCTTTCTTTTTATGGGAGGATTTATTTTAGCACTCGGCCTTGAAAAATATAATCTTCATCAACGCATCGCCCTCAATCTTATCAAAATTACAGGCACCAGTGGCAATGGCATTACCCTTGGATTCATGCTTTCGACCGCATTGATCAGCATGTGGATCAGCAATACTGCCACCGCAGTGATGATGCTTCCGATTGCAACTTCTGTGACGGCCTTGCTTGCGAAAGAAATGGGTAAGCAAGACGATCCCGAATTTAAAAAATTTGCAACGGGATTAATGCTGAGTATTGCCTACGCAGCGAGCATTGGTGGCATTGCGACAATCATCGGTACCCCGCCCAATGTGGTAATGGTGGGCTTCATGAAACGATTTTATAATCTTGATGTTAGTTTTGTTAAATGGATGGCCGTGGGTATTCCACTAATGATTCTTATTCTGGCTTCGTGTTATTTCTTAATTACAAAAGTTCTTTTTCGGAATCAGCTTCCCGCTATCGAAGGTTCGAATGAATTGATTCGAACCAAGCTCAAGGAAATGGGAAAGCTATCCAAAGAAGAAAAATTAGTATTGACGATCTTTTCAATCACCTGTTTCTTCTGGATATTCCGACAGAACCTTAACTCGCTGATTGGTAAAAATCTTTTAGATGACACAACCATTGCCATGGCTGGCGGAATACTTATGTTCTTAACTCCTTTAGATTTTAAAAATTCAAAATTCATTTTAGAGTGGCACGATATGAAAGGGCTTCCATGGGGAATCCTTCTTTTGTTTGGTGGTGGACTTTGTCTTGCAGAAGGTATGGAAAACTCGGGCCTTGTTCAGGTTATGGGACAAAAAATCTCAAGCCAGGGTAATGTTAGCGAGGGCACGCTCATTTTTACATTAACTGCGGTGTCCATGGGCCTCACTGAGTTAATGAGTAACGTTGCCCTTGTTACCATATTCGTTCCCGTTGTCTTTGGTATTGCCGATGGTTTTCAGATGAGTCCTCTCCTGCTGGCAATGCCTGTCACCTTTGCCGCCAGTTGTGCTTTTATGATGCCCATCTCCACGCCACCCAACGCAATACTATTTGCCAGCGGGTATATTCGCATAAAGGACATGATGAAAACCGGGTTCTTACTTAATGTCTGTTCGCTCATTATCATCTTCGTGCTCTCTATGACGCTGATGAAATGGGTGTTTGGGTAAGCAAGGTTCACTTAACTGAACTTGAAAGGCACAAGCGGACGCCTGCGCCAGATTGGATAAGATACAAGCAAATCCCACTATGATATCAGAATATATTTATTGGTTCTTGTCTAACCCAGACAACCTTAAATAAACTATTATGAAAATAGTCTTAATTTTTTTAGTTGTAGGGCTTACTGTAATTTGTTGTGTTTCGGATAAGGAAATACAGGCAAGGGAGAGAATTAGAAAAAGTATTAAATTAGAGATCGGGATGACGAATGGCGATGTTAAAAAATTAATTGGCGAGCCTGATACGGTAATATTCTATGATCTGATGCCTTTGTTGGTGTTCTTCACCAACAAACAAGATGCGAGGATATAAGATTGGTGGAGGGAATGACAGAGTGCAACGATAATAGAAAATGAATGAACTAACTGTCGCGAAAGATCATGCGGAGTTTTTAACGGTAACGTGCTTGGAATGGACGCATGTATTGAAGAAGGATAGGTTTAAAGACATAGTGATTGATAGTTTGAGATTTTTAAGTAAAGAAGAAAGAATACGGGTATTTGGCTTTGTAATTATGTCAAATCATTTTCATTTGATATGGCAAATGTCAGGAGATCATAAACGAGATGATGTGCATCGGGATTTTTTAAAGTTCACTAGCCAGCAAATATTAAGAGTTTTGCGTAATGAAAAATCGGACATTCAGGAGAAATTATTAGTACAATCCAAAGACCGTAAGTATCAGGTATGGGAGCGAAATTCGTTGGGTGTGCCATTGTGGTCACCGGAAGTATTTTGGCAGAAGTTGGATTATATTCATTTTAATCCTGTGAAAGCAGGCTTATGTGAATATCCTGAAGAATATAAATATTCAAGTGCCGGGCTTTATTTGAAGAATGAAAAGAATTGGGATTTTTTAATACAATATGAGGGGTAGTTATACAAGTTTGTTGGTGAAGAACACCAACAAAGGCGAAAGGCAAGTACACCAAATTACTGGATAGCCTGAAGCAGGCTGGTCCACTCAAAAATGTAAATGAAGCACAACGTAAAATTGCTTCGCTCCAAAATAAAGTGACCGAGCCTGTCAGTAAGATCAGCGCGCCTATTAACAATATTGAAAATAAAATCAATGAAAAGCTTTCGCTCATGAACAAGGAAGGTGGAGCAGGCGCCAACCTTCCCGGCAACATTGACTTACCGGGCATTCAAACGCCAGGTCTCAGTTCACCCGGCCTTCCCGGAACGGACATGAAACTTCCCGGAGTCGGTTTAGACAATCCAATTGGTAACATTAATAATCCGATGGAGGGGTTAAAAAATCCTGCCGGTGAAATCAGTGGACTAGGTAATGTTCAGGATAAAGGAAAAGATATTTCCAAGTTACCGCAAGGCGAGTTGGGTAAATTGAAAGAGATCGAAGAACTAGGCAAGGCACAGGACGTGATGGGCCAGGTGAATGAGGTAGGAGGGAAAATAGAAAATGGTAAGCGGCAAGGTGGAGGGCTATAGCAAAGAAGTGGAAAACATTTCTACCGGCAATTTTGAGAAGATGGAAGAAGTTCCGAAAGCATTAGAGGATAAAGTGGGTAAGCTGGAAGAGGTACAAGGACTTCAGAAAGAGATGCAGGGTATTGACAAATACAAAGGCATGACCGACCAGCTGAAAGATGAGGAAGCCTTGAAAAAGAAAGCACTGGAAGAGGCTAAGAAACTGGCTATCGATCACTTTGAAGGAAAGGGAGACAAGCTTACTTCGGCCATGGGGCAGGTTTCCAAGTTGAAGCAAAAATATTCCAGCCTGAACGGGTTAGAGAATATTCCCAAGCGCATGCCCAACGAAATGAAAGGCAAGCCCTTGATCGAGCGACTCGTTCCGGGCCTTACGTTACAAATTCAAAAAACCGACAATGTATTAGTGGATTTCAATCCTTTGGTCGGCTATCGAATCACCGGCCGCTGGACAGCCGGCCTGGGCTGGAACGAGCGCGTGAGTTTTGGAAAGAAGTTTAAAATCAATCAGCAGGACCGCATCTTTGGTCCCCGGACATTTGTTAACTTTAAACTAAAGAAAGGTTTTGCGCTGATGGCCACGCTGGAGAAGATGAACACCTATGTTCCGCCTTTCAATGCCATCCAGGTAAATGAAGATTCCAGAGCATGGGTGTGGAGTGCGTTTGCAGGCTTGAAAAAAGACTATCAATTTACCAAAGACGTTCGAGGTAATTTCCAGATCCTCTACAACCTCTATGATGATCATTACAACAGCCCCTATGCCGACCGCCTGACAGTGAGGACGGGCTTTGAGTTTCCGTTGAAGAAGAAGAGAAAATAGCAGTCCAATGTGCAGGAAGGCATGAAGTGGTTGTGATCTTGCTATGAAGCAATGTACAGGAAGCCATGAAGTGGTTGTCATCTTGCCATGAAGCAATGTGCAGGAAGGTATGAAGTGGTTGT
>JANNRV010000179.1:0-17724 GCA_031401775.1 Bacteroidia bacterium | reverse complement strand
ACGCGAGGAAATGAAAAGTTTATCGGCAATTTTTTCACTGGTAAGTTCTTGCCCAATGAGTTTTAAAATTTCCAGTTCACGTGTGGTTAGAGAATGCCTTGCTTCATCCTGTTTAATTCGTTTTTGATATTTTGAAAGCATAATGTTCATAATCTCATTGCTGTAATAGGTGCCCCCCTTGTGCACAGCGTTAATAGCTTTTATCAAATCAGCTTTATTAGAGTCTTTGAGGATAAATCCCTCGGCTTCTACTTCCATGATACTGCTCACAGTTTCCTTATCCTTCATCATAGAAAGCACCAGTATTTTTATTTCGGGAAACTTTTCTTTTACACGCTTTACCAACTCAAGCCCATCCATTTCAGGCATGTTTAAGTCCGTAAGTACCACATCTGGTTTGTGTTGTTCTATCTCAATTAGGGCTTGCCATCCATCCTTCGCGGTTGCTACAATTTGAAATTCAGCATGTGAAGAAAGAATCGAATCAAGGCCATCCAAAAACATTTGGTGATCATCGACCAGGACAATTCTGCATTTGTTTTCAACTTGATAACTCATTTTCTATTGCCCATATTATGGCAGAGAGCTCATATGGCTACACCATAACACCCTAAAGATAAGGGAAGATTAGGGCTGCGGCAAACTTCCAGAACGAGATGCAGAAATGACAAAAAATCGCTTGGTGCTATTGAAAAATCATGAAGGCCTAGGGCCTGTATAAAATCAAATCAATTTTTCAACAATGCTCATTACCTGACGTAAATAATGCTCATCGGTTTCGTTAAAGTCATTCAACTTATCACTATCGACATCCAGCACTAATGCAACTTCATTATTCTTAAACGCGGGGAGAACAATTTCAGATTTAGAATCCGAACTACAGGCAATGTGTCCCGGAAATTCTTCAACATCCGGAACCAATACTACTTTCTTCTCCTTCCAGGCAGCACCACACACACCTTTTCCGTAAGCAATTCTTGTGCAAGCAATGGGGCCCTGAAAAGGACCGAGAACCAACTCATTGCCTTTAACAACATAAAATCCAACCCAAAAAAAATTCATGGATTGGCGCAGGGCTGCGGCAATATTCGAAAGATTAGCAATCACATCCGGCTCTCCATGAACCAGGGAATCAATCTGAGGAACAAGTGTCTTGTATTTTTCTTCCTTAGAAGCCGAAGTGGCGATGATCAATTGCTCAGCCATTGTTTTCAGGATTAGTGATTTCGGAAAGCGGTTTGCTTTGATCGGTTTTCTCCTCTGGGACAATTTGCGGGCTATCACCGATGACAATGTTTTGCGATGAATCAATAACATGGGGTGTCACTTTAGACTCTTTACTTTCTAAGCCCAATGCCTCGTGAGCAAAAAATCTCTTTTGAAAAATTAGAATGGTTGCTACACCTAAGAAAATAGAAGAGTCGGCTATGTTGAAAACAGGGCTGAAGAAAAGAAAATACTCTCCACCGTTGGGCATCCATTCGGGCCAATAAAAATCAAACAATGGAAAGAAAAGCATATCAATCACTTGCCCATGAAACCATTTGGTGGGAGATCCGATAAGTGCATTGTTCAGCAACACTCCATAAAACGTGCTATCGATCACATTACCTACTGCTCCTCCAAGGATGAGCGACATGCAGATAAGAAAGCCTGTGTGTGCTCCCTTCTTTGCCATCTTATACAAGTACACGGCAATTCCTATCATCGCACCTATTCGAAAAACAGTAAGTGCCAATTTACCGAATTCACTCTCCCATCGGATGCCAAAGGCCATGCCCGGGTTGAGTAAATAATGAAGCCTAAACCATTCGCCAATGACATTAATTTCCTGGTGAATAAACATGTACTTATGGATTAACAATTTACTTGTTTGATCCAAGAGGATGATGGCAAGAGCTATGAAAAAATATTTTCTGGGCTTCATTTTATAGTTGTTTGGCAGAAGGTAACGTAGCTATTTAATTGTCACTCAACTGCCGTTTATTTTTTGACCTGTATTTTTACTTTGACAATAAATTCTTCCATTTCAACTTCTACAGCACCGCTTACCTCTTCCTTCAACTCCAAACTCAAGGCCTGGGTTTCAGTGCTGATATAATCTTTAAAATCATTTAAAGCAGTAATTGCATCACCAGAACCATTTTGTATTGAATTTTTCTCTACCTCAATTCCTATTTTGTCAAGAACGGCAAGGCCCATATCTTTGCGCATATTTTGAATGCGATTGACAAAATCACGGGCAATGCCCTCTCTCTTCAACTCTTCGGTAATGGTAATGTCTAGCGCAACCGTAACTGCACCCTCCGAAGCTACAGACCAACCGGGAATATCTTCGGAGCTTATCAATACATCTTCAAGTACCAAATCAAAACCACTTTTTACCAAAGAATTTTTCTTTTCCAATGTTGCAATCTCCTCTTTGGTGAGGACCGCAATTACTGCAGCCACTTCCTTCATTCTGGGTCCGTATTGTTTACCCAGCTTCGCAAAATTTGGCTTTACTTTCTTTACTAATAAGCCGGAAGTATCATCGATGTATTCGATTGATTTTACATTCACTTCAGCTTTGATAATCTCCTCCACTACTTTTACGCGCTGCGCAAACTTTTCATCCAGTACGGGCAATAGAATTTTATGCAGAGGTGTGCGGACTTTTATTTTACTATTTTTTCTAATGGAATGAACCAAAGAACAAATTTTCTGCGCGTATTCCATGGAAAGCTCCAGCTCAACATCCATCAAATCTTTCTTTGCTTTAGCCAAATTCGTATGATGCACAGATTCGTGGGGAAGGGGAGTATTGTCAGCGATGGCTCGCTCACGTGTATTGTCCGTCAGATTTTTATATAACCATTCAGAGAAGAAAGGTGCCACGGGTGACATTAATTGTCCGACCACCACCAAACACTCATGCAATGTTTCGTAAGCGGCTTGTTTGTCTTCCGTCATCTTACCCACCCAGAACCGCTTCCGGTTTAAGCGAACATACCAATTGGAAAGATGATCATTGACAAACTCCTGAATGGCTCTTGTTGCTTTTGTAGGTTCGTAGTCTTCATAAGCTGCCGTCACTTCGATGATTAACGACTGAAGCTTAGAGATTATCCAACGATCAAGCGGAGTCAGTTTAGCTGAAGAGACGCTACTCACAGCACTTCTCTCGAAGCCATCAATATTAGCATACAATGCGAAGAAAGAATAGGTATTTTGAAGTGTTCCAAAAAATCTACGCTGCACTTCAGCTATTCCTTCCAAATCAAACTTGAGGTTATCCCAGGGCGGTGCATTTTCAATCATGTACCAACGCACAGCATCTGGACCAAACTTAGTAATTGTCTCAAAAGGATTGACAACATTGCCTTTACTCTTGGACATCTTATTGCCATTTTTATCGAGCACCAGACCATTGGAGATTACATTCTTAAAGGCAACACTATCAAATGTCATCGTAGCAATGGCATGAAGAGTAAAAAACCATCCACGGGTTTGATCAACTCCTTCAGCAATAAAATCGGCAGGGAAAGCAGTCTCCCCCTGACCTACAGGGCGAACCTTCCCTTCGGGGTTTAGTGGGAGAATTCCTTTATTCTCAAAGGGATAATGCCATTGCGCATACGGCATTGCACCGGAATCAAACCAAACATCAATAAGATCAAGCTCGCGATACATGGGTTGACCAGTTGAACTTGAGAGCGTGATCTCATCTACATAAGGACGGTGCAAATCTTCCAGGTTCTTGATCTTTGAATTTAAATTCTTTATTCCTGCCTTCTCTGCTTTTGCTATTTCATCTCTCAGCTGCTGAATTGACCCGATACAGATTTCTTCCTTACCATCTTTAGTCCGCCAAATTGGAAGAGGCGTACCCCAATAGCGTGAACGCGATAAATTCCAGTCAACTAAATTCTCCAGCCAATTGCCAAAACGACCTGTTCCCGTAGATTCCGGCTTCCAATTGATGGTCTTGTTCAGCTCCACCATACGGTCTTTTAGTGTCGTAGTTTTAATAAACCAACTATCCAATGGATAATAAAGAACAGGTTTATCGGTGCGCCAGCAATGTGGATAGGTGTGTTCGTACTTTTCTACTTTAAAGGCTTTGTTCTCTTCTTTTAGAATAATCGAAATAATAACATCTGTATTCTTATAGTCCGAATGAGACTCATCTTCATTGGTATAATTCTTTACATAAAAATCATCCGGGCCTAAGTGTTTGTGGGTTTTGATACCGTACTTCTTAACACCTTCTTCCAATCTGAGACCAATCTGATTTACAAATTTTCCTTTCCTGTCAACTGTTGGGACTTCATTGTCAAGGTCATCTTTTAATATTAGAGCGGGAATGCCATTCTGCTTCGCGGCACGAAAGTCATCGGCACCGAACGTTGGGGAAATATGAACTACACCAGTGCCATCTTCTGTCGTCACAAAATCCCCTGCTATCACCTGAAACGCCTTATCAACATCAGTTAAAGGTTGTAGATAAGGCATCAGTTGTTCATACCGAAGGCCAACCAAGATCTTGCCTAAAAATGCTTTAGTGATGTAATCACCCAAATCAAGAGACTTACCCCCTTTCTGGACAACATGCTCAGTAGCCTTCATCGTGGGAAAATACTGTTCATATCTCTCTTTCGCCAAAATAACTACCGCACCTTGATTGGTATATTTGTTTATCGTGCGAATATTCGTGTATTCAATATTGGGATTGATGGCCAATGCCGTATTGGAGGGAAGTGTCCAAGGCGTAGTTGTCCAGGCTAAGATGTAGACTGGAAGATCATGACCCTTAAACAAAAACTCTGACTTGGTATCTCTCTTAACTTTAAACTGTGCCACTACCGATGTATCCTTCACATCTTTATAACAGCCCGGTAAATTCAATTCGTGAGAACTTAAACCCGTTCCTGCTGCAGGCGAGTAAGGCTGAATACTATATCCCTTGTATAAAAGCTTTTTGTCATACAATTGCTTCAGCAGCCACCACAAGGATTCGATATATTCTTTTTCGTACGTGACGTAGGGTTTTTTCAAATCCACCCAGTATCCCATCTTCACCGTCAGATCATCCCATTGATCTTTATACTTCATTACCGTTTCACGGCATTTCTGGTTATAGTCTTCAATGGAAATTTTCCTACCGATATCATCCTTGGTAATGCCAAGTTCTTTTTCCACCTGAAGTTCCACCGGCAATCCATGGGTATCCCAACCACCTTTGCGCTTGACCTGAAATCCTTGTAGTGTTTTATAGCGGCAAAAAATATCTTTTACCGTCCGGGCCATCACGTGGTGAATACCGGGTGTACCATTAGCAGATGGCGGGCCTTCATAAAACGTGAACTGAGGACTACCTTCTCTTTTACTTACAGATTTTTCAAAAATATTGTCACGCTTCCAGAATTCTAAGATGTCGGTAGCAATCGTAGCGTAATTCAGTTCCTTAAATTCTTTATACTTCATTGACAATAATTCGTAGTTGGTTGATCGTTGTTCGTTACGGGGTGAAGGAAAGCCGTTTGCCTACTGCTTGTGAGCTCGGCCAATAAAATTAAATTCTCTACTCCGCAGCTCCTTTTCTATCGTGAATTTTAATTTTACTTAAATCAATCTCTTCATCTTCATGCTCTCCATAAAAACTGGAATCAAATTCATCAATCAGTAACCGTTCCTCTTTCCCCTTCTTAGGTTTATCGAATGTCATGATGAGCGCAGGAAGTAAAATTAAATTGGTAAACATGGAGATCACCAACGTAGTAGAAGTCAGGACACCCAATGCAATTGTCCCTCCAAAAGAAGAAAAAGCAAAAATGATGAAGCCCGCAAAGAGCACAATGGAGGTGTAGACGATACTTTTTCCGGTTTCTAAAATACTTTCTGTTACCGACACCGGAACAAAAAAGTTATTAGCAAACTGCTCCTGACGGTATTTTGCCAGAAAGCGTATTGAATTATCAACAGAGATACCGAAGGTAATACTGAAGATTAAGGCAGTACTGGGTTTCAACGGGATATTAAAGTATCCCATGAGTCCCGCGGTGATCATCAACGCCAGCAAATTGGGAATCAGCGAAATGATAATCATCCGCACGTTGGCGAATAAGATAGCCATGGAAAAGGAAATGAGGACAAAGGCCAGTAAAAGACTTTCTTGCAGATTGGCAATCAAAAATTTATTTCCCTTAATGAAAAGTTTTGTAGAGCCGGTGACGGTAGCTTGAATACCAGTTCCTTCAAAAATTACGGCCAACTTAGGTTCAATGACCGTGCTTACCAATGAATCTAATTTTTTTGAACCGATGTCGGCAATCTGTAAAGAGATTCTCATCTTCTGAAAAGTGGAGTCAGTAAATGAATTCAGAAGCCCACTGCTCTCGGTCTGGCCTTTCATGTAATTCAAAATGAAAGCACTTTCTCCTTTCGTAGGCAGCTCATACCGGTCAGGATTTCCATTATAAAATGCCTGCTTGGACGCCTTTACTATACTCAGCACTGAAAGAGGTCTCGAAACGTGATCGATTGAATCTAAAAAGGATTCAAACTCATCTATCTTGCCGAGGTTCTTCACATTAAAAATGCCTCTACGCTTTCCCGTATCCACCATAATTTCCAACGGCATGATGCCGCTGAAATTCGCTTCAAAAAATTTGAGGTCTTTCTTGATTTGACTTTCTTCGGGAACATCATCCACAATGAAGGAAACGGATTGGAGTCTCAACATGCCAATAGCAGCCACGGTTGCAAACGCAATCGACACGACATAGATAATCATGCGATGGCGATGAACGATCAAATCAATCCACTTCACAAACGATCCCATG
Organism: Bacteroidia bacterium; assembly: GCA_031401775.1. Taxonomy (GTDB): domain Bacteria; phylum Bacteroidota; class Bacteroidia; order Cytophagales; family Cyclobacteriaceae; genus ELB16-189. The sequence goes on along the minus strand of JANNRV010000179.1, from coordinate 10,900 downwards.
ATCTTAAAATCCAGGTGGCGCATGTGTTTTGGTTTGGGTGCCGGCAGCCAGGAAAAAATACCGGGGATCATGATCAAACTCACCACAAACAGTACCATGATATTGATACCGGCTACGATACCAAACTCACGCAGCACGAGTACATCCGTTGAAAGTAAGGTAAGGAACCCGATGGCTACCGTCAAGTTGGTTAGGAAGGTAGCCAGTCCCATTTTATTCACGACAGCGGCAATTGCCTTTTCTTTGTCTCTGTACTTATTGAACTCAAGATGATACTTATTGAGCAGGTAAATAGCATTCGTAATTCCAATGGTCACAATCACAGGAGGAATCAATCCACTGAGCAACGTGATTTTAAAACCAAACAATGCCAATGTTCCCATCACCCAAATCACTACAATACCGATGATGATCATTGAAAAAAGTACAGCCCGGAATGAACGAAAAAAAGCAAACATGATCAGTCCGGTAACGATCGCTGATAAATATAAGAAGAGCGATAATTCTTTTCTTACCTGTGTGGCTACTACGGCACGCACAAAGGGAAGGCCTGCATAGCGTAACTCGATTCCGGTTTCCTTAGAAAACGCTCCGCCTGCCGCCACCAGTGCATTTGTCATTTCTACTCGCTTGGAAGAATTAATCACATCTTTGTTTATTGACACCACTAACATGGTGGCCCCATTGACGGGATTTACAATCCGACCCATATAGGTTTTTTGATTGCGCATCACCCCCATCAGGCTATCGAGTTTTTCCTGAGATGTAATTTTATCTTTGAAAAGATCAGTTAGATAAAAGCGCTTATTGGCAGTATCCTTTAAAATAATTTTAATCTGAGGAAGGCCAAATACATTGGTGATACCCGGAATGGCGCGCAGTTGATCACCAAGGTTTTTAAATTTTTCAAAATTCTTTAGTTCGTAGATAGCGCTATCCTTCAACCCCACTCCGATGATATTTCCATCTTCGCCAAATTGCTCTTTGAATTTATTAAGGAATAACATTTCAGGATCATCTTGTGGTACCGTCCTGCCAAAGTCGTAACTCATCTCTACTTTCGAAGCTTTATAGCCCATGAAAACAGTGATTGCGCAAATCACAAGGATGAGTGGGAGGCGGTATCCGATGATGAACTTAGCGACAGTGGTCCACATAAAACTTTAGGAAACGGCAAAGCTAAGGATTTTTGAGGTTTTTGAGGTCTTGCGAGAGGTCAAAAACAATCCAATTTGCAGGAATTTAGAGGCTTTTGATGATCAGGTTAGAGAAATTCCCTTGATCTTCCGGTAGAGCGACAAGGCGTGCCGGTCGGTGAGGCCTGAAATAAAATCGATTGTGTTCCGAAGCATAACATAATGGTCATTGGGTTCCTGAACAATGGCTTCGTGTATTTCTTCAGGCACAAGTAAAATCAGGTTTTGATATTTTCTTGATTTCACATTTTGCATCAGGTAAAGACCAGCCTGCGTAAACTCATGCAATAGGCCCGGCAAAACTTCATGCCCTGCCGCTTCAATCTCTACTACTTGACGGGCACGGTAAATTTTTTGTATAGATACTTGACTGATTTTCTTAAGCGCGTCTTTGAACTCACAAAGGTCAGTAAGGGCTTGGTCAAATTTTCCTGCCAATATTTCTTGTTCATGATCAAGGAAGACTTGAGTGCATGCATCAATCAACTCACCGATAGCCATAGCCCGAAGCACTCCAACTTTTTCATTGAGCCCTGCTTTGCCAATAAGCTTATTGCGATTAAGCTTATCCTTTAAAATTGGTGCTAGCAAATCAACAGTTTCTTCAAAACTTACTAAACCAAGACGACAACCGTCCTCCAGGTCAATGATGCTGTAACAGATATCATCCGCAGCCTCCACCAAAAATGTCAAGGGATGACGACTCCAGACATGATCGTCACCTCCCGGTAATCCCAGTTGAACTGCCACCTCGGTAAAAATCTTTTGCTCAGCCACAAAGAAGCCAAATTTCTTCTGACTCTTTTTATTTTTATCCCTTGCTAAGAAATGGGCCGGACATGGATATTTTGTAAAGGCTCCCAGTGTAGCGCACGTAAGTTTCAATCCGTATTGGCTTTTATTGAGAATGCGAAAGCCCTGTGCATTACCCTCAAAGTTGATAAGCTCTGCCCATTCCGCTTCAGTCACTTTAGCTTTAAAGGATTGACCAAAGGGATGATGAAGAAAGAAATCTGAAATGGCATCTTCGCCCGCGTGACCAAAGGGTGGGTTGCCAAGATCATGTGCCAGAGAAGCCGCTGCTACGATTGCCCCAAAATCAAACAAGGAAAAATTTTCTTTCAATTCCGTATGGCGCTGTAAAATTACTTCACCAACTCGTTTGCCCAACGATCTTCCAACACTGGATACTTCAAGGCTATGCGTTAATCGAGTATGCACGAAATCTTGCTCCGGCAAAGGATGAACCTGTGTCTTGTCTTGGAGTCTGCGGAAAGGATGCGCAAATATGATACGATCATAATCCTGCTCAAATGCAGACCGTGATTGCTCAGAAGACGATTCTTTTTGACCTAGTCGGTAAGAAGAGAGGAGTTGAAGCCAGTTCATGATCAACTAATCATTTACAAAAGGTATCTTAAAAAAAATCTATTAGATTACTCTTTCAACACAAGGTCAATACACATTACTGCTGCCAGGATTAACTCCCGCAAGGGATGATCTGCTGGAACCTCTGAATTGATTTGTAAAATGTAGTTATCGGCAGACGTAAACAATTCTTTGCCAAGCCCATTCCACTTTTTTGTCACCGTGGCGAATTCTTTGCCGTCATTGGAAATAAATTTAAAATCCCAACTTGTCCAGGTTCCTTTCAGCATGCAAAGCGATCTTTCATTTTGATCCAAAACTTCAAACTTCCCTCCTATCGAAAAAAAGTGCTGCTTGAATTTTCCTATCAGAGCATCCTGCTCATTAAGCACCTCCACGGTAGACCGAAAGAAGGAAACTCCTCTTCGCACGGTAACTATCTTTTGGCCGGAGGTTGCTTTGATGACCATATTAAATGGTGTCATTCGTTTGTAGTCCGTGAAGCGAATCATTTTAGTAAAGAATCCCAGATTTTCTTCACGGCATTCCAGAACAATCTGCTTTGTGTCCGGATCAAAAATATCAAAGCTATTGGCCGCCTTAAAAATTTTGACATGCTCTTTTACAAAAAAAAGATTCTTGTTGAGGATGTTATTCATACTTTATTCTGGCTTGATGATTTGAAGAGGGTCTTGCTTAAGAATTTTTACTAACAGGTTGTAAAAGTGAGGTAATTGTATTGAGAATTTTTCGGATCGCTCAAAAAAGTTTTCAACGGCTACCGCAAAAAACTCCTCCATACTTTCAAATGCATATCGCCTGAAAAAGTGTTGCTCATCCGCCTGAAGTGCCTTCATTTCAACCAACGCCAATTCTTCAAATTGACTTATCAATTCCTCATTCAACACAGTATATTGATGTTGCATGAGCTTATGCTCAAGCCATAGTGCGTGGGCAAATTCGTGAAGCATTAAGTTAAGTCCATCATCAGGCCGGTCCAATCCTTCCATCACTCCACGCCAACTGAAGACAATAATCCGTAGGCCTGGATTTACTTCACCTTTGTGCCGTTTATGAGTGTACTTTGAACTGTAATAGTCCGGATAGACAATAATCTTCTCAAAATACGTAAGGCTTTCTGCAGGCAATGAAAAAACCAATTGACTTGCTCCACAGCAGATAATGGCCATTTTCGCTCGAGTCAGGTTTTCATTATCTCTGGAAATAAATTCGAAATACTGATAATGATCTCGCACGAGTCTTAGAAACTTTAACTTTTTTGACCAGGGCAGTTTGGTGTAGTAGCCGTATTTATGATTGAGAAAACGGTGAAATACCGGACCGTGATAAAGCCTGAATTGAGTTTCCTCGTATGCCCGATAAAACGCTTTAAAGATAAGTTTAACTAGTTCTCCCACATTATCATTTTATCAACAAGGACAATTCTGAAAATTTAGAATCTACCCTATTGAGCTAAGTAAGTTTTTTAAAGAACATTCTTTTTCGAGAACCTCCTTGACTTCAGAAATTTTAAGTCGTTGCTGTTTCATCGTATCGCGTTCTCGAATGGTTACGGTATCATCCTGAATGGTTTGATGATCAATCGTAACACAGAAAGGTGTACCAATGGCATCCATTCTTCTATACCTGCGGCCGATCGTGTCTTTATCCTCATAGTAGCACCGCATATCCAATTTCAAATCATTTAGAATGGCTTCTGCTTTTTCGGGTAAGCCATCCTTCCTAATCAATGGGAGAATGGCAACTTTATTTGGAGCCAGTGCCGGAGGAATAGACAACACAACACGTTCGCTTCCTTCTTCCTTACCTTCTGTGGCAGCAATCTTTTCTTCCTTATACGAATTGGATAGTATTGACAAGAACATCCTATCCAAGCCTACTGAGGTCTCCACTACATAAGGAATATAATTTTGATTATCGTCTGCATCGAAATACTGAAGCTTCTTTCCGGAAAATTTTTCATGGCTCTTCAAGTCAAAGTCGGTTCGGGAATGAATTCCTTCCAATTCTTTGAAGCCCATGGGAAAATTGAATTGAATATCGCAAGCGGCATTCGCATAATGTGCTAAATTCAAATGATTATGATAACGATAATTTGCTGGGCCGAAGCCAAGTGCCTGGTGCCATTTCATTCGTTTCTCCTTCCAGAATTCGTACCACTTCATTTCTTCGCCTGGCTTCACAAAAAATTGCATTTCCATCTGCTCAAACTCGCGCATGCGAAAAATAAACTGACGCGCCACAATTTCATTTCTGAATGCTTTACCAATTTGGGCAATTCCAAAAGGAATTTTCATCCTTCCAGTTTTCTGAACATTGAGGAAGTTGACAAAAATTCCTTGTGCCGTTTCTGGGCGAAGGTAAATTTTATTGGCATCTTCTGTTACCGAACCCATTTCGGTCGAAAACATTAAATTGAACTGACGAACTTCTGTCCAATTGCGAGAACCTGAAACAGGATCGGCCACCTCAAGGTCAACAATAATTTGCTTTAAATCCGCCATGTCTGACTTTTCCATGGCAGTTTTCAAACGAGTATTAACTTCATCAATCTTCTTTTGATATTCAACCACTCGGGGATTGGTAGTCAGAAACATTTCCTTGTTGAAGGATTCACGAAATCGTTTTGCTGCCTTCTCTGCTTCCTTCTCAATCTTATCTTCAATTTTTGAAATCGCATCTTCAATCAACACATCCGCGCGATAGCGCTTCTTCGAATCTTTGTTGTCAAGCATCGGATCATTAAAGGCATCCACATGACCGGAGGCTTTCCAGATGGTAGGATGCATAAAGATTGCCGAATCAATACCCACTATGTTATCATGGAGTTGGGTCATAAACTTCCACCAATATTCCTTGATATTGTTTTTCAGTTCTACCCCATTTTGCCCATAATCGTAAACGGCACTCAGCCCGTCATAAATTTCACTGGAAGGGAAGATGAACCCATACTCCTTGGCATGGGAAATGATTTTCTTTAAATGATTATCGTCTTGATTGGCCATAAGGCTGCAAAAGTAATTTGAAAAACTGTCCCGATAGTTATCGGGATTGAAAATTATCCGTTGGGAGCCACCGGCAGGGTGATTAAGAAAGTGGAACCTTCTCCATAGGTTGAATCCACCGCAATTTGTCCTCCAATCTTTGACAGGGTTTCTTTGACTATATATAAACCCAGCCCCGAACCTTCTGAATTCTCATGAGCCCGATAAAACATGTCAAATATTTTAGGTATGTGCTCCGTTGGGATTCCAATTCCATTATCTTCTATCTTAACTTTATAAGAGCCATTGTTTCCGTTGCATCCTATTTTGATGTACGGATTGGGCTTTCGTAAGTCGTGATACTTTACTGCATTCGAGATCAGATTACTAAAAACCACCTTCAACCGATACGTATCCGACTGAAGTTCCATTGATTCCTCGATATCGTTCTGTAATAAAATTGCACTTGAATCCTTTACAAACTTTAGACTTTCGGCTACTTCATCAATTAAATTCCTGAGATTAATCTTCTCTTCAAGAACTTCCACACGGGCATTTCGGGAATAATCGATGATCTCTTTGATAAACTTATCCATTACCAGTATGCGATTCTGCATGTGGGCGTGATATTCCCGAATGGTATTGATATCAGATGTCATACCCGACAGGTTAATGAGTCCGGTGAGGGAACTCAATGGCGCCCTCAAATCATGTGAAGCACTATACACAAATCGATCGAGTTCTTTGTTTGCCTTTTCAAGTTTTTCGTTTTGCGCGATCATCACTTCCTGATTCTGACGCAGCGATTGCTCAATCTTATAATTGACTTTTGAAAACATTAAAAATGAAAGAGTGGAGATGATTGCCGTTACTGTAATGTTGATCACAAAAAAAATTCGGCTTTCATAAGGACCAAAGGACCGATAGGCTATCAGATCAAGATCATACAAGAAAACGGTCAGGTATAAAACCAACGAGAGTGCTATGAAACAAATTCCCTTTTTCCACTCTTCAAAGCCATAAATGATCATCGCCACGACACCCACTGAGAAAAAGTGAAGATGTATACCTGTTTCAAATGGCTCACTTGATGCGACTAGAAATATCAGCCCATTAAAAAATATCAGTCCAACAATTTTCGCAGCATCTAACCGCTTATAATAATTCAGCAAAAAAGTGATCACAGAACAGAGAAGAAATCCAATATAAATAAAAGTCTGTACATGAATGTCAAGAATCCAATCCAGCATCATGTAAAAGAAAGTAACTACAAAAACAATAATGGAAAGTCGTGAAACGAGAGAGCTTCTTTTCTGTTCAGACAGATTGATGTTGCTTTCCATTGCGCCAGCTTTCATGAGGGAATTATTATTTCAAATCTTGTTCCTTCTCCCGGAGTAGACTCAAATGATATTTCTCCACCAAGCTTCTGCACGGTCTCTTTGACTATATACAAGCCGAGGCCTGACCCTTGTGATTTTTCAGAGGCCCTGTAAAACATATCAAAAATTTTTGAGTGATGCTCTTCCGAAATACCCAGTCCATTGTCTTCAATAAAAATGCGAACCTGGGCTTGTTCTAAGGAAGTCTTCACCGAGATAAACTGATCTACTTTACCCGGATCGCTGTACTTAATGGAATTGCCAATTAAATTATTAAGCACTACTTTCAAACGTCCCTCATCTGTTTTTAAATCAAGGTCTTTAGGAATGTCATACTTCACAAAAATGTTTTCGGAACCCTCAGCGTGCCTTAGGTTTTCCACCACATCATTGATAAGTTGATAAAGATTCGTAGGTAGTCGTTTTACCTCTACTCTGGAATTGCGAGAGTAATCAATAATTTCATGAATGAATTCCTCAAGGTGATGAATTCGCTCTTTCATCATATTAAGGCAATGCCTAACCTCTTCCGAGTCTTGAGTTTTTTCAGCAATAGAAATTAGTCCTAATACAGAACTTAACGGAGCTTTTAAATCGTGCGATGTGCTATAAACAAAGCGATCTAATTCTGCGTTTGTTTTAGCCAAGAGAACATTTTGCTCCAGTACCTGCTGCTCCGCTTTTTTACGCTCGCTGATATCAATGATAGAGCCCACAACAATCATGGGTTCACATTGCTCATTAAAAACAGATTGACCACTATCTGAAAACCATTTGTATTCACCGCTCCTGGTTTTTAAGCGCAATTCGGTATGAAATGGCTGCTGGGTGGCGAAATGATCACTCATTGCTTTTCCCACAACAGGCTGATCTTCCGGATGAATCAGCATTTGATAATCCTCAATTTTTTGAATAATCAATTGGCCAGGGCCATAGCCTAGCAACTCTTGATAGTAGGGGCTAATAAAAATTTCATTTCTACTTCGCTCCCATTCGTAGATACCTGCTTTGGAACCGGTGATTGCCATTTTATAGCGCTGCTTGCTCCTCTTTAGCTCTTCAGTAAGGTGTAGCAAATTTTCCTCCTTCTCCTGAAGAGTTTTTTCAGAATGATGATTAATGCCCACTAACAGATAGATGATCAGAACTGAGGCTGTAAAGGCAATAGTAAAATTGATTAGAAAATTAACCCTCATGAAGGCTTCCGTCAGAATAGGTTTTTCAAGAATTGAGAAGTCGATAAAGTAGGCTAAAAGAAATAGAACGAATGAAAGCCCGACAAACAGTAAACCCCAAGCCCGTTGGCGATAACCGAAAAGGGCAAGGGCTGCTAAGCTCGCGGTGACAAAAAATATAAAAACTCCCCCTTTGCCAGGGTCAGTTGCAGCAAATAGGTAAATGACAATATTGGTTGTGATAAGCAGAACCATATTGGTGAGAAAATGTATTCCTGCCCTGTTGGTTATAAATGATAAAACCATGACTCCAACAAGACCTAGGTAGACCGGAATATTTGGATAAATGTGACTCGTTAGGTCGCGTATAATATAAATGACCCCAGCGGCAATCCCAAGAATGGATAACTGCCCTCTTAGCAATGTGCTCTTGTAATCACTGCGGGTAGTGATGTAGCGTTCTTTGCCGATGATCAGATTGCGAAGTGTATGTTTAAAAGACATCGTATTAAAGCACAATATAAATAGAATGATTAAGCGGTAAAAACAAACCTATTCTCTGCCTTAAAACCAAAATTTAACCCTAACTTGAAACCGATCATGCCACTTTTCAGTCGTATCGGATTTGCCTTGGCCTTCTCTCCTACCGCAGAGGCCATGTTGGCAGAAACTGCCCGCTGGGCAAAATTATTTCAAGCCGAATTGGTATTAATGCACATAGGCCCTCATGGCGAAAGAGAAGAGCATTCATTGAGGGAAATTCTTAAGAATGTTGATCTTTCCAACCAAACCTATAAAATCATATGGGAAGAAGGAGAGCCGGCTGATAAAATTTTAAAGGTTTGTGACCATCAACAAATTGACCTCCTCATTGCAGGCGCTTTAAAGAAAGAAAATCTGGTCAGCTATTATGTAGGTACCATAGCCCGCAAAATTATGCGAAAGGCAAATTGCTCATTAATGATGATTGCCAATCCTTCGGTAGAGCTTCACCCATTAAAAAATATTGTTGTTAATGCAGAAGATAGTCCATTTTTAGAAGAGGCATTAAGCGCAGCCTGTCAAATCGCATCCAAAGAGGAAAACGCATGGGTTCACATTGTGCGTGAATTGAAATTATTAGGGCTTGCATTGGCAGCTACCGACCAACATTCGGAACAAGAATATGCTGAAGTAAAACAGCATTTGTTGAAAGATGAGATCATAGAAGTTGAAAAAATGCTAGGGCGAATTCCCCACGATCAAATCAAGGTGAATATTAAAATGCTTTCCGGCAAGTCGGGCTTTGAACTATGCAAGTTTGCAGAACGCAAGCAAGCCGATCTCCTGATTGTAGGATCCCCTGCTAAACGCTTCTCCTTGTTCGATCGGGTTTTCCCTCATGACCTTGAATATGTTTTTGCGGAAATGCCTTGTAATCTTCTTATTGTTCATCCTCGCGAAAAAGATCATAAAGAATGAGCAAGCTTAGCCAACAGGAAATCATGAATCTGCTCATCCAGTTGAGCGTTATGCTTGCCATGGGAAGGGCTTTCGCTGAATTGGCCAGAAAATTAAAACAACCGGCTGTTGTTGGAGAAATTATTGCCGGTATTCTGCTTGGCCCTACCATTCTCGGCACTATTTCTCCCGATGGGTTTCATTCTCTATTTCCCCCAGGCTCCTCTTCATTGGTATTGGATGGCTTTGTTCAGGTAGCTGTGGTACTTCTTTTATTCATAGCAGGTCTTGAGGTAGATCTTCACATTGTCTGGCAGCAAGGAAGACAGGCAGTCTATACCAGTTTTTTTGGATTGGTCATTCCGTTTTTCTTTGGCTTCTTATTCCCTTATTTCTTCCCTGACTTTTTTGGTAGCGATAATAGTGCTAATCATCTCGCCTTTTCACTTTTTATGGGTACTTCCATGGCCATCACCGCTTTACCGGTCATCGCCAGAATACTTATGGATTTGGGAATTTTTAAATCACGGATGGGCATGCTGGTGATCTCGTCTGCCATGATAACCGATATTATCGGCTGGCTGATTTTTTCTGTCGTGTTGGGTATGATTGGCAAAGGACATCAAAACATGTCGCTCAACTATACCATTGTTCTCACGATTTCTTTTACCGCCATTATGCTCACGTTAGGTCGCGGGCTAATCAATCGAATACTTCCTTGGGTGAATAAAAAAATGGCCTGGCCGGGTGGATTACTGTCCTTGTCTCTTGCACTTTGTTTTATAGGAGCCGCCTTTACGGAATACATTGGCATTCACGCCTTGTTTGGTGCATTCATCATCGGGATAACTCTGGGTGATTCGGAACATCTTTCCGAACGCGCCAAAGAAATTGTTCACCAGTTTATTAATAACATCTTCGCACCATTATTTTTTGTTTCCATTGGACTAAAAGTAAATTTCCTGGTGAATTTCGATTGGGCCCTTACACTGGCCATTCTAGTAATTGCTTTTGCCGGTAAAATAATCGGCAGTGGACTAGGAACCCGATTAGGAGGCTTCACCTGGCGTGAGTCTGCAGCAGCTGGCTTTGGAATGAATGCACGCGGAGCTATGGAGATAATTCTCGGTTTGATCGCTTTGGAAAATGGACTGATTAATGAAAAGGTTTTCGTCAGTCTGGTGATCATGGCCTTAGTGACCAGCATGACCAGCGGACCGCTCATGAAATGGGTTTTAAAACTTCCGGCACATTCACATCCCGGTTCTTAAAGGAAGTTCTAAAAACCTTGCCTTTGATGACCTCAACCCGTTACCCTTCTCCAAAGGAGAATG
>JANNRV010000178.1:0-13022 GCA_031401775.1 Bacteroidia bacterium | reverse complement strand
TTGATTCCTTTGCTCTTCACCTAAACTTTGAATCAAATTATAAGCTCCACGAATTTTATAGGACCGCACCACTTGCAAATCTTCGCGCTTCAAATACACTTCGCATCCAAACTTCTCCGATAGCTTGCGATGAAACTGTAGAGGGGTTTTGAGCACTACGTTTTTGAGAACGAGGTGAGCCCGGTTGATATCGATTTGTTGTTCTTTAGTAGTTGTCATTTTTTTAGGCGTAAGACACTAGCGGTAAGACATAAGACACAAAAATTGTGCTTTATCTTACTACTTGTGTCTTACTACTTAATTCTAGTTTATCATGCTCGCCTCTACTTGATTTTTCTCCGGTCTCAACGCACGCACTGCTGCGCCTGCTTGCCACAATTCGCTTTCGCGAACTTCTTTCAATTCCTCGGCAAGCTTTTCGCGATAGTCAGGTTTACTGCAAGTATCGATCGTGCGTTTTGCTTCAGCTCCACTTGCTACGCTCTCATACAATTCTTTGAAAACAGGAAGCGTAGCTGCCTTGAATTTCTTCTTCCAATCCAATGCACCTCGTTGTGCAGTGGTCGAACAATTCGCATACATCCAGTCCATACCGTTTTCGGCAACCAGTGGCATCAAGCTTTGTGTCAACTCTTCTACGGTTTCGTTGAAAGCCTCTGATGGTGTATGCCCTTTCGAACGAAGCACTTCATACTGCGCTTCAAAAATTCCGGCAATAGCACCCATCAACGTGCCGCGCTCTCCTGTTAAATCTGAATACACTTCTTTTTTGAAATCTGTCTCGAATAAATAACCCGCACCTACACCAATTCCTAATGCAATCGCCTTCTTAGCTGCTTTACCGCTTGCATCTTGAAACACTGCGTAGCTCGCATTAATGCCTTTACCTTGCAAAAATAATCTGCGCACTGAAGTGCCAGAGCCTTTGGGCGCAGCAAGAATAACATCTACATCGGCAGGAGGCACTATACCCGTTTGTTCTTTGAACGTAATTCCAAAGCCGTGAGAGAAGTATAGAGTTTTACCTTTTGTCAAATGAGTTTTGACAGCGGGCCACAATGCAATTTGTCCCGCATCGGATAATAAAAATTGAATTATCGTTCCGCGTTTGGCGGCCTCTTCAATGTCAAACAACGTTTCTCCCGGAACCCATCCATGTTCGACAGCTTTATTCCAGGTCTTTGAACCTTTACGTTGCCCCACAATTACCCGAAATCCATTATCTCGGAGATTTAATGCTTGAGCAGGACCTTGAACCCCATATCCAATAATGGCGATGGTTTCATTCTTCATAAGGTCCAAAGCTTTTTCCATTGGAAATTCTTCGCGGGTGACTACCTCTTCAATTGTTCCTCCAAAGTTGATCTTTGCCATTTTTTTAATTTTTATGTTCTTGTTTGTTTTTTTTTAATAATCTAATTCTAATCTACGTCCACAATTTTTTCGCTGAGCTCAAAATAAAGATGACTGCCTTCGGAAACTTTTACTCCATCCACTTCAATGAGTTTCTCTAGCTGTGTGATTACTTTTTCAATTAATTCAGGTGTGGTGAAAAGTAACATGATGACTCCTCCTCTGCGAAAGTCATTTTCATTTTCATGCGCCATCAATTTTTTGATTCGGACTCTCCTGCGATTTAAAATATTAATGATCCTGTTGAGAACAGAAAAATTATTGTCAGCGGTGAGTTCGATGGTAAATTCCTGCTTCATACTCTATTTTTTTGGTGCCTCCAATATAATTTCACCTACACCTGCACCTGCCGGAACCATAGGGAAGACATTATCTTCTTTTCCTACGACAGCTTCAAGAAAAAATGACGTCTTTGACTCCAACATTTCTTTCAAGGCTGAGGTAAGATCTTCTCTCTTTTCAACCTTTCGCGCAGTAATGTCATAGGCTTCAGCAATTTTGATGAAGTTGGGATTTACCATTTCGGTAAATGAATAGCGCTTCTCATGAAAGAGTTGCTGCCATTGCCTTACCATTCCCAGGAAATTATTATTCAATACAAGAATCTTAACTGGAATCTTATACTGCATAATAGTACCCAGTTCCTGAATGGTCATTTGATACCCTCCATCGCCTATGACTGCAATCACTTGTTTGTGCGGCATTGCTAACTTAGCCCCCATGGCTGCTGGAAGAGCAAAGCCCATCGTACCGGCACCACCAGAAGTCACATTCGTTCTCGGGTTCTTGTATTCATAGTAGCGAGAGGTAGTCATTTGATGCTGCCCGACATCAGACACCACAATGGCTTCACCATTGGTAAGATCAGATAATTGATGAATTACTTCCGCCATCATCAATGGGCCTGTTGGATTGAATTCGTGTTTGATGACTTTCTCAAACTCAACCGCCATCAGTTTATGAAAACCACTGATCCATTTACTGTGATTCCCTGATTCACATTTTTGAATCAATGCTTGCAGGGCCTCTTTCGCATCGGCATGAATGGCTACTGTGGCAGGAATTATTTTGTTAATTTCAGCGCGGTCAATTTCAATGTGGATGACTTTCGCCTGTTTGGCATACTTGCTTACATTTCCTGTAACGCGATCATCGAACCGCATTCCAATAGCAAGCATGACATCGCATTCATTGGATTTGATGTTAGGTCCGTAGTTGCCATGCATACCCAAGTAGCCAACGTAATTGGGATGGTTAGTGGGAAACCCACCAAGTCCAAGCAATGTTGAGGCAACCGGAATACCTGTCTTTTCTGAAAATGCAATTAATTCGGCTGATGCTCCGGAAAGTAATACGCCTTGGCCAGCCAGAATATAAGGTCGCTTGGCTTCATTAAGAAGTTTGGCGGCCTCTTCTATTTTTGAAAGTTGTAATACAGGCTTTGGTTTATACGTCCGTATGCCGGTACATCTTTCATAGGGCGTTTCATCAATCATTTCATTCTGTGCATTCTTGGTGATATCCACCAACACAGGTCCTGGTCTCCCTGTACGCGCGATATAAAATGCTTTTGCGATAGCAGGTGCTATATCTTTTGCTTCGGTTACTTGCACATTCCACTTTGTTACAGGAATGGTAGTATTGACTACATCAATTTCCTGAAAGGCATCTGTACCCAACAGATGAGCGAATACCTGACCTGTAATGCAAACGATGGGTGTTGAATCGATTAGCGCATCGGCTAAGCCGGTAACCAGATTGGTGGCACCCGGTCCTGAAGTGGCCAATGCCACACCAACATTTCCTGACACGCGAGCAAAGCCTTGCGCTGCATGGACGGCACCTTGCTCATGACGAACAAGGATGTGTGTGAGTTTGTCAGCATAATGATAAAGTGCGTCATAAACAGGCATGATTGCTCCACCAGGGTATCCAAAGAGTGTTGTAACTTCCTCTTCGACAAGGCAACGTAGTAGTATCTCCGAGCCGGAAATCTTTTTCTTTGGCATCTCTTGCTCCCGATAAGTTTCGGGGCTAGTTACCGGTTTATCCTTCGTCAGTAACGCATCCATCAGCAGCAGTTTTTACTTGTTTTGCATATTTATACAGTACCCCGCTCGTCACACGAAGTGCTGGGGCTTTGTAGTGCGATCGTCTGATCGCAATTGTTTTTTCATCTACCAATAAATTGATCTGATGTTTTTTAACATCAATTTCAATCCAATCACCATCTTCCACCAAACCAATCAACCCTCCGTCAAATGCTTCGGGTGTAATATGTCCAATTACAAATCCATGCGAGCCTCCGGAGAATCTTCCATCGGTAATTAAGGCAACGGACTTGCCAAGACCGGAGCCCATAATCAAACTGGTGGGCTTCAGCATTTCGGGCATACCGGGTGCACCCTTAGGACCAACATTGCGTATGACTACGACATCACCTTCTTTTATTTTGCCGGATTTAATCCCATCTATCAATTCAAACTCACCATTGAACACCCGCGCGGTACCTTTGAATTTTTCACCTTCCTTGCCCGTAATTTTTGCAACTGATCCCTTCTCTGCTAAATTTCCGTAGAGGATTTGCAAGTGGCCTGTTTTCTTTATAGCCCTTTCAAAAGGAACGATGACATCTTGCTTTTCGAAATCGAGATCTTTCGCATTGGCCACATTTTCAGCAATTGTTTTTCCTGTTACCGTAATGCACTCGCCATGAAGAAAGCCCTTTTGAACTAAATACTTCATTACGGAAGGAACTCCACCAATTTTATGAAGTGCTTCCATCAAATATTTTCCGCTTGGTTTTAAATCAGCTATCAATGGAGTTTTATCTGAGATGCGTTGAAAATCTTCTTGAGTGATTTTTACACCAACGCTTTTTGCCATTGCAATCAAATGCAAGACTGCATTAGTAGATCCACCGAGTATCATCACAATGGTAATGGCATTTTCAAATGCCTTGAAGGTCATGATATCTCGTGGCTTCAAATCTTCTTTAAGTAAATGAAGGATCGCCTTTCCAGATTCTGCACACTCTGCTGATTTTTCTTTGCTCAAAGCAGGATTAGAAGAAGAGTAAGGCAATGACATACCCAATGCTTCAATAGCTGAAGCCATTGTATTGGCGGTGTACATACCGCCACAGGCACCGGCACCCGGGCAAGAATTTTGAATGATACCTTTGTAATCTTCTTCTGAAAGTTTGCCTTGGATTTTTTCACCCAAAGCCTCGAACGAAGAAATAATATTTAGCTCACGTCCTTTATAATGACCACCAGCAATGGTGCCACCGTAAACCATGATTGCCGGGCGATTTAATCTGCCCATCGCCATGACTGAGCCTGGCATATTTTTATCGCAACCCACTACTGCTATCAATCCATCATAATACTGTGCCCCACATACTGTTTCAATCGAGTCGGCAATTACTTCTCTACTCACCAAAGAATAGCGCATTCCTTCTGTGCCATTGGAAATCCCATCGCTCACACCAATGGTATGAAAAATCAGTCCTACCAATTCCTGATCCCACACGGCAGTTTTCACTTCTTGCGCCAATGCATTCAAGTGCATGTTGCAGGTGTTGCCATCGAAGCCCGTGCTCACAATGCCTACTTGCGCCTTCTTCAAATCATGTTCTGTCAGTCCGATTCCATACAACATGGCCTGTGACGCTGGCAGCGTTGGATCTTGGGTTATGGTCTTGCTATATTTATTTAGTTCCAGCCTCACCCCGTCCCTCTCCGAAGGAGAGGGGGAAGATTTAGGACTATCATGAGAAAGTTCTTTCATTATTAAAACTCAATTCTTGATTCTTACGACTTGATACTTACATCTAGACAATTACATACGAATAACTCTTATCCAGCACAATACACTTGTATGCTTCCTGAATAATCAATCCCATTGAATTCTTCCATGATTTTGCAAAAGGCTGACCTTCTACGGAGTCGATAGCAATGACTTCGGCTGCTGTTCCGCAGAAAAAAGCACAGTCGGCTTCAAACAATTCCTCGGGTCTGAAATATTTTTCTTCAACAGGCATATCCAGTTCCTTACAAATATCTAGAACGGTACTTCTTGTAATGCCAGGAAGAATATTACCAAGGGGTGGGGTGTACAGCACACCGTCTTTTTCGAAAAAGAAATTAGCTCCCGGTCCTTCGGCTACGAAGCCATTCATGTCCAGCATAAGCGCCTCATCAAAACCCCTTTCCTTTGCTTCCATGGTAGCCATAATGGAGTTTACATAGTGACCACAGATCTTTGCCTCAACTTTTACCGATTTAGGATTCGGACGTTGATAGGAAGAGACACACAGACGCAGCGATTGATTACTGAAATATTTTCCCCAATCCCAAGCCGCAATCATTACCGAAATTTCTTTGGGGGCTGTCAATGACATATTAGGGCTGCAGAACACTAACGGGCGGATATAGGCATTTGAGAGATTATTCTTTTCCAGTACCTGATAGGTAATTTGAGTAAGTTCTTCAACTCCGTAATGAAGTGGGATGTGAACCAATGCACAACTTCTCTTAAGACGCTCATAATGTTCGTGTGCCTTGAAGACCTTAGTTCCGTTAACTGTTTGATACGCTCTTATTCCTTCAAAAGCTCCGAAGCCATAATGGAGAGTTTGACTAAAGAGATCAGCCTTGGCATCTTTTGCTTTGATAAATTTTCCGTCAAGAAAGAGAACCGTTTCGTCTGTGTAATACATTGGTTTGAACAATCGTTAGTTTGTTATAGTCTATATAAAATAAAACCGTCCTGACGTTTACTGTCAGGACGGTTGAGAATTTCTTTTTACAAAATTGTCACCGCCCCGGTTTTCGGAGAATAATGACGCTGATGAGCACAAGAGAGTTACTGATCAAATTGATCAAACTATTACTCATTAAGGTATTCACTGAATTCATTCCTTGAATTATACTTTATGCTACCTTACAAGATTGGATAATTTTAGGCTCACATTCAACTGTTCTTTAAGAAAAAATTTGCCCTCGCATTAACAAGTGTTAGGTAGCAGACAGTCGTTAGGAGGTTTTAATGTCTTAGTTGCTAAAAGAAAGTCTTATCAGGCCGAAGCAAGATATTCAATAATGCCATCGCGAATAGAAGTAAATGTGTGCAACAAAGTTGCTTCGTCTTCTTCTAGCAAGGTAACCCGAAAGCCTTGCAGATCAGAACAAAAAGAAGAGATGGGGACAACACAAACTCCTTTGGCTCCTAACAAATAATAGACGAAACGTTTATCTAACGGCATTTCTTGAGCGGTCCATTCTTCTACTTTCTTTTTAATCTTTATGTTTTTGATTTCTAATTTTTGATTAGACTTCAATACTCCATTTCGGAAGATGATCGTATTATAAAAAGCGCCATACGTTTCATTGAAGGTAAGTTGGGGTACAGTGCGAAGGATATCAGAAATGATTTTACTTCGTTTACCGATTTTTTGATTTGTTTCGTCCCGATAGATTTTAAAGCGAGAATCGGAAAGAATTTTAGGGATGGCCAATTGAGGAAGTTTGGTAGAACACACCTCTATCATTTTGGCATTGTCCAAGGCATTACAAAAGCGATTGAATTCTATGTCTTTATCACGGTTATAATACTCCATCCATCCGCAACGCGCTCCCGGCCACGGCAGTTCTTTTGAAATTCCTTTCATGGCAATGCCCGGCACGTCACCGATTACATCTGCCAGGGCATAGGCGATGGCACCGTTGTAGGTGATGTTGAGATAGATCTCATCACAGATCAAAAATAATTTAAACTCTCTGGCGATTTCAACAATCCGCTTTAGGGTTTGCAAAGGATAAACCATGCCGGTTGGATTATCCGGATTGATGATGAGAATGCCAACAATATTGGGGTTGTACTTGACCTTGTTGTATAGGTCATCCAAATCAGGATGCCATTGATGATCGGGATCAAGTCTATAGGTCAGTGGCTCATGGCTTGCATGTGCGGCCTCAGCACTCGAGTGAGTTGAGTAAGCAGGGGAAGGACCAATGACCCTGGAGGTGGGTGTGATGTATTGATAGACTTTGGCAATTGCATCTCCAAGACCATTAAAAAAACAGATGTCCTCAGCGGAGATGGTAACTCCTTTTCTTTCATTGGTCCGTGCTGCCAAAAACTCGCGGGTGTCCAACATTCCTTTGGAGGGACAATAGCCATAAGAATCATTTTCTAAAGTCAAAGAGGCGATAATCTCCTTTATCCACATCGGCAAAGGATGATTTTTCTGAATGGGATCTCCAATATTTTCCCAATAGATTTCCTGCCCCAGCTCCTTTATCTGACCGGCTTTTTTTACGATTTCTCGTATTTCGTAGCTAAGCTCGCTTGCTCCCTCGCTGAGTAATTGTTGGCGCATTTATAGTGAAGATTAGACAATTGAATATTCAAAAATAGCGGTTTCGGGTCACCTATTTGCTTTTTTTGATATAGAAAGGCTTTACCTTGTAATGGAATACTTGAAAATAATGAATAACTTTAAAGACCAAATACCAAACCCACTACCATGAAAATTTCTGCATCCTTCTTAGCCGCTTGGGACAATTATATGTTTATGGGGGGCTATCTCTGTGTTGGTATTGCCATACTGATCTTGTTATATCATGAATTCAAGCTTTTTCAAATAAAAAATTATAAGGAAAAGTATGATTATGTGAACCTTCATGAGATTAACTATTTTTGGTATGGTGTAATTGCGATTATTCTGGCGGCTGCTTTCTTTTGTAATACCATTGCTTCCCACACCATTGAGTTTCGGGGAATATTGTGGTTTTATGTTCGTCTTTTTATAACAGTTTGTTTTGCTATTATCGCCTACATTGTTTTTTCAAGTATGGTTAGAATTTACTACCCACGCACGGTAGAAAAACGCCTTACTAAAATTCGCAACAAACCTCGGACTTCTCCTGAAGGAAATATAATGCGCAAACTAAGTGAAGAAGAAGAGGATGCTCATTTGGACTCCAGCCAGATTGCGGAAGAATCCAGTGGCGTTCATTCGGTAGATTATGACGTATGGATAGATGAAAAGACAGGCCATAAAATAATTGAGAAATACTACAGCTATCAACACACCGAAGAATGCCCCAATTGTGGCTACTTCACCATGAAGATTGCTAACGAAGAGTTAGAACTTGCTCCTACGCAGAATGAGCCTGGCAAACTTATCAAGCATTATAGTTGCAGCTATTGCAGTCATCGTGAGCAGAAAGAAGTAACCTTGGCGAAGTTATCCACGAATGCCTGAGTAGCAAAGGATTTTTAGTTGGCTGACGATACGTTTTGCTCAAGATTTGTTGATTTCGATTCTCTTGCCTTTACTTAAAATCTTGGTTTTTAATTCAGTGGGGTAAGCGGTCCAGCCTGACTATATTTTCCACATGCATTGTATGAGGAAACATATCCACTGGTTGCACGGCCGTAATCTCGTACCGCTCAGCCAGTATTTTTAAATCTCTCGCTTGTGTAGCAGGATTGCAGCTTACATAAATTATTCGGTGCGGTAAAGCCTGTAACATCATCTTGCATACATCTTCATGCATGCCAACACGAGGGGGATCGGTAATAACAACATCAGGCCTGCCATGCTCCGACAAGAAAGCATCGTTTAGTAGATCTTTGATATCACCCGCATAAAAATCTGTATTGGAGACATTATTGATTTGTGAATTCACTTTGGCATCTTCAATGGCTGCAGCTACATATTCAAGTCCGATCACTTTTTTTGCACGGCCGGCAACAAAGTTGGCAATGGTGCCGGTACCTGTATAGAGATCATAAACTAATTCCTTTCCTGTAAGATCTGCCATCTCCAGGGCTATTCTGTATAGTTCATAAGCTTGGTCAGAGTTGGTTTGGTAAAATGATTTTGGACCGACTCTGAATTGAAGTGCCAGTCCCTCGGTTGGACGAGGCATGCTTTCGGTGATGTAGCCTTTGCCTTTGTAGCAGACAATGTCAAGGTCACTGAAGGTATCGTTTCGTTTGCCGTTGATGATGTAATTGTTGGATGTAATCTGGGGAAAGTTCACTGACAGCATTTCAAGAATGAGTTCAGCCCACTCCATTTTTTCATACGCCACTTGAAGAATAGTCATGACTTCTCCGGTATTCGCAGTTCGGATAGTAAGGCTCCTTAAAAAGCCAACTTGCTTTCTGAGATCAAAAAAATCAATTCCCTCCTGAATGGCAATTTTTTTTACGGCAAGCCGAATGGCATTGGAAGGATCTGACTGAAGATGACACTCCTCTACATTAAAGACTTTGTCATACATGCGAGGAATATGAAACCCCAATGCAGGTCTTGCCGGTCCAAAACCTTCGATGGCTACCGTTGCCATTTCTTCTTTCGTTCTCCAACGCTCGGCTGAAAAAGTAAAGTCAAGGCGATTGCGATAATAACGCGTCTTACCGGATGGCAGGATGGGCTTGATTTCGGGAAGTTTTAATCCGCCAATCCTTTCCAGATTATCGACCACTTGCTTTTGTTTATAGAAGAGTTGTGTTTCATAATTGATATGTTGCCACGAGCAGCCACCACAGGTTCCGAAGTGCTGACAGAAGGGCTCGTCACGATTCGGAGAATACTTTTCAATCTTTGTAACACGACCTTCTAAAAAACTGCTTTTGATTTTTGTGAGTTCTGCTTCCACTGTGTCTCCGGGCGCACCGCCCTGCAAGAAGATCACCATGCCATCTTTCTTTGCTACCGTCTTGCCTTCAGAAGCCATTGTTTCAATGACAAGATGTTCCAGTTTATCTCCTTTTTTCATGGGGCGCCAAATTACACAAAATGGGGGGTTTTGCGCCTGATGCGCATTTGCTATATTTCGATGTTTCACTATTCCATGAAAAAGCTCCTCTTCACATTGCTTTTGTTGATTGCCTTTCCAGTAGTGGCTTCACATATTGTAGGTGGTGAGTTTGAGTTACTCCACATATCGGGGAGTACCTATCGTCTTAATCTGATTATTTATTTTGATAAGGTGAATGGTGCCGTAGGTGCTAAAGACCCCAATGCAAACGTTCAGATTTACAGAAAGAGCGACAATAATTTAATGGCCAATGTTCTTCTTGACCTTGTGGATGAAATTAATGTGCCCTATACCCAACCCGAATGCTCAAATGGACAGATTGTAACATCAAAAATCAATTATACTGCCACACTTGAGCTAAGTGCTACCAATTATAGCGATCCTGCAGGGTACTATGTCGTCTGGCAGCGATGCTGTAGAAATTATTCTATCTCTAATATCTTCAGTGAGAATCCCGCCAACAGTGGAATTTCTGCGGGTCAAACTTTCTATCTGGAATTTCCGGCCGTTATTAAAAACAATGTACCATTTCGTAATTCATCTCCCCGACTGTTTCCCCCACTTAATGATTACGGTTGCCCGTTTAAACCCTACTATGTTGACTTTGCGGGGATTGATGATGATAATGACTCTTTGGTTTATTCACTTGTCACGCCATTAAATACAACCGCTGCGGTTGCTTTGCCTCCTCCTTCTCCACGACCTTATCCTGATGTGACATGGAGACCCGGTTATGGTCTTACCAATATTATCAACGGGTTACCTGATTTAAGAATTAGTAATGATGGATTCTTAAGAACTACGCCTCGAACGCAAGGACTTTTTGTCTTTGCTGTAAAAGTTGAAGAATTTAGAAACAAACAAAAAATAGGTGAAAGCAGACGCGATTTTCAAATGCTGGTAACGGATGATTGCGATAACTCTGTCCCTCCCCAAATTTTAGGAAAGAAATCTGGCCAAACTAGTTTTACCTATGACAATAGCATGATATTGAATGATCCTCCTGATGGTCGTTGTATCATGGTGCGGGTTTCCGATGAAGATTCTGAAATAGAATCGCCAAAAGAAAAAGATAATAAAAAAGAGAACATTAAGGTTAAGGCTATCGGACTCAATTTTAAAGACGAGAATCTGAATAGCGATTTATTTGTAGGTGCAACTACCGCAACACTTGTCGAAGGAAGCACTGCGGATTTTACAATTTGTTTTCCAGAATGTCCTTACCTCGAGAGCGGCACCTATCAGGTGGGCATTGTCGCTTTTGATGATGCTTGCAGTCTACCGTTGTCAGACACATTGAAGGTGACTGTCACAGTTCAACCTCCACCGAACGAACCTCCCCGGTTTACTACTGCGAAGCTTACGGAAGTTTATAACATTCCGGAAGGAGTACCTCACGGCAATCCGATGGACGGCAATCCTTCTCCTTGGTTTTTCAGAGCTGTTGATGATGATTTTGATAATCTGACCATTGCTGTAATTGGTACCGGCTTTAATCTCCAAGATGCCGGTTTATCGTATACGATTACGAAGGATGAGCCAGGCGTGATTGAAGGAATTCTACAATGGGATCCTTTCTGTGATATTTACAATTATACTAACCGAACAAGCTTTGAAGTCAAAATTTTTGTCGAAGATGCAGATCTTTGTGAGTTTACCAATTTGGACATCGCTATTTATAAAATGTCCGTCAAACTTCCTGAAAACAAGGATCCAATTATTGACACGGATCTTACAGCAAGTCCCTCAGAACGAAGTGTGATTGGGTTGGAGCGAAAGGTGAATCAGTCATTATCCTTCAATGTGACAGGTACTGATGATCAAGTAGAGAATGATTTGCTTCATTTGTTTTTAAATGGCAAAGTTGATCCAGCTCTTGTGGGAGCTAGTTTTTCAAAAGCAGATGGAATGTCCCCCGTGTCCTCACGTTTTGAATGGGACATTCGGTGCACGCTGCTTGATCTAGCGAAACAGGACAGTTATGCTTTTCAGTTTATTGTTGCAGACAGCACCAACAAGTGTCGCATTCTTAAAACCGATACGGTTGACGTTCAGGTAAAAATTCTTCCTCCGGATAATTCACCACCGGGTTTGTCTATTGCCAGCTTAACAGATACTCCATTAAACAGTAATAAGCTTTCCATTATTTTGGGGCAACCTATTATCTTAAGTCTCCTGGGATCGGATGCCGATGTTTTCCCCGAAAAGGATCTTGTTGGTATTAGTTTGGTGGAGGCAAAAGGTAACGTGCCCCCTGTTGGATTTACTTTTATTCCAGCAGAAGGAAAAGGAAGTGCACAAACTAAATTTTCATGGACACCCAACTGTTCTATTTTTGAGAATGAGGTATATGAAAACAATTACACCTTTAAATTCCGCATTGCGGATGATCGATGTTTTTCATTCGAAGCAGATACAACAACGGTCAGCGTTAAGATCGTTGATGTGAATGGTTCCGACAAAGAATTTTTACCTCCTAATGTGATCACGCCTAATGGAGACGGATGCAATGACTATTTTGCTTTAGAAGGAATTGGGGAAAGTACTTGTGGATTGACAATGAATGCCGATGACACCATTAACCTTCCAAAAGACAATTGTGTAGGACGCTTTCAAGCCATTCGCATCTATAATCGCTGGGGCAAAGCGGTGTATGAAAGCACCCTTCGTAATTTCCGGTGGGATGCACTCAATGAATCTGCCGGTGTGTATTTTTATATTATAGAGTATAGTAACCGCGACTATAAAGGTTCACTTTCTGTGAGGCCT
>JANNRV010000177.1:0-23152 GCA_031401775.1 Bacteroidia bacterium | reverse complement strand
GGCAAAGGAGTGCGATCAAGTATGGCCGTATCCACTCTGGCTTCTACCCAAGAACCTTGCTCAACTAAATCGGCAAACATACGGCAATGGCCGGTAGTCCTACCACGCTCTCCAACTATTCGGGCTTCGGGCAAATTCGTTTCGCGCATTGCAGTGGACACTAGTTCCTGACCCAATGCTTCTATCTCATCCGCAATCGCACGCAGAAACTCTGCCTTCTTCTTCCCACTTATATTTTTATAAGAAAGGAATGCGATCTGTGCTTCTTGCAAAGCCGATTCTACTTGTTCAAGGGTTGCATCTTTGTGTGCCATATATTTTTGAATTTTTTAAACTCGTTAGAAAAAAATCTCAACCCCAATTTTTAAAGCTTGGCCTATTTTTAATTCCCTCACGAATAATTTTTAATACCCGTTCTCTCTCATCCCCCACCAGGGTAAGGCGCGGTTTGCGAACATGCTCTGATCCAATGCCTGCTTCTTGCTCGGCCAATTTAATGTATTGAACCAACTTGGGATGAATATCTAATTCAAGCAAAGGCAGAAACCATCTATAGATTTCCAAAGCTTCTGCTATCTTATTCGCTTTGGTCAATTTAAAGACTGCTACCGTTTCTTTTGGGAAAGCACAAACCAATCCTGCTACCCATCCCTGAGCTCCTAACATTAATTCTTCCATGGCAATGGTATCAACACCACACAAAATCTTAAACCGATCTCCGAAGCGATTGATCATCCGGGTAACATTTGATACATCGCGTGTTGATTCTTTAACGGCTTGTATATTTTTATTCTCCACCAAATCAGCAAACATATCCAGTGTCACTTCAATCTTATAGTCAACCGGGTTGTTATAAACCATGATTGGTAAACTTGTTGAATTGGCAACATCTTTATAATATTGAACAGTCTCGCGATGGTCAGATTTATAGCGCATCGGGGGCAGCATCATAAGCCCTTTGGCTCCACATTTTTCAGATTCGTTTGCAAGTTTCACTGCCTCCCGAGTGCTGCCTTCCGCAATGTTCATGATCACCGGTACTTTGCCTGCTACTTTATCAACCGAAAATCGCAGCAAATCAAATTTCTCCTCATTACTCAATACACTCGATTCACCCAACGTGCCTCCAAGGATAATGCCGTTCACTCCGGCTTCAAGCTGGGCTTTTAGATTCTTCTCGAATAGCGGTAGATCCAACTTATCATCTGTAGTGAACTTTGTTGTGAGTGCAGGATATACACCTTGCCATTGAATACTCATAAGGTTGCTGTTTAAGGTTTTAAAGAATATTCAAAGGTAATTGCTTCTCAACTCCGGTTTTAAGCATAATCTAATCAATACCAATACTATTTTGATTAGATTTAGTTAATTTTAAACTCCAATTGAATCAATATAATCTTACATGAAAGTAGTTCCTTTTAATGTACCGCACATCTCCAAAGAAGCATTTCGCTCTCAGATAGACGAACTGAACCATTTCTATGATGAACTTCATGCCCATCCGGAAATACAGATTATGCTAATCCTGAAAAGTGAGGGCACATTAATTGCCGGAGATTATGTGGGTCGGTTTGAAGCTGGAGATCTTTTTGTCATCGGAAGCAATCTTCCGCATGTATTCAGAAATGACAAAGCTTACTATGATGCAACCAAGAAATTAAAAGCACACTCGATCTCTCTATATTTTAATCAACACTACCTCGGTGAGCATTTTTGGCAATTGGATGAGATGGGAGCGGTACGCAATTTTGTTGAAAAAGCAGGACGAGGGTTGAAGATCAATGGTCGAACAAAAGATAGTATTGAAAAAGAAGTTGTAAGAGTATCTCAACTCAAAGGCATTGAAAAGATCATTTCATTTTTTGAAATACTAAAATTACTTACGGGTTCTAAAGAACTAAAATCATTGAGTGTTTCCCACTATCATGAAGGTTATACCGAAAGCGAAGGTAAACGGATGAATAATATCCTTCAATTTACCTTTCAGGCTAGCCACCGAAAAATATATATTGCTGAGGTGGCCGATATTGCCCACCTTTCTTCCGAAGCCTTTTGTCGCTATTTTAAAATACGAACTGGAAAAACCTATACCAACTTCCTCAATGAGGTAAGAATCAGCAATGCCTGTAAATTATTAATTAATAAAGATCTCAGCATCCAAGATGTTGGCTTTCAGGTTGGGTTTATTAATTTATCAAACTTCAATAGAGTCTTTAAGAGGATTACTGGCAAAACCCCCTCCAATTACATCAATAAAGAGTAATGATTTTTAAAGTAGGTGATGCGCTTGCCTTTGGGTTTTATTTTTAGTAAACTTTGTAAGGTCATTAAACTTTTGCAATTATGAATACTATCCATAAAATTGAGGACTGGGGCAATTCTCATCGCCCTGGGTTTCTGGACTTTTTCAGAATTATTTTAGGAATTTACATCACTTATAAAGGATTTAGTTTTCTCGCCAACATCGATAGCTTGGAATTAACAATCCAAGGGATCAACATGAGTTTTGCAGGTGTCATCTTAGCGCACTATGTTGTATTCGCTCACGTACTTGGTGGGCCTTTGCTTACCGTAGGCTTGCTTACGCGAATCATGAGTGGGCTTCAGGTACCAATTCTCATCACGGCAGTGGCGCTGGTCAATTTTCCCAAAGGCTTCATGTCTGTTGGTAATCATATGGAGCTTGAAATCTCCCTGATTGTACTGACAGGATTATTCATCTTTATGATATTCGGTGCAGGAAAATTCTCGATTGATGAGAAACGAAGAAGAGAAAAGGCACTTGAAAACACTACCTCCAACTGAACGGAGTTTTTAAGCCCTTTTCAATTCAAAGATGGTGATCTCAGGGGGCATACCTACTCTACCCGGGTATCCTAAATATCCAAAGCCTCGATTCACATACAAGAACTGATTGTCTTCTTGGTATAGACCACCCCACTGTTTGTATACATGTTGTACAGGTGTCCAGGTAAAATTTCCAATGTTTACTCCAAACTGAGCACCATGTGTATGGCCAGCAAACATCACGTCAATATCTTTATACATTGGCCGCACCTGTGCATCCCAATGGGTAGGGTCATGAGACAGCAATAGTTTTACAGCTGCCTCCTCTGTTCCAAGATGGGCTTTATCTAACTCTCCATGTTTAGAAAATCGCGTTCCCCAATTCTCAATACCCATAATCGCTAGCTTTTCGCCACCTTGTTCTAAAGAGCGATTCTCATTTAACAGAAGATCGAAACCCAATTCTTTGTGTGCTTTAATCAAGTCTTGGAAGTTCTGTTGCTTCGCTTCCTTAGTTGCCCAACTTTTATAATCCCCATAATCGTGATTACCTGTGATTGAAAAAACACCTAGTGGGGCACGCAGCTTATTAAATACGTCCATGTATTCTTTTACCTCACCTGATTCATTATTTACCAAATCCCCAGTGAAGAAGATGACATCCGGTTTTTCATTGAGTACCATCTCCACACCACCCTTTACGGCAGTCTTATTCCAAAAACTGCCTGAGTGGATATCGGAAAGTTGTGCAATCTTGATTCCATCAAATGCTTTAGGAAGATTTGGGAGTTTGATAGCTACCTTTCTGATCCGGTAGTCATGCGCCCCTGAAATAATTCCGTAGGCAAATGCTCCCAAAGGGACCGAAGCTGCAATCAATGCGGTCTTTGATAGGAATTCAGATCTGGAGATCACCTCACCCGGAGTAGCGTTCGGTGAACTCTTTTGAAAAAGTGAATACGCCCAACGTACTCCTCGTTGCAAATCATCGATAAACAAAAAGACGATGCCCAAACTCTTGGAAAAGTAAGTTGCCACAATTCCGGTAATTACCCAATTGCGAAAGTTGGAGCTGTATCTGTAGGGATCATCAAATGTCCACCAGAAAAGGGCGAGTACACATAAAACTGTGGGTATCCAAAAGCCATACCGCAAAACTCCCTTCCAAAGCGGTGACCAATTCTTACTGACCACCAGCACTCCCTGAAAGAAATAATAATCAATCACGAGAAAGAACAGGATGAAAAAGAAAATGGTCATAAGACGGGCTTTCATAATAGTGTGGTCATCTTACCACCCTAGTCGTAAGATGACCGTATTTATTTTATCTTCTTTATCAATTCAAAACAACAGTCCCTTGAGCAGCTGTTTGTGTCGTTTTCAAAGTTGTTCTAAAAACCTTCTCTTTAAGACGCGCCACGAGTAAATACATTACTGGCACAAGGAATAAAGTAAGCACTGTACCGAAGATCAATCCAAAAATCATCGTCCATGACAATGGTCCCCAGAATGCTACGTTGTCTCCGCCAAAGAAAATATGTGGGTTGAATTCAGTGAATAAGGTGACAAAATCAATATTCAATCCTATTGCTAAAGGGATCAATCCTAAAGTTGCCGCCATTGCAGTGAGTAACACGGGGGTCATTCTGGTTTTAGAGGCTTCAATGATAGCCTCTTTCAACTCTACTCCTTGTGAAAGAAGTAAATCGGTAAACTCCACCAATAAGATTCCATTACGTACTACTATACCCGCCAATGCCATGACTCCAATACCTGACATCACGATGGAAATTTCCATCTTAAACAAAGAGAAACCTATTAATACTCCGATGATACTAAAAAGAATCTCCATCAAAATGATAACAGGTTTACTGGTAGAGTTAAACTGAATAACAAGAATCATCAGGATCAAGCCAAATGCGGCCATGGCAGCAACGCCTAAGAAATCAATTGTCTCCTGCTGCTGCTCCTGTTCTCCAGTCATTTTAATTTCTACCCCATCGGGCGCCTGGAATGATTTAAGGTTTTCTGTGATCTCCGCTACGACTTCATTCGGATTGAAATCTGCCAGCACATTGGATGACAAGGTGATCACCCTTTTTTGATCGATTCGCCTCACTCCTGCATAACTGTTCGTATACCCAATGGAGGCGATTGCCGACATCGGTACCTGACGTACCTCACCACCCATCGTCATGTCGCGGAAGGTGATGGGCAAATTCATCAATGTATTGATATCATTGCGTTGATCTTGCTTGATGCGCAATTGAATAGGATAGTCATCATTATCATCTCGAAATTTTGAAACCTCGGCACCATAGATTGCAGTACGTAGCGCCATTCCAATTTGCCCTGTAGAAATACCCTCGCGGTTAGCCTTCTCCCGGTCAATGGTGATAGTGATTTCAGGCTTATCGCTTTGAAAATCTGATTTCAAATCTTCAACCCCTGAAATTTGAAGCCCATCGAGATATCGCTTGGTTTTATCCGCAGCTGCCACCAACACATCAAAATCATCTGCTGCTATCTCAATATTAATGGCTTTTCCGGTAGGCGGCCCTCCTTGCTCCTGATTAACAGAAATGGTTGCCCCGGGGATATTTTTGATAGACTCCCGAATTTTTGTCAAATAAACTTTTGTTGACTGCCCATCGCGTTTGGCGAAATTCACAAAGGCAACGGTCACTTTTCCTAAGTGAGGCTGTGCATTATTGCCTGAGGTCTGATCTTCCGATGCGCCTATGGCAACATTCGAAATGACTGACTCAACAATATTATTATCTTTCCCCACCACATCAATCACTTTATTCTCAACAATCTGAGTAATTGAATCGGTCACTTTTTGATCGGTACCTATGGGCAGGGTGATATAGGTGAAAACAAAATTTGGATCTCCTTGCGGGAAAAATACAACAGGTGGTTTTCTGATTCCTGTAAATATGATAGAGAAAATGAACAAGAAAATAACGCCTCCCACCACCATAGCGGGACGCCATCCTTCCAAACACCATGCAATCATGTTCTTATAACCATGCTGCACGCGTGGCCATCCATTAGTTTGAAATTTGGAAATCAACTCCTCCAGAAAAAACTTATAAAGAGAATAAATTCCGAAAAGGAAAATAGTAAAATTACCAAGCCCAAAAGAGCCGGTTAAATACCATACGGCTGCCAAGCCGGCAAAAACAACTCCTGTTATTTTGTAGCCCTTGGTAAACTTAGCACGACTATGATCGTGATCGTGAACCGTCATAAAGTCAGCTGCAAATACAGGGTTAATGATATAAGCAACAACCAGCGATGCGAGCAGTGCCACAATCAATGTTATCGGCAAATAAACCATAAACTCACCAATGGTACCCGGCCAAAATGCAAGGGGTACAAACGGAGCCAAAACCACCATGGTACCTGAAAATACGGGCAAGAATACTTCACCCGCTGCAATTTTAGCCGCCTTCCGAATAGGTACTTTTCCATTGTCAAAAACACGATGCGTGTTTTCAATGACGACAATTGCATCATCCACTACAATACCCAATGCCAACAAGAATGAGAAAAGGGTCATTAGATTAAGCGTGAAACCCAGTGTGGGGAAAAACAAAAATGCGATGAAACTGGAAAGAGGTACTGACAATCCAACGAAGATGGCATTCGTAGCGCCCATGAAAAACATCAGGATGATCGTCACTAAAACAAAGCCAATTATAATGGTATTGATAAGATCATGTAGTGTGGTACGCGTGTTGTCCGATTGGTCTCCTGTAATTGTAATCTTTACACCCGGTGGTAAAATATTCTCCTGAAAATCTTTAACGATAAGGTTGATCTGGTCAGAAGCTGCAATCAGGTTCTCGCCTCCGAGTTTTACTACATTTAAGGTAATTACATTTTTCTTGTCCAGGCGTGCATAGCTCTCTTGCTCTTTGTGAGAATCGATTACTTCCGCAATATCCTTCAGGTAGAGCTTACCCCCCTTTATTGAACCAATAACCGTATTCCCAATCTGCTCCGCATTGAGGTATTCACCGTTTACACTTACAGAACGTTTCATTCCATCCACGGAAATTTGTCCGCCCGAAACTATTCTATTCTCATAGGAAATAGCACTTGTGATGTCATCTAAACTCACTCCCGCTAAGGAAGTCTTATAAAGATCTACGTTGATCTGAATTTCGCGGTCAAGGGCTCCAACAATATCAACTCTTCTGATTTCTTTCAATGACTCAATGCGATCTTGCATTTGCTCCGCATACTTCTTTAGCGTTTGCAAATCAAAATCACCAGATAAGTTTACATTCATAATCGGAAGCGCTGACAAATCAATATCGATAACTTGAGGCTCATCAGGTAAACTAGTAGGAACGGGAGGCAAATCAGCCTTTGCTCTATCAACAGCTTCTTGCACTTCACGCTTAGCCTCTTTTACAGGCACATTGGTTTGAAACTCTACAATCACATTTGAAAAATCCTGAACCGAATTGCTGGTGATCTTTTTCACACCTGCAATGGATTTCACTTGCTTTTCAATTTGTTTGGATACCAGGTTCTCAACATCCGTTGGTGAAGCTCCTGGAAATACCGTTGCAATATAAATCTGAGGCAATACTACCTCCGGAAAATTCTCTTTAGGCAGGCGATTGTACGTCATGATACCTGCCAAACAGATAAACACAACGGCAACATAAACGGCTACCTTATTATCAATTGCCCAACTGGTAGGCTTAAATTCTTTTTCGATATCTTGCATAGTTTTAGACTTTTGTAGTGAAACCTAAGACACAGAACCGAGCTCTTGTGTCTAATAACTTGTGTCTTATATCCTTATTAGTTCACCATCATTCAATCCCTGATAACCAACCGTTATTACTTTATCTCCCACCTTTAGGCCAGAAGTAATTTGTGCCAGGTTATCATAAACGCCATCGATCTGAACTATTTTTTTTCTCGCCACCAATTGTGCTCCATCATTCTCTGCTACATAAACAATCTTTTCACCGTTGATTTCCTGAACCACGTTTACAGGAACACAAAGGGCTGAAGGGACAGAACTAAAAATAACTTTTAGAACAGCAGTCATATTTGGTCTTAGTTCATTGGATGCAGGCAATTTCACCTCAATTGTAAATGAGCGAGATAGTTGATCAATGCTTCGGCCTACAAAAGTTACCGGAGCTTCAATCTTCTTGTCATAGTCTGAAAAAGAGACTAATGCTTTGTTGCCTTTCTTAACTGTGCTTAAATACGCTTCAGATATCTTGGCAGACACGCGCAAATCATTTCCATTGATTACACGAAATGCAGGTTGACCGGGAGCGGCATTCTCACCGATCTTTACATTCACTTGATCTACCGTACCGGTGATAGGTGATTTTATTTTGCTCATCTCCAGTTGTTCATTCAATGTAGCTAGTCTGCGCTCTAAACTTTCCTTATTGTTTTTTGCCTGAAGGTATTGAACCTCAGTCCCTATTTTTTGGTCCCACAGATTTTTCTGTCTTTCATAAACTGTATTGACCAAGTCAAGATTGGATTTAACCTCTTCAATCCCGCGTAAGGTTAAGGTATTATCAATCTGAGCTAAGGTTTGTCCTTTTACAACCGCATCGCCTTCGCGAGCAAAGACCTGAGTAAGCACACCCATCGACTTAGCACTAACAAGTATATTGTCAGTTGACTCAACTGCGCCTTGTGTTTGGACATATTGGTCAAACTTGCGGGGAGTCAGTTCCACGGTCACTACTTCCTTCGATTTTACTTTTATGGATTCAGGATTAGTTGACGCCAACTCTTTTTCAATTGTTGAGATATCTTTAGCCAACTTAGCTTGTTGTACTTTTAGTTTTTCGAGCGTTGCAGTTTTATCCTCTGCTGCACTGCAACCTGCTAAAATAGCAGCTACAATGAGTACAGACATGAATAGGTAATTATTTGATTTCATATAACTTGATTTTGGGATTTGTATTATTTATCGTTTTTGATTTGGGGCAAAAGCTTTCCGTATGCCTTATCCAAATCAACCTTGGCAATCATCGCATCGAATAGCGCGCTGTAGTAGTTGGTTTGAGCCTGACGCAAACTATTCTCTGCATCTACAACTTCTATGTTTGAGCCAACACCCTGTTCATATTTTATTCTGGTCACACGGGCAACTTTGGCCGCCAGTTCCATATTCTCCTTTTGTGAGGTCAGTGTATTCAGAGCATTTTCGAATTGAATAGAGGATTTCTTTATATCAAGATCAATTCCATTTTTTAATGATCTAAATCCATTCTCAACTTTAATAAGCGTCAATTTCTCTTGCTGAATTTTGAAGTTCCTTTGCAAGCCCGTAAAGAGGGGAACATTTAAACTAACGCCTAACTGGGAGAAATTATACCACTTATCAGGACCTACTCCGCCTTCATCATTTATGTCAGAATTAGTTTTAAATAAGCCGTTCACGTTAGGTGATTGTGTGGAGTATCCTAATGTAGCAAATGCATTTATCGAAGGTAAGGCGCCAGCATATTGATTCTTGACATTCAATTCCTGGAGCCTCTTGTTTGTTTCCAGCACCTGATAATCAGGGCGCAACTTGTAATCCCAACCTAGTTTATAGTTTTCAAGGTTAGTATCTACCTGAACATCCTGAATATTGCCCAATACAGTTATGGGTTGATCCATTGGATAATTCATTTGAAATTTCAAAAGCTCTAACCCAAGGTCGTTTAGCTTTAAAAATTTATCCCGTTCCGTCTTTAAGTTATTAAGTGTAACCTGAATGCGATCTACATCAATTCCTTCAGCAAAACCGTTTTGATTCAATGCTTTAGTGTTTTTTAAAAGGGAATCAACACGAGAAATATTATTGGTAAAAAGTTCGGTTCTCTCCTTGTTAATAAGGACTCCATAGTATGACTTCGTTACCTGCTGAACAATTTGCTCTTTGGTTTGATTAGCCGTCTTTATAGCTAATTCTTTGTAGGTGCTTGAGGCTTGAAGACCAACAATATAGGATCCATTAAAAATAAGTTGATTTACTGTAGCACTTGCAGTGCCATTGGACTGCAATTGAAAAAAGTTTTTTGCGCCAACTACATCTCCCGCTTGTATGCCAGGAACACCTGACAAATCGATAAATCCTCCATCAGGATTGTAGGTAGTAAAAAATCGCTGAAGCTTCGGATTATGAGCTACCGAGGCATTGGCCGAAATCTGTGGAAGTCCAAGTCCGATAGTCTCCTTTACCTTGGCTGCTGCAATGCGCTGATCAAGATTAGCATTCTGTGCATCGATAGAATTCTGAAGGGCATATTCAATGCACTGATCTAATGTAAATGCAGCCGGGGCACTTTGCTGTGCGTTGGAGTTCATGGCCGACAATAAACTCAACGCTAACCATGTTAATAAGTATACTCGTTTCATGAATGAATGGGTTGAAGGGGATTAGTAATTGATTCTTTATATTTCTGATATAGTTTTCTTCCTTTTTCGGTGCACAGCCCAAATACAAAATGATCAAACAACTGCGATTGCACTTCGACCAGGTTAAATTTATCGCGTTGAAAAATTTGATCGTCAAAAGCTGCCTCTACCAAGACGATTCTAGCAATGGCCAGAATTTCTGAATTCAATTCGGGGCGAAAGTGTCCTTCCGCAATTCCCTGAGTTAAATTTCTAACTACAGATTCCTGAATAACCTTATGCTTGAAATCAACCCAAACGGTCCATGCTTTGGAATGGTATTTCTTGAGGTCAAACAACAGTGAAGGATTTAACTGCTCCATTTGCTGTTTCAGCATCACTGAAAATTTGGCTAATTCATCGATGGCATTTTCTGCAGAGTTCGTGATCTCATTGGAGGCTTGCATGTTTCGCTCACAATGTGCCTGCGATACTTTGATCACGATTTCATCCTTATCTGCAAAATGTTGGTAAAGCGTCTTCTTTGAAACAGAAAGGTGACGTGCAATGTCATCCATGGATACACTTCGAACTCCATATTTCAGAAAGAGCTCTTCTGTGCCCTTTAAAATCCGTTCTTTATTATCTATTTCTTCCATAAGGGGAGCAAAACTATGGAAACTTTAAGAATTACCAAAGTTTCCATAGTTTCCTTCAACGGCATTTCATGGGCAGGGTTGAGGTTCTTCAAACTAATTTTTCAATATTTTTTACCAAACTAGCCTTCAATCGTTTGAAGTGTCTGAATTTTGAGGTGATGTACCCGTGGGAGTGTAACACCACTTATTCTTCATTTTTTGTTTGAAACGTTCGCGCTCTTCAGGGGTCATTCCACTCCACTTTTCTTTCCAGTAGCCACGCCATGGTCCATGATCATGGCTTTTCCCTTTCCCAAATCCTGAGAAAAGGATTTTGCTCAATACCAATAATCCTATGGTTTGCCAGAAATTAATCTGGGGGCCAGAAAATAATACCGGCACCAACCAATTCCATAAATACATCGTAACCAGGGTAAACGCTACTATCGCTACGATACCCAACACCACCATTTTTCCAATCCAAATTCCTTTTTTCATATCAATTAATTTTTTCTTTTACACATCTAATTCTTACTTCTTACAATCACCTACCCACCACTTCATCATAAAATTTCTGAAGCCGTTTTCTTAACGCCATAATCGCGTATCGCTTTCGTGAAAGCAACGTGTTGATGGATACACCTGTTTCCTCTGAAATCTCTCGAAACCCTTTCTCTTCCATTTCATTCAGAATAAAAATCTCTCGCTGTTCGATGGGCAACTCCGCAAGCGCTTCGGTAATCTCATCCCAAATGGCTTCCCTCAGCATTGCCGACTCTGGACTGTTGTCGAGATCTGGGAAAATCTCCTGAAGTGTCAATGGGCCCTGATCATCCTTTGAAGCAGCAAATTCAAAATCAGTCTTTTTTGGCCTTGCTGCATCTCTCCGGTACCGATCAATTATTTTGTTGCGCGCCACACTGTACAGCCAAGAAGTCACCCGATCCAAAGACTCAATCGTATCAAATCCTGCCACGAACTGGTAAAACACATCCTGAAGGATATCCTCCGCCTCCTCCACAGTCGATACTCTGTTTCGGATAAATCCGAGCAGCTTATCTTTCTCCTTCAGGAAGGTGTTTTGCTTAATTTCTTGCATGACTAAGTCCATCGTCGTAACCTCCATCGTTGCTTTCACAATAGCATAGTCGGGAGGTGGGTTTGGAATATTGTACCGCAACGTGAAAAATTTTCGGCTAGTTGCCAAATCCCTTTTTTAATCATCTTTGCTACATGCTTTTGCCGAAGAATTATATTAACTATGAAGATAGCAGGCTGCATTATGCTAAAGCAGGTTCCGGTGCAACACCTTTGTTACTATTTCATGGATTCGGGCAAAACCATCACGTCTTTGAACAATGGGTAACAGCACTCAGTAAAGAATATAGCCTATATGCTTTCGATCTCTATTTTCATGGTCAAAGTACGTGGCCAGGTAGAGTGGCGCTTGAAAAAAATGATTGGAAAGAAATAATTCAACTCTTTTTAAAACAAGAAAAGATTGAACGATTTGCAGTCTTAGGTTTCAGCCTTGGAGGCAAGTTCGCCATGACTGCAGCAGAGGCCTTCCCGGAGAAAATACTAAAACTTTACCTGCTCGCACCGGATGGAATCAAAACAAGTATCTGGTATAGTCTCGCAACATATCCCATTGCGGTCAGGTACTTATTCAGAAGCATGATTTTAAAACCCGGAAGATTGCATGCACTGGCAAAAGTATTTCGATCGCTGAGAATTGTGGATAAGGGTATACTCCGTTTTGTAGAAAGTCAAATGGATACAGAAGAAAAGAGAAGAAGGGTGTATTACTCCTGGGTTTATTTCAGGCATTTAAAGTTCCATCTCAGCAACCTTGCCAATATTCTGAATAGTCATCAAATCCCGGTGATTATGATCGCTGGCAAATATGATAAGGTTATCGAAGCAAAAAACATGAATCGACTACTCCGCCATTTAAACAATCATCGGTTTGAGATTATCGAGGCGGGCCATAATGATTTGATTAAGAATGCGATTAAGTTTTTGAACGCCTGATTGTAAATGGCTCACCATGATAGGGTTGATCAAAGAATCGACAACCATCAAAAAAGCCCCAAAAAATCTATTCTACATTCTCAAATACAGCAAATGATAGTTACTTTTGCTGCTCCACAATCACACCCATGATTCTATTTTTTCGTACAGAATCCAACCTTGTCTACGGGGTTGGGGCTGCCCGCTCTTTTTCCACAGATGACATTCAAAAACTAATCTGGCTCTTTGGTGGTGCCAAACCAGTTCCCGACAAGTCACTCAATGGCTACTTTATAGGTCCACGCAAAGAAATGATTA
Organism: Bacteroidia bacterium; assembly: GCA_031401775.1. GTDB lineage: Bacteria > Bacteroidota > Bacteroidia > Cytophagales > Cyclobacteriaceae > ELB16-189. The sequence goes on along the minus strand of JANNRV010000177.1, from coordinate 10,013 downwards.
CTCCCTGGAGTACCAATGCGGTAGAAATTACCCAAACCATGGGAATTGCTGGGATCACAAGGATTGAAGAATTCTATGGAGCGTCTGACGCTTCCGCCAAGCACGACCCCATGCTCCAACGACTGTATAACGGACTTGATCAAGAACTCTTCACTATTCATCACACACCTGAGCCAATTATTGAAATCAATGATTTGAAAGAGTACAGTCAAAAAGAAGGCCTCGCCTTAAGTGATGAAGAGATTGAATACTTAAATGATGTAAGTTGGAAACTAGGTCGAAAACTAACCGATAGTGAAGTCTTCGGCTTCTCACAGGTCAACTCAGAGCATTGCCGTCATAAAATCTTCAACGGCACTTTTATTATTGACGGAAAGGAAAAACAGTCAACGCTTTTCCAATTGATTAAGAAGACCTCCCAAGAAAATCCAAACTACATCGTCTCAGCCTATAAAGACAATGTCGCATTCATCAAAGGTCCGCGCATTGAACAGTTTGCTCCAGGCCGACAAGACATTCCCGATTATTTTAAGATTGATGATTTTGATTCTGTTATCTCACTGAAAGCGGAGACGCACAACTTCCCCACTACCGTTGAACCCTTCAATGGTGCAGCTACAGGATCAGGCGGAGAAATTCGTGATCGACTAGCTGGCGGGAAGGGTTCTTTGCCTTTGGCGGGAACAGCAGTATACATGACTTCCTATCCGAGATTTGAAAATGGAAGGCCCTGGGAGAAAAAGTTCGAAGCCAGAAAATGGTTGTATCAAACTCCGGCTGAGATTTTAATTAAAGCCTCAGACGGTGCAAGTGATTTTGGTAATAAATTTGGTCAACCCCTCATTTGCGGAAGTCTGCTCACCTTCGAGCATTTCGAAAACAAGAAAAAATTCGGCTTTGATAAAGTAATCATGCAAGCCGGAGGCATCGGCTTTGGCAAAGAAAAAGACAGTCAAAAAGAAAAGTTACAGACGGGAGATAAAATTGTCATTCTCGGTGGAGATAACTACCGCATCGGGATGGGCGGTGGAGCAGTTTCATCCGTTGGCACGGGTGAGTTTAGTAATGCAATTGAATTCAATGCAATTCAGCGCTCCAACCCTGAAATGCAGAAGCGTACCATGAATGCCATTCGGGCCATGGTAGAGTCAACAGAAAATCCTATTGTTTCAATTCACGATCATGGAGCCGGAGGACATTTAAACTGTCTGTCAGAATTACTTGAAGAAACTGGCGGAACAATTGAAATCAATAAACTCCCCATCGGTGATCCTACCCTTTCGGCCAAAGAGATTATTAGTAATGAATCACAGGAGCGAATGGGGCTTGCTATTCATGAAAAAGATCTAGAAATATTAAGACGGGTCGCGGAACGTGAGCGCTCGCCCATGTATGTTGTGGGTACTGCTACAGGCGATCAGAAATTAAAATTCACTAACGCGGACAAGAGCATTCGCCCCGTTGATCTTGAAGTAAAACATCTTTTTGGGTCTTCCCCTAAAACAATTCTCACAGACAAATCTTCTACTTCACACTTTAAAGAGATTGACTATCAACCCGAAAAGTTTGAAGAATACTTAGACCAAGTTCTGCAACTGGAAGCTGTTGCTTGTAAAGATTGGCTCACCAATAAAGTAGATCGCTCGGTTTCAGGCAAAGTAGCAACACAACAAACGTGCGGATCCATTCAGCTACCCTTGAATAATGTGTCTGTAATGGCGCTCGATTTTTTAAGCAACCAAGGGATCGCCACCGCCATTGGCCATGCCCCTGCTGCTGCCTTGGTTGATGCTGCGGCAGGAAGCAAACTTGCCATTGCAGAAGCATTGACCAACTTAGTTTGGGCACCATTGACACATGGACTAAAAGGAATTTCACTCAGTGCCAACTGGATGTGGCCCGCAAAGAATGAAGGAGAGAATGCACGTCTCTATCAGGCGGTAGAAGCCGTAAGCGATTTTGCTTGTAAGCTTGGCATCAACATACCCACAGGCAAAGATTCGTTGTCCATGACACAGCGATATCCGAATGGCGAAATCGTCTATTCACCTGGTACAGTAATCATTACTGCTGTAGCAGAAGTAAGTGACATTCGTAAAACTATTTCTCCTGCACTATCAGCTACTCCAGGTTCAAAACTAATTTATGTTGATTTTTCAAGTGATGACTTAAAACTCGGAGGCAGCAGCCTTGGGCAAGTATTAAATGCTCTGGGCCAAGCTGCTCCTACCATCAAGGATGATAATTATTTCAGTAAAGCATTTGAAGCAGTCCAAAAACTAATCAACAGTGATCTTATACTGGCAGGTCATGATATTTCATCCGGTGGAATAATCACAACGCTACTGGAAATGTGTTTTCCGACTCCGACTGTTGGTATTGATATTAATCTTTCTGCTTTGGGAACTGATATTATCAAAGTACTTTTTAGAGAAAATCCGGGAATACTAATTCAAACTAAAAATTTAGAAGAGGTTGGAGCTGTGTTGAAGGCTTCTAAAATTAATTTTCAGGTGATTGGAGAAGTAACATCCAAAAGAATATTGACTATTGACCATCGTCACTTGTCCATCGACCAATTAAGAGATACCTGGTTCAAAACTTCTTACCTCTTCGATAAAATCCAACGACCAAAAGGTCATGCAGAACGAAGAAAAGAAAATTACTCCAAACAACCCTTAAATTATAAATTTCAGCCTGGTTTTGACGGAAAATTCAGCACCTATGGAATCGATCCAAAGCGCAGGACATCAACCGGAATTAAAGCTGCTATCATAAGAGAGAAAGGTGTGAATGGAGATCGTGAGATGGCTTACGCACTTTACTTGGCCGGATTTGATATCAAAGATGTTCACATGACCGACCTTGTAGCAGGGCGCGAAGATCTTTCTGAAGTCAATATGATTGTGTTTGTCGGTGGGTTTTCTAATTCCGATGTACTGGGCTCGGCCAAAGGTTGGGCCGGTGCGTTTCTCTACAATCCTAAAGCAAAGGCCGCATTGGATAATTTCTACGCGAGGCCTGATACATTAAGCCTTGGCGTTTGTAACGGCTGTCAGTTGATGATGGAGTTGGGTCTTGTCTATAGAGATATGGAAATGAGCAGTCACCCTAAAATGCATCACAACGGATCCGGCAAATTTGAATCAACATTTGTCAACATCTCTATTCCTAAAAACAATTCAGTGATGCTGTCTTCTTATGAAGGTGCACAACTGGGAGTGTGGCTTGCACACGGAGAAGGAATGTTCAAGTTGAAAGACCAAACGAATTATAAGATCGCTGCCACATTCACCTATCCTGAGTATCCTGGCAATCCCAACGATTCTGATTTTGCGGTGGCTGCACTCCATTCAATAGACGGAAGGCATCTGGCCATCATGCCGCATATTGAAAGAACGCTCTTCCCCTGGAACTGGCCGTATTATACCCGAGATAAAAAGCAAGATGAAATAGGGCCGTGGTTTGAAGCGTTTGTAAATGCAAGGAATTGGGTGAGGGAAAGAATTAAGTAGCCTTACGCAAAATAAGCATACATCAATCGCGAACTCTAGCGTTGGAGATGTGACTAGCGTGAAACAATCCCAAATGTTTTGGGGATCGCCCGCCCGGATGATTCCAGTCGGACGGGCTTCGCGCCTCCCACTTTCCCGTGCAGATACGCGCGATAGATTTAGCCTATGCTGAATTCCTCGCGGCATTAATGATTCCAAACATACAGCGGATAATAAGTTTGCGGTAACGTAATTCATAGGCTTTGTCAGCTTCTTCCATGTTGCGTAAATTCATCAAGGCGAATTGCTGAATCGTAATCAATGGCAAAACAATCCGCTCCCGAAGTTTTACGGAGTCACGAATGGTTGCGTTGTTTTCCATTAAGCCTCCGAAGGTAGTCACCTCCAGAATTTTACTTTTGGATAGTTCATACTCGGCAAACATCTTCTTCCAAAACGCACCAAACTCAGGATCGCTGCCGAGGTAAGTTGTTGCAGGATAGTATGTCTTTGTCAATGACATCATACTGTTACCCAACAAGGTTCTAAAAAATAAAGAGTTTTTATACAATGCTTTCAACGCATCGCCTTTCCCATTTTGTTCCAAAACTTTGAGTGCGCTACCCACTCCATAGAAGCCGGGAATGTTCTGCTTCATCATTGCCCAAGATCCAACAAAAGGAATCGCTCTTAAGTCTTCAAACTTTAGTCCATCCGAAGCACTTCGCTTGACAGGGCGTGACCCAATGTTGGTATCGCCAAAAAAAGAAAGCGGTGTTACTTTTTCAAGATAGGGAACAAACTTGGGATGGTGCTTAAGGTCGAGATAAGATGTATATCCTTCTTCTGCCAGTTCGTCCAGCAGTTCCTTATTCTCATCACTCATCCGGTTTTGGGCATGTTTGAAGACAGCACCTTCCAATCCGGCAGAGAGCAATTGTTCAAGATTGTATTTACAGGAAGCCACTTTGCCAAAATTCGAGCTGATGGTTTGTCCCTGCACCGTAATTTGTACTTCCCTGTTTTCAATCGTCTCACCTAACGAAGCATAAAAGTCGTGGGTATTACCCCCACCACGAGCAGGCGGGCCACCACGGCCATCAAAGAAGACTGCAGTGAAACTATGCTTGCGCGAAATAGCAGTCAGGTTTTCCTTAGCACGAAAAATAGACCAGTTCGCGCGTAAATAACCACCATCTTTAGTTCCATCCGAAAATCCAAGCATAATAGTTTGCTTCCCTCCTCTTCGTTGAAGATGCTCGCGATATTCAGCAATCTGATATACTTCATCCATGATGGCCTGAGCGTGTGCCAGATCATCAATGGTTTCAAAAAGAGGAACAATGTCTACTGGCAAGACTCCGTCTTTTCCTATTAGCAACCGCAGTAAGACAAACACTTCGATAAGATGAAGGGCACTCTGGCAATTACTAATCACATAACGATGACATCCCTGCACGCCATTTGATTCTTGTATCGCAGCCATGCCGAGGATTGTTTTGAAAGTATCGTCAACAAATGGATCATTAAGAGAAAGGAAAACAGGATTGATCGTAAGTCCCAGGAGATGCTTAATCCTATCATCGTGGCTTAAGGATTGAAAAGAATCCCATGAAATGGACTTACCCTTATTCTCAAGAGCATTAAGAACTACCTCCCACACCAAATCATGCTTGCGACTGTCCTGTCTAATGTCCAGACTTGCAAAGTGAAATCCAAAAAGCTTGACTTTGAGAATGAACGAATCCAATAAATCAAGAAAAAGCCCATCGTGCTCGGCTACAAGAAGATGCCGCGCCTTTATAAGTTCTACCAGGAGTTCATCTGCCTGTTGATAGGTTACCTTTTGATTGTAAACAAAAGCATAAATTTTGCGCTCCGTCTCGATGATGATTTTCTCAACACCCCTGAAGGTGAGCCTCCTTCTAAGCAATCTTATATCACGGTAATAACATTTCAAAATAGTCTCCTGCAGTTTGGCTGCCACCTTCAACGTGATCTCACTTGTTACAAAAGGGTTGCCGTCACGATCACCTCCCGGCCAAAAACCAATCTGAATGAGTTGGTTATTTTTCCAGTCAGGAAGATTAATCTGCAGGCCTTGGGCAAAAGAAGAGACGATTTCTGGAATAGCTGTATAAAAAACATTTTCCAAAAACCAACAAAGACTTACCGCTTCATCATAAGGGGTTGGTTTGTCCTGATTGATAAATCCTGTTTTGCCTAACTGCTGAAGAAGTAAATTAATTTGCGTCAGGTCGCTTTCGCGAATGGATTTTTCAAGATCCGTAAGAATACCAAGTACATGGCCTGGATAAAATTGTGTAGGATGAGCAGTGAGGACAACACGAAGGCTGAATTCTTTTAATCTTGCTTTCATCTCCTCTTCTTTGCTTTCTAACTTCGTTCGAAGTAACAGCGCAGATAAGGTTCCTCTTCCATACAAGTCGTTGATCTGTTCAAAAGCAGCGTCTTCAATTGAATCAAAAAGTGCTACCTGCCGCTCAACGTATTGAATAAAATTAAATAACAAATCAAACTGCTCATCTCGTGTTGCATGAGGCACAAGATCTTTAAAGAAACCTTCCAAAATTTCTGTGGCAGATTTCCCTTTCTCAAAACCTGATTCGCAATACTGCTGGAGTAAAGGCAATAAAGTACCTGTCCGCAGAATATGGTGAAATGGAAGATTTAGGAAAAGACTATTATAAATGTGATATCGGGCGCCAACTGCCTGTTCATACTTTGTTATCATAGTTCAAAAATTATAACTTAGATGTACCGCAAATCAGGTGATTTTTATTGATTAGTGCCAAAACTCCTAAGGCCCTTTTACCTTGCCTTAAAAGTAGTTTGAATCCCCTTGTTCTTCATTAGAATTTACCCTAAATTTTCACCCGTCTTAGACCAACCTAGATTATGAGAAAGATTTACCTCTATCTATTCTGCCTGTTATTACTTTCTTCCTGTTTAGGGTACAAGGAACTTCCTGTTGAATACGATTATAGCTATAGGGGAAATTTTAAGCGATATAGAACTTTTGATATTATGAGAGCTGTTGGAACTACTGATTCTACCATGATGAACGAGTCAATAGAAAAGTCCATCATCTCAAGGATGAAATTTCTTGGATACAAGCAAAGCGAGAGTCGTCCACACCTGATTATCGGGTTTAAAATGTTTGCTGACAGCTTAAACTTCAATGGGTATATCCAGCCTGACATTGAGCAATGGATGAAGGGACAAGATCAGGCGCTTAACTATGATCCAAAGGTTTATAATCTGAAATCGGGTACGCTGCTTATTCAGTTTTTTGACAGACGCCAAAATAGATCGGTTTGGCAGGGATATGCTACCACTGTGTATGGCGGCATTGATTTTAACAACCAGCGACATTTGCGCAATGCTGTAATTTCTATTCTTGACAAGTATCGATTCTGGGCAGAAGGATTTGTCGAGGGCACCCAGACAGCCGAGGTGAAAGAATTGGAATAATCAACCTGTCATTTCCTTCAAAAACACTTGAATTCCTTCAAAAATGATTGAAATTCAGGTTAGCTATTTAATCCAGGTAATGCATTGGGATTAAAAGAACAACACAATAAATGACGAATCCTGACAAAATAGTCAGGATTGTCAGGGTTTAACCTTGACAATGAACATCACCCAAAGGGTTGGCCTGACTATAGAGGTAATTTGGGCGATTTTCATTCGTCAAATTATGCAATAGAATTTCTATTGCATAATTACGGTTTAAAAAATAATTCTACCTTTGCACACCCTTTTTTAGGGGGAGTATTGCCCGATGGTGTAACTGGCAACACGCTTGATTTTGATTCAAGAAAGTCCAGGTTCGAGCCCTGGTCGGGCAACCAATCCCGGTTCCCTATCCTTGTCACCGAGGGATGGTTCCGGGATTTAATTTTTCTGGTAAAGAGATTGTTATGGCTGTAAAAATTTTATCTGGAAGAGCTTCTACCTACCTGGCTGAGAAAATAGCTCACGCTTATGGAGAACCCTTGGGTGAAGTAAACTACCAGCAGTTTAGCGATGGAGAGATGTCTCCCTTTATCATGGAATCGGTAAGAGGACATGATGTTTTTATCGTGCAGTCGACTTTTGCCCCTGCTGACAATTTCCTTGAACTCGTGTTGATGATTGATGCGGCAAAACGCGCCAGTGCACAAAATGTCAACGTTATAATTCCCTACTTTGGTTATGCGCGTCAGGATAGAAAGGATAAGCCCAGAGTAGCCATTGCAGCCAAGCTTATTGCAAATCTACTCTCCGCTGCCGGAGCAGACCGAATCATGGCATGTGACCTTCATGCAGACCAGATCCAAGGCTTTTTTGATATTCCCGTAGATCACCTTGACGGCTCCTATATTTTTGTTCCCTACTTGAAAGCGCTTAATCTTCCCAATATTATGTTTGCCTCGCCCGATGTAGGAGGAATAAAGAGAGCCCGCAGTTTCGCTAAATATTTCAACGCTGATCTGGCTGTTTGTGATAAGTTCAGAAAAGAAGCCAATAAAGTAGAATCCATGCGTTTGATTGGCGAGGTAGAGGGCAAAGACGTTGTGTTGGTAGATGATCTTGTTGATACGGCAGGTACTATTTGCAAAGCAGCTTTATTGCTAAAAGAAAAAGGCGCCAACTCAGTACGAGCAGTCTGTACGCACCCTGTCCTCTCCGGAAATGCCTATGAAACTATCGAAAGCTCTGTGCTCGAAGAGTTGGTCGTCACAGATACCATTCCGTTGAAAAAGGAAATTCCAAAAATAAAAGTGTTGTCGATGGCAAACCTTTTCGCGAAGGCGATTAGAAAAATCCACGACCACGAATCAATTAGTTCCTTATTTATCCGTTTGTAACCATTTAAAATTAAACCAATAAAACAATTATGAAAACTGTTGAGATTATAGGGTATCGAAGAGCAAATCTCGGCAAGTCTGATGCAAAGAATATCCGCGAAGAAGGTAACGTACCTTGTGTACTTTATGGCGGAAATGAACAAGTGCATTTTTACTCGCCCATGATCCTCTTTCGCGACATCGTTTACACCAACGAAGCGCACTTTGTTCACCTGAACATTGAAGGCGAAGAGTGCAAGGCTATTTTACAAGAAGTACAATTTCATCCTGTCAGTGAAATTATTCTTCATGCTGATTTTTTACGCATCAGTGAAGATCGCAAAATTAAAATGGACATCCCTACTCGTCTGGTAGGAAAAGCTCCAGGTGTTGAAAAAGGCGGGGCGCTGGTAAGAAAACTCGCCACGTTGAAAATTGCCGGATTCCCAAAAGACATGCCTGATCATATCGATGTAGATTGTTCGGAGTTGGATTTCCATCACGCTGTAAAAGTAGGTGATATGAAAATCGCTAATCTTGAATTCCTCGATCGTGCACAGACATCCATTGCTGTGGTAGAAGTTCCGCGTGCTGCGAAGATGGCCGCTGAAGATGCTGCCGCAGCTGCTGCCGCCCCTTCTGCTGAAGCCGCTCCTGTAGCGGGTGCCGCTGCCCCTGCTGCAGGCGCTCCTGCAACTGATGCAAAGAAAGGTGATGCTCCTAAGAAGGAGGCAGGTAAGAAGTAACTGATTATTCTTCCAATACAATAAATCCCGTCTCCATAGTTTTGGGACGGGATTTTTGCTTATTTCACTCTTATGAAATACCTGATTGCAGGTTTGGGTAATATTGGAACTGAATACGAATTGACCCGCCACAATATTGGCTTTCTAACGCTCGATCGTCTGGCTGACAATAATAAAGTGCATTTTAAAACTGAACGCTTAGCTGATAAAGCGGAGATTAAATTCAAAGGCAGACAGCTTCATCTTATCAAGCCGAACACCTACATGAACCTTAGTGGCAAGGCCATTGCCTATTGGTTGCAAGACTTAAAAATTCCTAAAGAAAACCTATTCGTCATTGTAGACGATATCGCCTTACCGTTTGGAAGTCTTCGCCTTCGGCCGAAGGGAAGTGCTGCGGGCCATAATGGATTAAAGAGTATTGAACAATCTATAGGAGGCCAGGATTATCCCCGCCTTCGCATGGGCATCGGAAATAATTATGCAAAAGGGCAGCAGGTCGATTTCGTACTGAGTCGTTTTGAACCTGAAGAATTTAAAACGTTGCCCTCCGTAATGGACAAAACCATAGAAATGATTTTTTCTTTTTGTACAGCCGGGCTTGAAAGAACGATGAGTACATACAATAGTTAACTGATGGTTGCTCCTGGACTCACCGCATCCGAAGGCTGAAGAAGTTTAAGCGCTCCGTTCTTATCCTCCGCCATTAAAATCATTCCCTGAGATTCTACTCCCATAATTTTACGTGGAGCCAAGTTCACCAGCAAGGTGACTTGCTTTCCTTTGATTTGTTCGGGTGAAAAATGCTCGGCAATACCGCTCATGACCGTACGGACATCAATACCAGTATCTACTTTTAGCTTTAGCAGCTTTTTTGATTTCTCTACTTTTTCAGCTTCCACCACCGTACCTATCCGAAT
>JANNRV010000176.1:0-2538 GCA_031401775.1 Bacteroidia bacterium | reverse complement strand
CAATGAACGGATAACCAAAGGCATCGACAAGGCATTTACTCAATCACCTTACCTGAAGACCAACTAATTTAATTTTTGAACAACATGAAACATTTCTATATTATTTCAATTATTATAGCTGGTAGTATATCTACAGGTTGGGCACAGGATGGCTATACTTCATTGCATTACGATGTTGGCTTCGGCTTAGGGAAGACAAGTGATTTTATCGGCAAGCCCAGCTTCAGAGGGATAGGGTTTGACTACCGTAAAATGGTGAATCCCAATATTGGGGTTGGAGTTTCTTTTGCCTGGAGTACATTTTATGAACGCAAAGATGATGACGCTTATACTCTTGAAGACGGCAGTACAACGCTTTCTGGAATTCAATACCGCTATCTGAATGTACTTCCTTTCCATCTTAACTTCAACTACTACCTTGGAGATGAAGGAGACACGGTAAGACCATTTCTCGGCTTAGGAGTAGGCACGGTTTATTCTGAGAAAAAGACGCAGATGGGGCAATATGCTAACACTACCCAAACCTGGCATTTCAGCCTTCAACCTGAAGTCGGTGTTTTGTATGAGGTGCAGCCTGATGTATCTGTCTTTATAGCTGGCAAATTTACAACACCCTTTGATAATGGCTCGGTAGATGCTCTTCCTTACCTAAGTATGAATTTTGGGTTAGCCTGGATGTTGCATTAATTATACCTTCCAACGGTCATTTAAAATCCCAGTAAAAAGCTGGGATTTTTTTTGATTATTGCTTTCCACAAAAAAAGAAATTTTATAACTAATATTGATTAACCCAAATCATAACACCTATGAACGATCTTCCTGCTTCGCAAAATCAAGAAAGCTATATTTCCAAAGCTGTTGAACTGATCATTCGCATTTCAGTACTTATTCTCATTGTGGGGTGGTGTTTTCTGATCATGGCACCCTTCTTATCGTTAATGATCTGGGCTGTTGTTATCGCTATTGCCAGCTATCCAATTTTCAATACTTTGAAGAGAAAATTTGGTGGTCGTGGAAAGCTAGCAGCCTTCACTATTACGATTTCTTTTTTAATGATCATTCTCGTTCCATCAGTTCTGCTAGGCGACTCTCTTTATGAAGGTATTCGACACTTGAAGTCGATCTATGAGAGTGGCGATTTCCAAATTCCTGCTCCTGGAGAAAGAGCCAAATCGTGGCCAGCAATAGCAAAGCCTGTTGTTGATCTATGGCAACTCGCTTCAGAAAATATGTCGGATGCGATCTCGAAGTTTACGCCACAAATTAAAATTGCCGGAGAATGGTTATTAGCGGTGATCACAGGAGCTAGCGTGGGCATTCTTCAATTTATCGGAGCCATCATTATCGCTGGCGTATTTCTGGTTTACTCAAAAGAAGGTGGAGATGTGCTACGCAATATCTTCATCCGATTAGCTGGCCAACAGGGAAAAGACTTTGCTTCGCTTTCTGAAGTAACGATACGCAATGTGGTGAAGGGAGTTTTGGGCGTTGCTCTTACTCAGACCTTTCTCGCGGGTATTGGTTTTGTTGTTGCTGGGATTCCGCTGGCAGGATTATGGATTTTATTATGCCTGATCTCTGCTATTGTCCAAATTGGCGTTGGCCCCATTGTAATACCCGCTGTAGTGTACATGTTTGTTACTGCCGATACACTTCCTGCTGTCTTATTTTTGATTTGGTCTGTTCTGGTAACACTGTCAGACAATATTCTAAAACCAATTCTGTTAGGAAAGGGTGCACCCGTACCCATGCTGGTGGTCTTTCTTGGTTCCATTGGAGGGTTCATTACCAATGGTTTTATTGGGCTTTTTATTGGCCCTGTTATTTTATCCCTGGGGTATAAATTGTTCTTGCTTTGGGCTGGAGATAAAACTCAATCAACCGATAACAATAACGAGACAATAGCAGCCTAGAGTCTGTTACTACTATTGTTTATCTCTCTGCCCTTGTTGGAGTTCTCCTCCAAAAAGTTTCAATTTTCAGGTGAAGAACACCTGCAAAGGCAAGAGAAAACTTACACATCACCCCAAGTTGGCATAAACATTTGTTGTGGCGGGTACCTATCTCTTCCAGTTCTCAATTTTGAGTTCTTGAATTGACTCATAATGTTTTTCGTTGTTTGAGATCAACGTCAATCCGTTCTCGATCGCTATTCCGGCAATTAGAATATCAGAAGTTGCAATTGTAATTCCTCTTTGTCTTAGGTCAGCGTAGATGTCGCCCGATATTTTGGCTGACTCTTCTGATATGTTAATAATGTTATTGTCGTTAATAAAACCTTCAAAATCCTGAAGTTGTTTCTCAGCTTTTTTGAACTTGAGTCCCGCAATGATTTCGTAGTAAGTTACAATTGATATGTTGACCTGGTCAAACTCTTTAAGATACTCACCGATCGCGTAACCACTCTCTCGTCACCTTTGAAATAAAACGATAAGATGTCGGTGTCTATAATAGTCTCCGTCACAGTTTAATTAATTTGACGGTCTTTAGCTCTGTTGTCATGAAGTTTTTCGGTCAGGTCGACAAAGAAGTCGTCAC
>JANNRV010000175.1:0-8896 GCA_031401775.1 Bacteroidia bacterium | reverse complement strand
CCAAGGACAATCGTAACAACACCCACCGACACATGGTAAGCAAGCTGCTCAAGCCACAGGTTATTGAGAAAGTAAGCGATCGGTACGGCCAACACGATCGAAATCAACAGCATCGACACAAATCCTTTTGACAAAAGATAGATGAGTGAAGCATTGCTGCTGCCCAGTACCTTGCGAATGGAAATTTCTTTGATCCGTGTTTCGGTGGCGTACGTAGCCATGCCTAAAAGCCCTAAACAGGAAATTGTAATGGCCAGGAAGGAGATGACACTCAGGATACTGACCAGGTCACCAAAAAGAATGTCGTAGAGTTTATGCACTTCGGCATTGAAATCTTTATAATCCACTTTCAGCGTTGGATTAATCTTTGCCCATGCGGTTTCGATGTTCTTCCCTGCCTCTTCATAGGTGCCTGTGTATTTTACCTGCAGCAGGTTGTACTCTTCCGGATTATAAATCAACGACAAAGGCTCCATTTTCTCCATCAGCATTTGATGGTTGTAGTTTTTCACTACGCCAATGATTTGTTTGCGCGATGAGTCCGTTTGCAAGATGATTTCCTCTCCGAGAGCTTCTTGGGGAGATTGGAAATGAAATGCTTCTACTGCTTTTTCGTTCAACACAATAAAGTTTTTATTGGAGGCTCCATCCTTTTCCAAAAAATATCTTCCTGCTACTAATGGAACCTCTAGGTTCTTGAGATAATCTTCGTCAGTAGCGTAGTAATACAAATCGGTCCAGTCTTTTTCACCTAGCGTGCGCTTATAATTTTCCCCATAGCTTTCTCCGGCAGCCAATACATGCGATACGGCCGTTACATTTTCAATGTTATTGAATTTCAGCAATTCTATCTTCAACGCTTCAGGCGATGTGCTACTCAGCCCCACTACAATCTTTTTCTCCATGGTAAAGCCGTGATCGGCACGGAGAAAGAGTTGCAACTGATCGAACACAACAATAACAGAAAGAATAAACACCAGCGAAAATGTGAATTGCAGAACTAGTAACGTTTTGCGTAAGCGCATTCCTGAAAGGAGTCTCATCGAACTAAGTCCTTTCAAAACTTTAATGGGTTGAAATCCGCTGAGTACCACGGCAGGAAAAATTCCTGCAAGGATACCGACAAGAACAGCAAACACAGTAAAGGAAGCGAATACAATGTAATTGGCTTCCAGATCCCACTTCAGCATTTGCGCAAAGCTCAACTCGAGCATTAATGGCTTAAGCACAATGAGCAAGATCATGGCTCCTACCAAGGCGAGTAAAGCCACAATCACCGATTCGGAAAGGAACTGCACAAAGAGTTGCCAGCGCATAGCGCCCGTCACTTTGCGCACACCAATTTCGCGGGCACGGGTAAGTGAACGTGCGATGGATAAATTAGTAAAGTTGAAACATGAGGTAAGCAGCACGACTCCGGCCAGACCGATAAAAAAGTAAACGAATATCCATGGCAAAAAAGGGCCAATGGGATTATTGATAAAAGCGCCCGGAGTAATACTCATCAGCGACTGAAATGAATATTTTATTCTACTCTGCGTATCAGGATTAGGAAGCTGACTAAAATGTTTTTTTTCTATCGAGGTCAGATGGCTTTGAATGTCAGCGGTTGTTTTTGTTTTTTCCACTAAAACGTAAACCCATCCGGATGAGTAGTTGTACCAGTTGTCAAGATTTTTTTCGCGCTTGGCTTGTGTCTCAAGGCTCTTCATGCTACTGATGCTAGCCAACGCATCGAACACAATGTGAGATTTGTTCTGATTATCTTTTAACACACCGGTGACTTTGTAAGGCCCTTCGTCACCTACTTTAAACGTTTCTCCGAGAGGGTTTTCTTGTTTGAATAATTTCTTTGCTGCTTTTTTGGTCAGCACAACGGAGTAAGGTTCAACAAGGGCTGTGCGAGAATCACCATACTCTAATTCATATTCAAAAACATCTAGTATTTCAGGATCGACAAAATATCCCGCTACCGGTACGTTTATGTTTTGCCCTATATCAATCCACAAATTTCCAAAGCCTCGCACGATGCGCACGGCTTTCTCAACACCGGTATAATTCTCAAGAAGTTCTTGTCTCAGCGGTAGTGTAGTGGTGGCCGTTTCACTCCTTTCCTCACCTTTCGATCCGGTAGGAATGGAGTTGATGCGGAAAATGCGGTCTCGCTTTGTGTTATACTGATCATAGTTCATCTGATCGGCTACCAGCATGATAATTACCATCGATAGCGCCATCGCCACGGCCAGGCCGAATATATTGATGAACGAAAAGAAACGATGACGCCACAGACTGCGAAAGGCTGTTTTAAGATAGTTGGCAAACATGATGTATTATGATTGGTAAGAGAACAATGACCGAACGGATGACGAACAACGAGTTTATTTGTTACTTATTCGTTTCCTTTTTCACAACGAAATAATAAATCAAGAATCCAAGGGAAACAGATACAGCAAACAAACCGTAGGGTAATGGTGATTCAGGACTAACGGGAACATATTCCATTATCATCAATGAAAGGCCGCCAAAGAAGGCAATCAGTCCCCACTTCAGTGAAGCGTATTTCGCATCCACCGAGCCGGGGACTTGTTGTTTAAAAATGGCTTGGGTGTCTTCATTGACAAAGCCCTTATCAATCATTTTCTTTTTTAAAATATAGTCGGTCATCACCTTAGTAAAAAAGTAAAGTCCCGCTGAGAATGTCCCCATAATGGTGAGGGGCATTAGTACTTCGGCCAAATTAGTATCCATAGATTTGATTTTTAATTGTTAGTTGGGGGGTGAGACAGGGGAAATGCCGGTAATGTTGCAGATAGCTCAAAGAAATTTCAGTTTATCGTGGACAGATACCGGATTGATGTTTCTTGATTCCTGTTTGTAGGTGGAGTTGCAGTGTAAGGATACGGAATAAAGTATCCTGCATCTTGCCTGTATCTTTTCTCTACCTTCCCTGCAACATTGCAATGAAAGCTGGTGTCTAACCCCGAAATGATGGATGATAGGGCCCTGGTCTCGGCCATAATAGGCGGAGATTTGAAGGCATTCAAACTGTTAATTAAGCAACACGAAAGGCTTGTGGCCCACATGGTCAGCCGGTTGATCGATCGGAATGAAGACCGTGAAGAACTCTGTCAGGATGTGTTTTTGAAAGTGTATGAAAAGATTGCGGAGTTTAATTTTCAATCAAAGCTGTCAACCTGGATTGGCACCATTGCTTACCGGCAAGGCATCAATCACTTGAGGAAGAAGAAAATTGAACTGAGTGATATAACAGAAGAAGATAGTTTTGAAGCGCGATTTATTGCCTCTGAAAACCCGGAGGAAGAATTGGCCGATAGCGATATGGACGAATGGGTGATGAAAATGGTGAATCAACTGCCGGTTCAGTATAAAACCGTGCTGACTTTATATCATGTGGACGGAATGAGTTATCCCGAAATTGGCAACATCACCGGCATGCCTGAAGGGACTGTGAAAAACTATCTCTTCCGTGCGCGTAATTTGTTGAAGGAAAAAGTAAAGAAGCATCTGGGTAAAGAAGAAATATTATGAAACTGACGGACGAAGAATTGCAAAATCGAATTGAGAAAGGTCATGCTGCGGATGATGCAGACTCATCCCTATATCAAAGAGTATTTAGTGCATTGAAAAGGGAGCCCGCTTTTAGGTTGCCGGCAAATTTTTCAGACGGTATTATTAAACGAATAGAAATAACAAAGCCTGAGGCATCAAAAGATAATCTTTGGTTTGGCTTGGGGATTTTTGGATTCGTTCTGGCCGCTACTATTACCATTGTTCTTACAGGATTCAATCCAAGTGTGGGCGCTTTTAAATTCTTATCAGGTTATACCGGTTTGTTTACCTTCGGGAGCATGTTTATTCTTCTGCTTCACTATTTTGATAAGAAATTCATAAGGCCGATGGCGTCCTAGTCGGGTGATAATCCATATTCGGTTCTATTGGTGGTTGGATACCGATCACCGTTAAATTATCACAGGTTCCATCTGTATATAAATTTTTAGGACAGGGCTTGATTTTATTATCTTGCCTCTTCTAAAATTGAAACGCTTCTTTTCCATAACGCTCATTGTTCTTTTCCTCCTCAACTTTGTCGGGGTGTATCTCTATTTTGGCGTTCGACTGTTGCAAATCCGAACAGAGAAGCGGGCAGCCCTTAATGATTTGCCTAAAGAGAAGCTGGAAGTCTTCTCCATGAAAAAGGAAGAATTGAAGAAGGTGCTTATTGATGAGCATGAGATTAAAGTAGAGGGCAAAATGTATGATATTGCCCGAATAGAACAGGACCATCAACGTGTCATCGTTTATGCAGTGCATGATGAGGCGGAAGACAATCTACTCTCTTTCCTGGATGAAATTGCAAAACGCCCACTTCAGGATAAAAAATCTCCACCGTCACAGATACTTCAGTTTATCGCACTTACTTTTCTGCCTCCTGCTAATGCTATTCTTTCTAGTCGGGATGGAAAAAGACTGGAGGTGAATACCATTTACTCCTTCAATCATAGCGACAATACGCGCACGATAGAAAGTCCTCCCCCTCAGGCATAACTGTATTTATTTTTTTAGCACCACCACTTTACGGATGGTGTAATCTTCTATTATACTCATTCATTAAAAAAATGTGAAAACGATATTTACTGTCTTTCTATTAACAATATATTCTATCGGGGTTGCTCAATATGCAGAAAAGGAGTTTAATCAATCTGATACTACGCGCACTTCCTATCTGGATGAAGTCGTCATCTCGGCCAATAAAATACCAGAGCCCAGAAGAAATGTAGCCCAGCAAATTAAAGTGATCAGTCCAACCACTATACGAAATTTTAATGCACAAAATTCTGCGGACTTAATTTCAAATACAGGTGTGGTGGCCATGCAAAAAAGTCAACAAGGGGGCGGGAGTCCGATAATAAGAGGCTTTGAAGCAAGCCGCGTACTAATGATGATTGATGGCGTGCGGATGAACAACCTGATTTACCGTTCGGGTCATTTGCAAAATATTGTCACATTGGATAATAATACACTTGATCGAGCTGAAGTTCTTTTTGGGCCCTCCTCAACAGTTTATGGTAGTGATGCGTTGGGTGGTGTGATTCATTTTTATACACGTAATCCGGAACTGGCAAAAGACGGGCAACACTTGAACGTTGATGGCAATGCTTTCATAAGAAGTGGTTCTGTGAACGCAGAAAAAACAGGGCACCTCGACTTTAACCTTGGAGGATCGCGCTTTGGATCGTTTATTTCTTTCACCTGCAGCGACTTTGGCGATTTAAAAATGGGGGAGAAAACAAATAAGTCGCTTGATTCGCAATTTGGTTTGCGCAATCAATATGCAGAACGGGCAGCTGATAACCAGAGTGATTTACTTATAACTAATAGTGCCCCCTTTAAACAAATTCAAAGTGGATTTAAACAATGGGATTTGCTACAGAAATTCTTATTCAAGCAAAGCGATAGAGCAAGTCATGTCCTTAATTTTCAATATTCTAATTCTACCAACGTACCTAGATATGATCGTCTAACCGATCCGCAAGGAAGCGGACTGCGGTTTGCCGCATGGCACTATGGGCCTCAGAAGCGGATAATGACATCCTATCAGTTGAAGGTAAGTGACTTGGGATCATTGGCAGATGATATCACAACCACGCTGAGTTATCAGAACGTGGAGGAAAGCCGGAATGACAGAAGATTTAATAATAACAACAAAAACAGCAGAACAGAAAATGTGAAGGTGTGGAGCCTTACGATGGATCTCCAAAAAAAATTTGGTCAAAATAGTTTGCGATATGGATTCGATGGTCAATTCAATTCATTGAAATCAACGGCCTTTAGCACCGAGATAACAACGGGTGTAAAAAGCTCGCTTGATACACGTTATCCGGATGGAGACAATACCATGAATCTGATGGCACTCTATGCTACCCATACCTTGCAGATTAATGACCTGTGGGTGTTGAATGAAGGAATTCGCATTGGGGGGAGTTTTTTGAATTCTACTTTTGTAGATAAAACTTTTTTTCCATTTCCTTTCGACAACGTGAAGCAGAATACATTAGTAGGTAGTGCCAATCTTGGAATTATTTATTCCCCCTCCAGTTGGAAATTTTCTTTCATGTCTAGCACTGGTTATCGCGTGCCCAACATTGATGATTTGAGTAAAGTATTTGAGACGTTAGCCGGAACATCAACCAGCACGGGTCAATTAAATGTTCCTAATCCTGATCTTAAACCAGAGAAAACGATCAACGGAGATTTCAGCATCACCAAATTTTTTGGCTCAAAAGTGCGGTGGGAAGGTGTCTTCTTCGCTACCCGTCTCATTGATGTAATCGTCACTGCGCCCTCAACGCTTAATGGCCAGGCGATTGTAATTTACAATGGCTTTCCGGCAGCCGTGTATTCAAGCCAAAATAAAAGCGAGGCCTATATTTATGGATATAGTACAAGCCTTCGTGCTGATTTAACCAATAACGTTGCGGTGACAGCCTCCTATAATCATACCTATGGAAGAGTGAAAGAAGGAAATGGTACATATGAAGCTCCACTAGATCATATCGCTCCTGACTTTGGGCGCATCGGTATCCAATACAATACCACAAAATTTAAATCGGAGCTCTTTAGCAACTTCAATGGCTGGAAACGCATATCAGATTATAGTACTAGTGGGGAAGATAATCCACAATATGCACCGGCAGAAGGAATGCCCTCGTGGTACACGCTTAATCTAAGAGCCGGGTATGATATAAATAAAATGTTTACCCTGCAGGCAGGCGTTGACAATGTATTGGATTTGCAATACAGAACATTCACTTCAGGCATTAATGCTGCGGGGAGAAATATTTTCGGAACAATAAGAATTAGATTTTAAAAAACTTAAACGTATTCTGCGCATACGCAGGGACCAAGACTCATTATGAATCTGCAAAATTTAATAATCTTCATTCGAAAATCACGAACGGTCCATAAATGGATCGGAATTAGTATTGTATTTTTTTTGCTGATCACCTCCACAACGGGGCTATTACTGGGATGGAAAAAGAATGTTGATCTTCTGCAGCCTCCGACACTATTCGGTTCGTCAACAAATTTTTCGGAATGGGAAAGTTTTGATGCGATTGCCAAATCAGCGTTACGAGCAATGGATTCAGTTACCCATGAACCCAACATGATTGATCGCTATGATGTTCGCCCAGACAAAGGAATTGTAAAGGTTCTATTTTCAAATGGATATTGGGAAGTACAGGTGGATGGCAAAACTGCTAAGGCTTTATCGGTTTCACGAAGGCATTCAGATTGGATTGAACATATCCACGATGGCTCTATCATTAGTGAAACAATGAAACTCATTTATACCAACTATATTGGTTGGGGATTACTCATGATGTCTTTCAGCGGATTTTTACTCTGGTATGGACCCAAGCTAATCCGAAAGAGGAAACATCAATCAGGGGGTTGACTTTCATTTAGTAGAGTTTAACTTTTTCATAACCGGGTCATTCAAATGAATTTTGAGGCCGGTTTTAATTTTAGGTTAATTTTTGTCAAATTGTGAGTGCTCTTAACCTAATGTATGTTTCTATGAAAAAAATTATCATTATCACCTTCTTTTTGTTTCTCGGTCTTTCATGGAAAGGTTATAGCCAAACTGTTTATGCCTCTGACAAAGGTGAAAAGTACCATACGGCAGATTGCAAACTCTCCGGAGATGCCAAGGACATCAAATTGGCTGCTGCCAAAAAAGCAGGTAAAGGTCCATGCGGAATTTGTAAACCTGATGTTGCAGTTGTAGCAAAGCAATGTGCCGGCAAAACTGCTGATGGCACACGCTGCAAGAGAATGACAGCCAGTAAGGCAGGCAAGTGCTATCAGCATAAGACTTCTTAAGGAAGAGATTATGGAGCGAAGGAAGATTCACCCAAAAGGACCAACTTTTTCACGAATCGTATCTGGTGCCTGGCGATGGCATACCGTTTCGTCTACTACCGTAGAAAAATTGGTTCACACTTCGCTTGATGAAGGCATTACGACTTTTGATCATGCCGATATCTACGGAGATCATAGCAATGAAGAAATATTCGGTGAAGTATTGAAGAAGAGCCCCGGCCTTAGAGATAAAATGGAATTGGTGTCCAAGTGCGGCATCACATTCAATTCCTCAAAGCGACCGACAACGCGTGTTAAACATTATGATACTTCGAAAGAGCATATCATGTGGTCGGTAGAGAATTCACTGAAGATGTTGGGCACCGACCGTCTGGATTTGCTGTTGATCCATCGCCCTGATCCTTTGTTAAATCCTGTGGAAGTTGCGGAAGCATTCAGCCATTTAAAGCAAGCCGGCAAAGTTTTATATTTTGGTGTATCCAATTTTACGCCATCACAATGGAGGATGCTGCAACACTATCTTTCTTTCCCATTAGTTACCAATCAAATTGAGATTTCACTTTCACGGATTGATCCGCTCTTCAATGGCGATCTGGATGTGTTGATGGAGCATGAGGCCTCGGCCATGGCGTGGTCTCCTTTGGGGGGAGGACAATTAAAATTTGATGATCATCAGTGGTTTGCAAAGGCCACTCACTATGATGCCTCGTATACTCAGTTGGCGTTGGCTTGGTTATTAAGACATCCGTCATTCATTTTTCCGGTGATTGGTACTACTAAACCGGAGCGGATTGTGGAGGCTTCTAAGTCAATTAATATCCGGCTCGATCGTCATGACTGGTTTGAAATATTGAAGTGGGTAACAGGTAAGGATGTTGAATAGATGACCTTCTTTTCCAATGAATAAAAATAATTTTTTGATCAGGTTTTTCATCCTATCCAGTCTCATGGCAAGCTGTAGTGTTGAATCCTTCTGTCAGGAGGTTGACCT
>JANNRV010000174.1:0-2115 GCA_031401775.1 Bacteroidia bacterium | reverse complement strand
TCTTCATTTACCCTCTCCCCCCGGAGAGGGCAGGGTGAGGCAAAAAACATAATGATGAAGTATAAATTAAAAACAAGATCAAAGAAGTTGCTGGCAGATACCCTCACACCTGTGAATATCTACCTCAAACTTCGTGATGTCTTTGCAGGCAGCCTCTTGCTGGAAAGCTCCGACTATCATGGCCATGAGAACAGCTTATCATTTATCTGCTGTGAACCATTAGCGTCTTTTCAGGTGAGAGGTGAAAAGATAGAAAGGAGGTATCCGGATGGAAAAAAAGTAATCGAGAATATTGCTGCAAAGGGACAGGTACTGCAGAAGTTAGATGAGTTCAGACAATCATTTGAAGTGGAGGAAGTGAATACTAAGCACAGTGCCCAGGGACTTTTTGGATACATGGCCTATGATACCGTTCGATATTTTGAAGAGGTTCCGATTCAAGTAACCAAAGCAACGATTCCCGATATCCTGTACAAGGTGTATCGATACGTGATTCTCGTAGATCATTTTTCAAATGAATTGACGTTGTTTGAAAATGGTTATGATTCAAAAGTGGAATCAGGATTGGAGCGACTGGAAAAAATTATTTACAGCAATCGGTTTTCAACTTTCTCCTTCCAATCTACCGATGAGGAGATCTCCAATGTTACCGATAGCGAATACCTGGCAATGGTTAAGTCGGGGATCAAACATTGTCTTCGGGGAGATGTGTTTCAGATCGTCTTATCAAGGCGGTTTACCAGCGGCTTTAAAGGAGATGAGTTTAATGTGTACCGCGCCCTGAGATCGATCAATCCATCACCGTATCTTTTTTATTTTGATTATGGAAGCTTTAAAATCTTCGGATCTTCTCCCGAAGCTCAAATTCAAATTACAAATAACGAGGCAAGTATCTTTCCGATAGCCGGTACGTTCAGACGCTCTGGAAATGATAAGGAAGATGCCGAATTAGCAAGAAAGCTTTCATTGGATGAAAAAGAGAACGCGGAACATGTGATGCTGGTAGATTTGGCGCGAAACGATTTAAGCCGCGATTCAAAAGAAGTTAAGGTGGAAGTATTCAAAGAGATTCAATACTATTCCCATGTCATTCACCTGGTTTCTAAAGTGACGGGTAAATTACAAGACGATACTTCTCCATTGAAATTAGTAGCGGACACTTTCCCAGCGGGTACGCTATCAGGTGCCCCCAAACCGATGGCCATGAATTTGATCAATAAATATGAAAACGTAAATCGTGGATGTTACGGTGGTGCATTGGGGTTCATTGGATTTAATGGTGATTTCAATCACGCGATCATGATCAGAACGTTCTTAAGTGAGAATAACAAGTTAATGTATCAGGCAGGTGCGGGTGTCGTGGCAAAATCAATCCCGGAGAATGAATTACAGGAGGTAAACAATAAATTGGAGGCGTTGAGGAAAGCTATCACGATGGCGGAGAAATTATAAGATTCTGAAATTGGAAGATTATGGCAAAGATTGAATCGTTTGAGGAAATGGATATTTGGAAGGACGCTGTGAAAATTGCAGTAAAGATTTATAACATTACGTCTGCAGGAAAACTCGAGAAGGACTTCAGAGCTAAGGACCAATTGAGAGCTGCTGCGATTTCAATTTCGAATAATATTGCAGAAGGTTTTGAGTATAATAGCAATAAGCAATTCTTAAGATTCTTGTTGTATGCCAAGGGTTCTGCGGGGGAACTTAGAAGTGAGCTTTTTGTTTTGAAAGAGGCTGACATGATTGATAAAGATATTTTTCAAGAATTGCACGATGATGTAAAGAGTTTGTCAAGGAATATTCAGGGCTTCAGAAAATACCTTAAGGACTATGAAAGTAAAAGGAGTACATAATCTTATAATTTTTTAATCTTGTAATTTCTATGAAAATACTTGTACTCGATAACTATGATTCATTCACCTACAACTTGGTTCACATCATTCGTGAGCTGGGTCATTCGATGGATATTTTTAGAAATGATAAGATTCAATTAGAAGAGGTAAATAAATATGATAAAATATTACTCTCTCCTGGCCCGGGAATTCCGGAGGAGGCAGGTGTCATGAATGAGGTCATCAAAACGTATGCGCCAACAAAAAGTATTTTGGGCGT
>JANNRV010000173.1:0-22630 GCA_031401775.1 Bacteroidia bacterium | reverse complement strand
TTGTCATAAAGAACATGTCTGCATCTAAAAAATAGTTCTTTATATGCGCTTCATTTGTAAATCCTTTTGATTCAAAAAATAAAACATCTTGCGTTCGTGATTTTACAATGAGTTTTTCCACCCATCCTTCCATTTCATTTTCAAAAATCTCTAATACGCTTGTTAAAGCTCCTGAATAATCATCAATCCGGATTCGGCTACTGAAGGAATCCGAATAGACAGAAACGTAAGCGTCCGCTGTTCTGATTTCTGTATTCACGAATTAGTCTCCGATACTTCACACCACTCTAAAATCATATTGGCAAACAGCTTGGCAGCTTGGATGACTTCGTCAAGTTCAATAAACTCATTTGGATAGTGTGCCATCTTTGTTTCCCCCGGTCCGATGACAATAGTATGTGTATTGCCGACTTTACCAAGAATTCCTCCATCCGTACCCCATGGAGAAGCTTCAATCTTGATTGGTTTTTTATATACCTCCTCAAATTTCTCCTTCGTCAAATTGACAAATGGGTGATGGGCTTCAATGGCATTCGGTATCCATTGCCCTCCAAAGAATTCAAGCTTTACCGGATGCCCTTTGAGCCATTCATCATCAGCACATGCGCTATTTATGCAATCTCTCAACTGAATTTTAACATCCTGAATTTCTTCTTCCGGTCCGACACCAATTCTACCCTCCAGCGTAACCAGATCAGCGACTGAAGAAGGCCAAGAGCCACCTTGAATTTTCCCAATATTAATTGGAAGTGGAATAGGTATTCCTTTATATAAAGGATCCTTGATTGCGGCATTTCGCCTTGTTTCAAGACTCATGATTGTCTGGAATACCTGCCATGCTTTCTCAATAGCAGAAACACCTTCATACCGGGTACCACCATGCGCTGAACGACCCTCGATAGTAACCCGAAACCACATGGAGCCTTGTTGCTTAATGAACAACTTCATGTTGGTAGGCTCTGGCACAATAGCAGCATCGGCCTTGTAACCACGTACCACTGCAGCCAGCGTACCAACTCCTCCTGTCTCTTCCTCAATGACCGATTCAAAAATAACATCTCCTTTTAGCAGTATTCCGGAATTAATGATCGACTCAAGGGCAAATAATAATGAAACATTTCCTCCTTTCATGTCAGTCGTACCACGACCATACATTTTCCCATTTTCAATTTTACCTGAAAAGGGATTATGACTCCACTTGGTTATATCACCTTCCGGAACCACATCAATGTGCCCGTTTAACAAAATAGATTTTCCACCTCCTTTGCCTTTCCAAACTCCTACTACATTGGGGCTACCCTCATAACTTTTTCTTGACTCTATAAAATAAGGATGTTTAACAAGTTCAGCATAATCAGGATCCCAACAATCTACTTCCAACTTTAACTGATTCAATTTTTCGATGACGATGGCTTGTACACCCTTTTCATTTCCTTGCAGGCTTGGTTGTTGCACTAGCCTTTGTAAAAAAGTGGTGGCCTCGTGCTTGTGCTCATCAATATAGGCTTCTATCTTTTTTTGATACTTGTTCATATTTTTATTTCTCCGTTAAGCCGTTTGAGATAATAAAATCAGCGCCCGTGCTATTCTTGACATCCATTATGGAATATCCCGGCATGAGTTCGTCTAAATGAAGTGCATCATCTGTAATCGTAAACACGGCCATTTCTGTTATAATTTTCTTTACACAATTAAACGTTGTGATGGGTAGTGTACACTCTTTTACAATTTTAGGTCTACCATCCTTCTCGCAATGGGTCATCAATGCAATCAGATTCTTTGCTCCATAGGCAAGCTCCATAGCACCACCGACCCCTGGCACTCGTTTGCCTGGAACAATCCAATTGGCCAGATTTCCATTGGCACTTACTTGAAGCGCTCCTAAAATTGAAATATCGATGAAGCCTCTACGAATCATGCCAAACGCCAAAGCGCTATCGAAGTAACTTCCACCTTGCAAGAGTGAAACTGGATAGCCCGCAGCATTACTTAAGTTACCATCGAGGTGCGTAGTGGGTGTTGGGCCCATACCAAGAATTCCATTTTCTGCTTGAAAAAAGACATGAATAGATGCATCCAGATAGTCGGGTACCAATGACGGTATCCCAATACCAAGGTTGACGATCATCCCGTCTTTTACTTCGCGGGCTGCTCGCTGTGCGATGACTTGTCTTGCATCTCCCATATCCACTTCCAATTATAGCCTTTCGAAGGCACAATGTGTTTTACATAAATTCCGGGGACAATAATTTCCTCTGGATTTAATTCGCCCATCGGTACAATCTCTTCAGCTTCCACGATGGTTGCTTTGGTCGCCATCGCCACAAAAGGGTTGGTATTACGAGCCGTCTTATCAAAAATTAGATTACCAAACGTATCGGCCTTCTTGGCATAAACAATTCCAACATCTCCCCTAATAGGTGATTCAAATAAAAATTCCTTGTCTCCTACTTTGACAAGTTGTTTGTCATACTCCAATTTAGTTCCCTTTCCGATCTCGGTTAAAAAACCATTGAGTCCCACTCCACCGGCTCGAATCCTTTCTACCAAAATTCCTTGAGGCGAAAATTCAACTTTCAATTTACCCTGATTCATCAAATCACCCGCCACCGGATTTGATCCAATGTGTGAGGCAACTAAAGAAGCGGCCCTTTCGAGACAAATGAATTTACCCATACCAATCCAGGGAAAACCGGCATCATTACCAATAAGGTGGACATTCTTTGCTCCTGATTTGATAAGACAATCGACTAATCCAGGTGGAGTTCCTACGCCTCCGAATCCGCCAAAGAGCAACGTCATCCCATCGAAGAAGAGAGGCTGAATTTTTTCGTAATTGGTGACTTTATCAAAAATGTTCATGCTAAAGTTCGCGGCTTACTTCGTTGAGTGATTGATCAAATTTTTGTAACAGTTCATCTGATTCTTCCTGAGTGATGATAAACGGAGGTGAAATAATAACTCCATTTTCATCTTTTCCCTCAGGGCCGCCAACTGCGGGATACACCAAAAGTCCATTCTTAAAGCATCTGTCTATAAATTTATTCTGTAACCCTTTGATAGAAGGAGTAAACTCTACACCCATCATCAAACCCTTACCTCTAATAATTTCAATGAAGGAGTGCTTTTTTTGAAGATCAGATAACCCTTTCTTAATGTGAGTTCCTTTCCTATTCACATTATCCAATAATTGATCCTCTTCTACGATCTCCAATACTTTATGCGCTGTAGCACACGAAAGCGGATGGCCGCTGTACGTGTGACCGCTCATGATCAACCCACTGCCCTTTTTTATTGGCTCTAATATCTTTTCTGTCATCAATGTTGCGGCAATGGGAGCATATCCTGCGCCAAGGCTTTTTCCCACTGTTACGATATCTGCATTGGCTTGCCAGTGTTCCATGGCAAACCATTTCCCTGTTCTTCCCAGGCCCGTCATCACTTCATCAGCAATGAATAAAATATTATACTCATCGCAGATTTTGCGCATCTCACGATAATAACCTTCATGTGGTGTTAGAACTGTTCCTGCCGCACCAACCATGGGTTCCGCTACAAAAGCTGCAATGTGCTTTGCTCCTATTCTTTCTATTACTTTAATAAACTCATTTTTCTGTTCATCTAATGAATCCTTTTCCAGATCAGCATATAGTGCTGGGTATTTCTCTAATGAATTTTCAAACCGCTGCCGTCTTAATGGATGACCTGATAGAGACAATGCAGCCATGGTGATGCCATGATAACTTTTCCATCTGGAGATAAATTGTTTTTTCTCAGGCTGATCCTTCTCCTGCCAATATTGGATGGCCACCTTCATTGCAGTCTCAATCGCCTCAGTCCCGCTGTTTACAAAAAACGTGTTTGCGTGTACCCTTTGAGGCGATAAATTGAAAAGCTTTTCTGCCAATTGCTCTGCCTCATCAGAACCAAACTGCGAGCGATAAACAAACTGAAGCTTATTCACTTGCTGCTTCATGAATTCCAGCATTCGCTTGTGTGAATGACCCAGCGAACAAGTCACTGCTCCTGAAGAACCATCCAGATAGCGTTTCCCTGACTCATCAAAAATATAAACGCCTTGAGCACTTTTAGCCTTTACATAGGTCTTGTTGAGTAATGGTTGGATATTATGGCCGGGCATGTCGAATTTTCCTTAGAGCTATTTAGTCAAAGTATTGACATAAGTCAAGGAAGGTTTTACAGACTATTTTAATACATTTGATTAGCTCGCCAAAAAATGAAGATACGTAATTTCCCAAACGCACTCACGATCACTGTTGGCTTCATTCTTTTTGCAGGAGTGCTTACGTACATTATTCCAAAAGGAAAATTCGATAGAACGATTGATCCTGTTACGAAACGGGAAGTTGTTACTCAGGGATCGTACAAAACAATTGATACTAAACCTCTTTCACCTTTTGAAATAATCCTCTGCATTCCCAAGGGAATTATTGCGGGGAGTGAAGTTATTGCTCTCATCTTTCTGGTAGGAGGTTGTTTCTATATTATAGAAAAAACAGGTGCATTAAGAGAAGGTGTTACCTATCTGGCTTTAAAAATGAATGGTAAAGAGGAAATGACCTTACTCCTCACTGCACTTTTCTTTGCCATGGGCGGAGGCCTGCAAGCGATGCAAGAAGAAATTATTCCTCTCATACCCATTTTAATAGTTTTAGGAAAAAGGCTCGGCTACAAGCCCTTGGTGATGGTTGCAATTAGTTATGGAGCAGCTATCATTGGAGCAACATTTAGTCCTCTTAATCCTGTGGGAACCGTACTTGCTCAAAAAGTGGCAGGTGTTACTTTTCTTTCGGGAGGTATCTTCCGGCTCGTCACTTTCATTATCGGATTTATTTTATGGATGGTGATGGTGATTCGGTATGCCAACAAAAATAAAATTGAAAAACAAACAGAGCCTTCATCCACTTCTGTGTTGATTTCGCCTCAAAACAAAATTATTCTTTGCCTGACGTTAATCGCTTCCATTATATTAACTTATGGATTTCTTAACTGGAAATGGGGACTCAATGAAATATCTGCCGAGTTTTTTGTCTTAGGTGTCACTGCAGGACTCATTGGTAAACTGGGCATCAATGAGACATTCAAAGCTTATGGTGATGGTATGAAAGAGATGACCTTTGCTGCCATGATCTTAGGGCTTGCCTATGGTATTTCCCTGGTTTTAAAAGAAGGAGAGATTATTGATTCTATAATATACGGACTCTTTACACCACTACAATATTTACCCACCACACTATCTGCCATTGGCATGATGATTTCCCATAGTCTATTTCACATTGCTGTTCCAAGTTATTCAGGCCATGCCGTTCTAACGCTACCCATTCTTGTTCCTCTCTCGGATTTAATTGGCCTATCGAGAGAGATTTGCATCTTAGCCTTTCAATTTGGCGCCATCCTTATGGATCTGCTGATTCCAACAAATGGTGCTCTTATGGCCGTCATTGCGCTTGCCGGAATCCCATTTAATGAGTGGTTTGCATTCGCCTTTAAACGAACACTGGTTATTTCATTGCTGGGGGCAATTGTGATTATTATAGCAGGTATGATTGGGTTCTGAAAAAATGTACTTATCTAAAAAAGAAGCCGGATCATAGAATCCGGCTTCCCAGCTTAAAAAACTTATGATCAGGCGCAGTAAAAAATAATTATCCCTGCTTCACAACTCTCCCGATCAAAAAGAAGGCACTCCGGCACCGGCAAAAAAATATTTACCACCAACAACCACTACGAATGGAGTAAAAACCAGTCATGCCGGAAATGCCATATCTTGTCCTCACCCTAAATCCCTCTCCAAAGGAGAGGGTTGGGGTGAGGTCCTAATCCACATTGTCATGTAAGAACTTATTGTTTCCTAATAAGCTATTGTCATCATTCAAATTGTACCGAGAAATAAACGACTCCGAAGAATGAGGAACATTATCCATTTTTACGCCCCTGCGGAGATACGCGGGAAGTGTCCACTTCTCATTGAACTCCTCCTTCGTCATCTCCTGCTTCTTGTTAGACTTTAGTTTTTCTCTGCGAGCCTTCGCCTGCTCCTCCAGCCGCTCTTTCGTTCTACGGTATTCCATCATTCCTTCGTCATTAATTACCTGATCGGCCGAAATCTCCTTACCCATTTCAAATTCATCTTCATCCTTACGGAAAAGACTATCTTCCCCTTCGTCTTCATCCATGTCATCGTCCTGATGACTGGCGGTGATTTCTTCTTTTTCAAAAAGAGTAAAAGTGTAGGCTCGCTCTTCTTTCAGAGGTTCTTCCTTACGGAAAGGCTTTTCCTCCGGCTTGATATAAATCTGTTTTTCCTCAGGCTTCAGGATAGGCTTGTCAATTTCAGATGCCACTGGGGCCTCTTCATTAACCTTTAATTCAATTTCCTGATTCCGTTGATTTACTGAGTTATCAGCCGCTTCGAAGAGAGGAATTTGTGTACGATCTAAATCATGTACTTTCTTGTCTTCCTCTTTCTTTACCACTCTGCCTTCGTGCGCAAAGCCTGTCGCTATCACAGTGACTCTGATACGATCACCTAAATTACTATCCACGCCATGGCCGAAGATTACTTCTGCTTCATCGCCTGCTTGCTCCTGAATGTATTCCGTAATCTGGCTTAGCTCATCCATTTGCAATTCAGCTTCCTCACCTGAGATGATGGACAAAAGAATTTTCTTTGCACCCATAATGTCCTTGCTATCCAGCAACGGAGAGGCCAACGCTTGTTGAGCCGCCTTGATCGCCCTGTTATCACCACGTGTCTCTGCCGATCCCATCACCGCTGCTCCGGCATTTAACATGACCGTGCGAACGTCCTGGAAGTCAACATTAACATAACCCGCTAGCGTAATGATCTCTGCAATTCCTTTGGCTGCGGTGGTCAATACATTGTCTGCCTCACCAAATGCCTGACCGATAGCAAGATTTCCATAAATCTCTCTTAGCTTATCGTTAAGTATCACCAGCACCGTATCACAGCTAGCGCGCAATGCTTCGATTCCTAGCTGAGCCTGAGCCGATTTTTTCTTTCCTTCAAAAGAGAATGGAACTGTTACAATACCTACGGTAAGAATATCCATGTCCTTTGCAATTTTTGCAATGACTGGTGCAGCACCCGTGCCGGTTCCACCACCCATACCTGCCGTAACAAACACCATCTTAGTGCCTGCCAGCATTTCACGGATTTGATCCTTACTTTCAACAGCGGCTGCTCTACCCACTTCTGGATTGGCTCCACAACCAAGACCTTCGGTAAGGTTGGTTCCAATCTGAAGTTTGTAAGGTATAGGACTGCTGTTCAACGCTTGCACATCGGTGTTGCACACGACAAATTCGACATCCTTGATGCCTTGTCGGTACATATGATTCACCGCATTGCTTCCGCCTCCTCCCACTCCAATCACTTTAATGATCGACTTGTGGTGCTTGGGGATTTCAAATTTGTATGATCCAGATTCAAACATGACGTTTATTTTTTAGTAGTTGTTTTAATATTCGTTTTTACCATCGAGGTCATCAATCAATAATCCTTTCGTTTTATTAAGAATGCTGGAGAAAAAATCAGAAGCGGGATTAACCTTTTCCTTTTTCACTTTCACCGTCTTAGTAGCTTCCTTCGCTTCTTTGTAGCGTTCCTCGCGCTCATCTAAAGAACGGAAACCAGATAGTACAAGACCTACCGATGTTGCATACATAGGACTCTTAACCGCTTCTAATTTACTTTTGCCGAGATGCTCGTTGGGATATCCAATACGGGTATCCATTCCCGTCATATATTCAACCAACTGCTTTAAGCAACTCAACTGAGATCCTCCTCCGGTAATCACAATACCACCTGCTAATCGCTTCTCAAATCCAGAGTTGATAATTTCTCCGTGCGCCATCTCAATGATTTCTTCCATCCTGGCTTGAATAATATTGGAGAGGTTCCTTACTGATATTTCTTTTGCCGTTCTATTACGAATGCCGGGGATAGAGACAATTTCATTAGGGCTCGCTTCTTCTGCAATTGCTTTTCCAAAACGGGTTTTTAACTGCTCAGCTTGTTTGGCCATCACCATCAGACCATGTTGAATATCTGTCGTAAGAATATTGCCACCAAAAGGGATGACGGCTGTATGACGAATGATGTTGTCATAGAAGATTGCAATATCCGTTGTTCCACCACCGATATCGATCAAACACACACCGGCTTCCTTTTCTTCTTCACTTAACACAGCAAGACTGGAAGCCAACGGTTCAAGAATTAAGTCTTCAATTTCAAGGCCGGCACGTCTTACACATTTATTAATATTATTGATGGCACTGGTTTGTGCTGTTATAATGTGGAAATCAGCTTCCAGCTTTACTCCACTCATACCTACCGGATCTTTGATTCCTTCCTCATAATCCACTGTATAATCCTGAGGCATTACGTGAATGATCTCACTTCCCGGTGGAATGACAATTCTATACATATCTTCGGTGAGACGATTTACATCTTCGATACTCACTTCATCTTCGCGACTGTTGCGCGTGATACTACCATGATGAATGGTACTCCGAATATGCTGGCCTGCTATTCCCACATTCACTACACCAATATCTATGCCCGACATTTCACTGGCCTCCTTAATCGCCTTGCCAATGGCAAACACGGTTTTATCAATATTAGTAACGATTCCTTTGATCACTCCCTCCGACTCGGCTTTGCCCATGCCCAGTACTTCGAGTTTTCCGTACTCATTTTTACGACCGACTATAGCACATATTTTTGTTGTGCCAATGTCGAGTCCTACTACTATTTTTGAATTTTCCATTTGTCTATGTGTTTTTGGTGGTTGTTATACTTAGTTAAAAATTTATTCAGCTATTACTTGTCCTTCATATTCTAAATTCACTCGCTCATATTTCGTCCATCCTCGTTGTGGAAGAATTTCTTTATAAAAAATCATGAGCTTCTTAAATTTCTCTTCTACATTTTCTGCTTTACCAAACTCCACACGCTGTCCGGTAACCTGTGGATAGATGGTGATCTTTCCATCCTTAGATAAATCCAACTGCGCCACTTGGGCTTTCCAGAATTTATCATCGTTGATAAATTCAATCATCATTTTTAACTGAATTCCATCCTCCGTTTTAGTCAAATTTTCACTTTCTAAAAACTTCTTTACAAAAGGGCCGCTGATCAAGATAACACGGGATGAAAACTTTTCAGATACTGGCATGATGGTTCCGTCTTCCGCGATATAAGCATCCGGAGCATCTTCCTGAACAATCCTAGCCATAGGTCTTCTCAATTCAACATTCACCACCAGATTTCCCTTTAAGTCTCCATAGAGTTCGGCATCAAGAATGTGTTTATCACCTTTCAACTTTGCTTCAATCTCCTTTAATCGGATGTGGTCAATACTAGTGCCTTTAATGGCTTCACCGCTTCTTTCAACAAGTTTTAAGATATCAGCTTCGTCCATAAAATGATTCTCATGAACATTATCCAACTCTATCACGATATCCTTACAGATAGCGCCTCCTTGCTTACGTTCACCAAAAGCGATCAAAAAGAAAACACCGATCAGTGCCACCGTCACTTTTATCTCAGGTCGTATGTTTATCTTCCAACTCATGCTACTCTGCGATTCATCATTTCCTTTATAGGCTTAACGAGTGTATCAATGTCTCCTGCACCCACGGTGGCCAATACTTCGATGTCCAAATCCTCAAGTTTCAGTAAAACGTCTTTTTTAGTACAGCGGATTTTTACCGGGCTCGTAATATCCTTAAACAACATATCAGAAGTCACTCCCAAAATAGGTTCCTCACGTGCGGGATAGATATCCAGCAGCAAAAGTTCGTCTGCTAAGCTCAAACTTTTGGAGAATCCTTCGGCAAAATCGCGCGTGCGCGTGAAGAGATGGGGTTGAAAAATTACCGTTAATTTCTTACCCACATACATTGACTTTAACGATTTAAGAAACGCTTCAATCTCCGTAGGATGATGGGCATAATCATCGATGTATATCAAGTTTTTCTTCTTAATAATAAATTCGAACCTACGCTTCACGCCACGAAATGAAGCCAATGCCTTACGCGCTGTTTCCTCACTTACACCCAGCTTCAATGCAATGAGCATGGCTGCAATTGCATTCTCCATATTATGAAAACCGGGGACACCGAGCTCGATCTTTTCAATCTTCTTTCCAAAACCATGAAGATCAAACTCAAAAAAACCACCCCGACCAGTTGGAGTAATATTGCCGGCAAAAAATTGCCCCTGGCTCATGCCATAAGTCTCTTTTGTAATTGAATCAATGCCGTCTGCCAAGGTGGCAATCGATTCATGAATGATTAGATTTCCCTTCTTATGAATCTGCTTTATGAAATCCTTAAAGGAAATAAGCATCGAACCGTGATCACCATAAATATCAAGATGATCAGCATCTGCAGAAGTGATAATTGCCATGGAAGGAAATAATCGCAGGAATGAACGATCAAACTCATCCGCTTCAACGACTACAATCGTGTTGTCATTGACTTCGCCATTCATCACCAGATTCGACTCATAATTGGTAGTGATGCCACCCAAGAAAGCAACCATGTTCATGTTTGCTGACTTAAGAATATGAGCTAACAGAGAAGAAGTGGTGGTCTTACCATGCGTACCGGCTACTGCTACAGTTTTGTAGTTCTTTGTTAGTAAACCGAGAACCTCCGAACGCTTGAGTATTGTGAATCCTTGTTCTATTAAATAAGCGTGCTCTGAATGGTTTTTAGGAATGGCTGGAGTAAACACCACCAACGTTTTTTCAGGGGCTATATATCCGGGGATAAATTCTATTTTGTCATCGAAATGAATTTCCATTCCCTCTTCAATGAGCTCGTGTGTCAATGGTGTTGGGGTCCTGTCGTAACCGGCAACACGCATTCCCTTGTGTTTAAACCAGCGAGCCAATGCACTCATCCCAATGCCACCTATACCGAGGAAGTAGATACTATCGTATTTATTTAGTTGCACCTATCAGTTTTTCAATTTCATTTACAATTTCAACAGTTGCGTGAGGTCTTCCCATTCTTGCAATATTTTCACTTAGTTGACTTCTGCGATCTCCATCATTTAAAACTTTCAATGCTTCATCCACCAGCCTGGTCTTAGCCTCCTCATCGCGAATCATAACTGCTGCGTGCTCACGGACAAGGGCTTCTGCATTTTTTGTTTGATGATCTTCAGCTACATTGGGTGAAGGCACCAAAAGGGCAGGCTTCTTAGCAAGACACAATTCAGAAATTGATAATGCACCCGCTCTTGAGATCACCACATCCGATGCAGCATAAGCAAGATCCATCTGCTTTAAAAAATCAAACACTCTTACTCCTCTCAAATCCTTATCCTGAATCTGCGTCTTAACACTTTCAAAATACATTTTCCCTGTCTGCCATATCACCTGGATCTTAGCATCAATCAACTTATCAATCCCCAGAAGAATGCTATCATTAATCGTCCTGGCGCCCAAACTTCCACCAATAATTAACAATGTCTTTTCGTGAGGAGAGAATACAAAATGACTCAATGCACTTACTCGCTTAGCATCAAGGTCACTAATATCTTTTCGAACTGGATTGCCAGTAACAATCAGTTTATCCTCAGGGAAATAACGATTCATGCCACTATACGCAACGCATATCTTCTGCACCTTCTGTCCCAATTGCTTGTTGGTAAGACCGGCATACGAATTCTGTTCTTGTATGAGGGAAGGAATTTGAAATTTAGTGGATGCAAGCATGATCGGTCCACTGGCATAGCCACCCGTCCCAATTACGGCATGAGGTTTGAAATTTCTAATTATACCTCTTGCCTTGAAATAACTTGAGATCAACTTGAATGGAAAACTAAGGTTGGATAGTGTCAATCTTCTCTGCAAGCCGCTTATCCATAAGCCGATAATTTTATAGCCTGCTTCAGGCACACGTATCATTTCCATTTTCCCCTTGGCACCCACAAATAGAATTTCAGCATTTGGATAACGTCCTATAAATTCATTTGCAATAGCAATCGCAGGGAAAACATGCCCTCCCGTGCCTCCCCCACTTATTATTAATCGATATGGTTGTTTACTACTCAACTTATTTTTTTATCAATATCGTTATGCTGCTTTAGCTTCAATATCTTTGTTTTCCATTTCCTCTACTACCTTGTTCTGTCCCCAATTCACTTCTTGCTCACCCCTACTTACGCTAAGGATGATGCCAACCGAAAGGCCGGTGAAGACTAAAGCCGTTCCTCCCATACTGATCAAAGGCAACGGCTGACCAGTGATGGGACCTAGGCCAACAACAACACCCATGTTTACCATAGCCTGGCAGACTAAATCAAAACTGAGGCCTGCCGATAGCAATCCGCCAAAAGCTCGCTCACTATTATAGGCTGCCTTCATACCACGATGAAGAAGTATGAGATAAAGTACCAGCACAACAATGCCACCGATCATACCGTACTCTTCAATCACAATGGCATAAACAAAATCTGAGTAAGGATGTGGAAGTATATTACGTTGATCACTGTTGCCAGGACCTTTTCCAACAATACCTCCAGTGGCTACTGCAATACGAGCGTGCTTTGCCTGGAAAGGAAGCTCTGTTCCATTGACAAAACTCAGTATTCTATTCTTTGCGGTTTCTCCTCGTACTCCAAACTTCAATGCTACTGCTCCAGCTAAAGCTCCTACCAGAAGCAGCATAGCCAAATACTTTACTGGCACTCGCCCGATAAACATCACCAACATACTTGTAGCAAAAAGAAGTACTGCAGTTGATAAGTTTGTTAAAGCTATGAGGCCGCAAATCACTCCACACCAAATCAGCATGGGTATAAGTGACTCCTTTATATCCTCAATATTTTGCTGCTTCTTCGAAAGCATACTAGCGAGATTAATAATCAGTGCCAAACTGGCAAAATCTGAAGGTTGAAAAGAGGTGTTAATAATAGGTAACGTAATCCAACGGGCCGCATCGTTGATGGATGTTCCGTTTGTAAAGGTGTAGATCAACAATGGAACACTTATCCATAACGCCAATCTGGAAATTTTTGAATAATATCGATAATCCATTTTATGAGCCACCCACATCGCAGCTAGCCCGAGGAATACCATAAACGTGTGCTTCACCAAATACATTTCCGGGCTCACCGTGCGTTTGAACGCTAACGTGCCAATAGAACTATATACCACCAAAATGCTGATCATGGATAAAGCGAAGACCACCGCCCAAATGACCGGATCTCCTTGAAGATTCTTATCAGCCCATTCTTTAATTTTACTCAGTCTCATACTAATTCAAAATTTGAATTTTATATTTTCACTGTTTTACTTTCATTCTTAAGTTCTAACACTGCATTGCGAAATTGATCCCCTCTGTCTTCATAATTTTTGAAAAGGTCAAAACTCGCACATGCTGGCGAGAGTAATACCACATCACCTTGCTTGGCTGATTTCATTGCCATTTGAACTAGTTCTTTAACGCTTTGCGTTTCAAGAATTTCCGGCACTACACCGTTGAATGCTTTCCTAAGCTTATCATTCTCTTTTCCTAAACAGATTAATGTTTTTACTTTTGATTTGACCTGTTCTTTAATTAGGTTGTAATCGTTACCCTTATCTATTCCTCCGGCAATCCAAATAAGCGGCTGCTGGTAGCTACCCAACGCATATACAACAGAATCAACGTTGGTGGCTTTGGAGTCATTGACAAACTCCACTCCATTGATAGTTGCAATTGACTCAAGGCGGTGAGGAGCATTCTTAAATGTTTTTAACCCAGACTTTATTGCTTCCATACCCACTCCGGCCAGGCTTGCGGCAGTAACCGCTGCCATGGTATTGATCAAATTATGTGGGCCCTTCAGCGTAGTCTCCGATTGTGCAATTCTGAATGAACTACCTCTAACCTTGAACGACATTTTCTCTCCATCAAAATGCACCGGAGTGGAGTGATCTTTCAATGAAATTTTGGTCTGCCTGGGTTTAATAGTTCTCTTTGCCGCCTCCTCTGATGCAACCGGATCATCGCCTGAATAGATAAAGTCACCATCAGCTCCCATTTTCTGAATCAACCGGAATTTGGAGTTGATATAATTCTCCATTTTATATTCGTAGCGATCCAAATGATCAGGTGTAATATTGAGAAGAATCCCAATGTCAGGCTTAAAGGTATAGGTACCATCTAATTGATAGCTGCTGATCTCAATTACATACCAGTCGTGCTTCTCAAAAGCAACTTTTCTTGCGAGGCTTTCTCCTACATTGCCAGCAAGCACTACATTGTATCCAGCTGACATTAACAAATGGTACGTAAGTAGCGTAGTGGTTGTCTTCCCGTTTGTGCCCGTAATGGCAATAATTTTCCCGCTTAGGTAACGAAAAGCAAACTCGATTTCGTCAATTATCTCAATGCCCAGGGTTTTGCATTTTTTTATTACATCTGCTTTGTCTGGAATTCCTGGGCTCTTTACAATTAGAGTTGCATTCGTAATCTTATCAAGCGTATGCTGACCTTCTTCAAACAGGATTGCATTGGCAATTAACTCCGCTTTATACTTTTCTTTTATTTGACTTTGATCTGAAACAAAAACATCAAAGCCCTTGACTTTCGCCAAGAGCGCAGCCCCTGTTCCACTTTCCCCTGCCCCCAATATGATAATCCGATTTACCAAATCATCTTAGATTTAAAGTAGCCAAACTGACTATCGCTAATAATATTCCAACGATCCAAAACCTTGCTACAATTTTGGCTTCCGGTATGTTCTTCTTTTGATAATGATGGTGGAGAGGGGACATCAGCAAAAGCCGCTTTCCCTCTCCGAATTTCTTTTTCGTGTATTTGAAATAGGACACCTGTGTGATCACCGATAAAAGCTCAACTAGAAAAATTCCGCACAAAACAGGGATCATCAACTCCTTTCGAACTGCCAAGGCAAGCACCGCAATAATACCACCCAGGGAAAGGCTTCCAGTATCGCCCATAAAGACCTGGGCGGGATAGGCATTGTACCATAAGAAACCCAAGCAGGCACCAACGAAAGCAGTACAGAAAATAACCAGCTCTCCCAGGTTAGGGATATACATGATGTTCAGGTAGGTACTAAAGTCAACCCGACCAGAGAGATAAGCGAAGATGGCTAATGTTAATCCTATAATTGCAGATGTTCCTGCTGCCAATCCATCGATGCCGTCCGTTATGTTTACACCATTTGAGACTGAGGTTATAATTAGAATAACTACTAACGTGTAAATAATCCACGTGTAATTCTTATCAATAAAGGGAAGTATCTTACTGTAGTCCAATTCATTATTCTTAAAGAAAGGAACAGTAGTCTTGGTAGATTTTACTTCGCGGTAGTCGGTCTTAACTTCGCTATCTTCTGAAAAATCAATATTAACTGTATTAACTGAGGAGGGCTTTGGTTCTTTGATGACAACGTTATCATTGAAACATAGTGTAAGGCCAACTATCAATCCGATTCCTACCTGACCCACAATTTTAAATCTCCCGGCAAGGCCTTCCTTATTCTTCTTAAATACTTTGATGTAATCATCTACAAAACCAATGAATCCAAGCCATATTGTAGTGCCGATCAATAGCATCACATACACATTGTCAATTTTTGCAAAAAGTAAAGTCGGAATTAATATTGCTGCTATGATGATAAGACCACCCATAGTAGGGGTCCCTTTCTTTTGCATTTGACCTTCCAAACCCAAATCGCGAATATCTTCACCAACTTGCTTCTTCCTAAGGAAGTTGATCAACTTTTCGCCCAACATGATTGTAATCAACAGCGACAATACGGCAGCAGCACCCGCCCGAAATGAGATATATTGAAAAAGTCCGGCCCCTGGAAGGTTAAACTGTTTCTCGATATAGTCGAATAAGTAGTATAACATCTAATTAGAGAACATTTTAAGCATTCGTTCCACAACTTCTTTATCGTCAAATAGGTACTTCACACCTTTTATTTCTTGATATGCTTCATGTCCTTTACCCGCTATGAGAATGATATCCTTTTCTTTAGCCAACATGATAGCAGTCTTAATCGCCTCTTCCCGATCAGCCATAATCACCGTCTTCTTCGTCTCTGTCGGTCCTATCCCCGTTTTCATTTCACGAATAATCTCTTGAGGATCTTCATCACGCGGATTATCTGATGTAATCACTACCTTATCACTAAAGCGACAAGCGATCGAAGCCATCAAGGGGCGCTTGGTCTTATCGCGATTACCGCCACATCCTACAACAGTAATTACCTGTTCCGTTCCTGTGCGGAAATGGGCTATCGTCTCTAGTACATTCTTCAGCGCATCAGGTGTGTGGGCATAATCAACAATGGCGATTATTTTAGAACCCGGCCTTACCAACTCAAACCTTCCTGGAGCACCTTGCATCGCAGAAAGGTGTGTCAAAATTTCATCCGACTCTTCTTCCAAGAGCATGGCAGCCCCATATACAGCCAGAAGATTATAGGCATTAAAATCTCCGATCAACTTAAACCATACGGTTTTACCTCCGATTTCCATTTCGAGGCCTTCAATGGAGTTGGTGATTATCTTTCCTTTAAAGTCGACCATTTTCTTCAACCCGAAGGATTGCTTCTTTGCTTTCGTATTTTGCAGCATCACCATGCCGCGTTTATCGTCAGCATTTACTAAGGCAAATGCATCTGAGCTTAGTTCATCAAAATACTTCTTCTTAGCTTTAATATAGTTTTCGAATGTCTTATGATAATCAAGGTGATCGTGTGTGATGTTCGTGAAAATTCCTCCGATGAACTTTAATCCACCAATTCGTTCCTGATCAATAGCGTGAGAACTCACTTCCATGAAACAATGTGTACACCTTGCTTCAAGCATCTGAACTAAAAGTTCATTGAGTTGAATGGGATCAGGTGTGGTATGAGTTGATGGAATTTCTTTATCCACAATTTTATTAACAACTGTGGATAACATTCCAGAACGATGACCCAGTGAATTAAAAAGTTTAAACAAAAGAGTTACAACTGTAGTTTTGCCGTTGGTGCCGGTTACGCCTACCAGTTTTATCTTGTGCGATGGGTTATCAAAAAAATTAGCCGCAATTACACCCAGGGCATGAGCACTATTCTTTACAGTAACATAAGTAACCTTATTGGAAATGTTTTCAGGAAGCTTCTCAGCGACTATCACGGAAGCACCCAAGTTGACGGCCTTCTCAATAAATGAATGGCCATCGGATAAAGTTCCCTTTACGGCAACAAACAAGGAGCCTGGCTTAACCTTACGGGAATCAAAGCAAATATTTTTCACATTCGCCCCCATATCTCCTGAGGTGGATGTGATGTGCACTTTATACAATATGTCTTTTAGTTCCGTCATTATGCCAGCCTCAGATAAATTCTTGCTCCCTTAGAAATTCTTGTGCCCGGTGAAATGGATTGTTCTGCTACTCTTCCCTTTCCCTGATACACCACGCGTAATCCTGATTTCTCCAATACATAAATCGCATCTCGAAACGTCATTCCGGTTACATCCGGCACATGATCTCGTACGATGGCATTTTTCTTCCACACTACGGCATTTCCATTTTTAGCTGCTTTAATCCATTCCTCTTCAGTTGATGAGTGATTAGAAACTCCGAGCTCATTGCTTAGCATAGTCAATTCCTCCTGCTTTCCTGCTTTGATGGTAGGGAAAACTCCTGGCTCTAACACTTTCTTCTTTTCCATCGCCAAATGAAGGTTGATGTCTCTGGAGTAAATGTTATCTGCAATGTCTTTGAAGACAGGACCCGCCACACTATTTCCATACTGATGTATTCCTCTGGGATTTTTGATTAGAACAATAGCCGAATATTTTGGGGCATGGGCCGGAAAGTACCCAACAAATGAAGTGATGTATTTCTTTTCGTAACGGCCATCCTTCAAGATCACTGCCGTACCTGTTTTACCAGCTATACGGTAATAGGAATTTTTAAGATTTTTAGCTGTACCTCTATCCACTACACCTTCAAGCAGCACTTTCACTTGATTCAGCGTTTTATTGGAGCAAATTTTTGAGTTGATCGTTTCTGTTTCAAATTCGTCCTTTACGTTATCTGCTTTAGTGATGGAGGTTACAAAAACAGGTTTAATCATTTTTCCTTCATTGGCGACCGCGTTGTATAAAGTCAATGTGTGAAGTGGTGATATCTCAAAACCATAGCCATAGGCCATCCAGGGTAACGTGATACCGCTCCAAGCTCTGTCTTTGGGTCTTGTAATCTTTGGAAAGGATTCCCCTGTGATTTGTAATCCCAGCGGCTTGGAAAGTTTTAGTTTATCGACATGATCTATAAACTTGGACGGCTTAGTGCCAAAATGTTTATCCAGCAATTTTGCCATGGCAATGTTGGATGATCGCTCAAACGCATCTTTGATTGTTATCTTGCCGTACCCTCCCTCTTCATGATCGCGTACTTTTTTATTATAAAAAGTGAATTCACCTTTCCCCGTATTGATACTGTCTGTCAACTCAATGTTGGTATCCTCTAACAGGGCCATCATGGTTACCAATTTAAAAGTTGATCCCGGTTCGAACGAACCTCCAACGGCATGATTAAACTGCTCAGAGTATTCTCCATTCCCATCACTTGTTAAATTTGAAATGGCCTTGATATGGCCCGTCTTTACTTCCATCACAACTACGGTTCCTTCATCGGCATTATGCTGCTGCATAGCGCGGTACAGCGATGTCTCAGCTACATCTTGAAGATTAATGTCTATGGTGGTTTGGATGTCCAATCCATCAATTGCTTTGATATTGTTACCATCAAACACAGGCTTCCAGGTTCCACCTGCTATTTTTTGAAAAAGTGCTTCACCATCCTGACCGCCTAACGCTTCATTAAAACTATATTCAAGCCCAGCACCTTTGCCATCTTCATTAACAAAACCTACTGTTCTTCTACTTAAGTTGGAGAAGGGGCGATAACGAACATCCATTTTCTCAAAAATCACTCCTCCTTTGTACCGGCCTTCACGAATGATCGGCCACTCCATCATTTCTTTTTTCGTTTGATAATTGATTTGCTTACGATTGATAATTACATACTGCTTGCCTGTAGCACGAGCATCTTTCAACAGCTGCTTATAGTCTGAAATGGATCTGTCTTTATAAAATCTTGAAAGCTGCATGGCAAGGGAGTCGATTCCCTTTTTAAAAACTTCATCCTTCGCCAATGTAGGGTCAATGGCCACTTTATAAAAAGGCAAACTGGTAGCCAACAGACTTCCGTTATCAGAATAAATATTGCCTCGCGTTGCTTTTACCTTCTTATAATCAAAATTGATTTCCTCACTCATCTTCTCCCATTTATCGCCCTCGACAAACTGGATATGACCAATTTTGGCTCCTATGCAAATGGCAAAGACCAGCACGCATAAAAATGCTACCCGAACTCTTACTAATATGGACTTCTTAATATTCACCTTCTTCGACAACTACTTTAAAGGGTGGATTTAAACTTTCTTTCAATCCTGCAGCTTTTATTCTTCGGGCTACTTCGCTTTGTTTGCTGGCAAACATCACATCAGATTTTAGTGTGGTATAATCAGCTCGTAAATCTTCAACTTCACTTTGAGCTCTATTGATTGCTCGTGTTGTTTTTTCTGCATAATGAGTATTGCTGATATAAATCAGGCTCAATACCATACCAAACAAAATCTTTGGTAGGTACTTCACCGGGAAACCTTCCTCGAAATAAGTCTCCAGTTTAAGACGATTTTCGATTCCGGAGAAAAAGCTTTTTCCATTGCTTTGAGAAGGCTTTACCCTCGCTTCATTGCTTCGCTCCGGCTCAATTCTTAATTTATTTTCTGCCATTTTCTTAAAACAATTACTTCAAGTCTTTTCTGCTATCCTTAGCTTCGCGCTCCGTGCACGTTTATTTATTTCTACTTCTTCCTCCGATGCCTCTATAGGCTTTCGGTTAATTGCCAGAAAGGGTCTTATTGGGTTACCATAGAAATCCTTTTCTAACTGCCCAAACACCTTTCCAGTGTTGATATAATTTTTCACCATCCTGTCTTCCAGTGAATGATAACTCATCACTACTAGTCTTCCTTTTTTCTCCATTACTTCGCCACATTGGTGCAAAAAATCTTCAAGTGCTTTCATCTCTGTATTCACTTCGATACGTAGCGCCTGAAACACCATGGCAAAATATTTATTCTCCTTACCTTTTGGAGCAATACTCCCTAGAGCATCTTTTAAATCCAGTGTACTCACGAGAGGCTTTACACTCCGGGCTTGTACTACTGCCTTTGCGGCTGTCCGCGCATTTTTTAATTCACCGTACATACCGAAGATTTTATGAAGAGCTTCTTCTGAATACTCATTCACTATTTTGGCTGCGTTGACTTTACCCTTCTGATCCATTCGCATATCCAGTGGACCATCAAAGCGGGTAGAAAAACCACGCTCCGGTGAGTCGATTTGGTGCGATGAAATTCCAAGGTCAGCAAGTATGCCATCAACCTTTAACACTTCATTTAACTTCAGGAACTGTTTCAAGAATCTGAAGTTTGCCTGACAAAATGTGAAAGAACGACTCTGAATATTCTCAGACTGTTTTTTAGCATCTTCATCCTGATCAAAGGCAATCAATCGGCCTCCTTTCAAGTATTCGAGGATTCTTAAGCTGTGTCCACCTCCACCAAAAGTCACATCTACGTAGGTGCCTTCAGGCTTGATTTGAAGTGCTTCGATACATTCGTTGAGCATGACGGGCTGATGATAGACGGAGCCCATGGTCAATTACTCATTGAGATATTTCTCAGCCAGCTTAGACAGCTCACTTGGGTCTTGGATCAGGTGCTTCTCATAGATCGT
This sequence comes from Bacteroidia bacterium, assembly GCA_031401775.1. Taxonomy (GTDB): domain Bacteria; phylum Bacteroidota; class Bacteroidia; order Cytophagales; family Cyclobacteriaceae; genus ELB16-189. The sequence continues at coordinate 1,745 of JANNRV010000173.1, read as the reverse complement.
TGGATTCCAAATCTCAACTTTGTTTCCTGTGCCTACCAGCATCGCGTCTTTATCAACTTGCGCGTAGGTAAGCATGTTCTTAGGGATTAGAAACCGGCCATTGCTGTCCAGTTCCACGGTAACTACCCCTGCTAAAAAGTTCCGCTGAAGTTTGCGGTACTCTTCATTGAACTCGTTAAGACTTGAAATTTTTGAGAAGACCTTTTTGAACTCCACCATGGGATAAATAATGAGGCATTGCTCAAAACCGCGCCTGATCACAAGCTCTTGTCCTTCGCCATCAGGCTCTGGAAGCTGAGTTTTGATCCGCGCAGGCAGGACTAACCTGCCTTTGGCATCAAGCTTACATTCATATTCACTAGTGAAGAAAGTCATAGACGTAGTGGTTGCCTTTTTCCTCTTAAGCAAACTTATGTAATTTTCACCCACTTTACACCACTTTTACCCACTTTTCTACATATTTTCTTCAAATTCAACAGGATTTTGAGGTTTTAGGTATCAGCTTGATCTTAAGTGACTTGTTGGACAATACTTCTAATGAACTGTAAATGAGCTGTTTGATCTCAGTTCCGCCATAGAATGGAATTTCAAAAATATTTTAGGGCTATACCCTTAGAATAAGGGTATATGAGGGCAACTTATTTATAAGAGGTGTCTGAACTGGCAGGCTCTTAGAGCATACTTCGCAAAACCTCCTTAGTATGTTCCCCAAAATGAGGAGGTGGTAGTAAAGAAAAACTAGATGTGTTTGACGCAACAAAGCCTTTTACCCCAATTAACTTACCTGATTTGATCAACAATTCTTTTGCCTCATTCATATCAAATACTTCCTTCAAGTTTTGAATCATGCCAGCAGGAATTTTGGCTTTATGTAATTGGTTAAGAAACTCTTCACTATGCAGTTCTATGATTAAGTCAGAAAGCTCTTCATTTAATTGTTTTCGATTAATTACTCTTGCTTCGTTGGAATGATACGCTGGAAGTTTAGATAAATTGGCGTGATTAAGCAGTGTCATTAAACTTTGAAATTGCTTGTCGTTTCCGATTGCCAAAAGGATGCGATTTCCATCCTTTGTGATGAATGAATCTCCATAAGGTGCAATGTTCGGATGGGCAGAACCTTTACGCGTAGGTAACTTTCCCCCAACTAGCCAGTTAGTTGCCTGGTTAGCCAAGGAAGAAATAGCCGCTTGAATTAAAGATACTTCTACAAAACTTCCCTGTCCTGTTCGCTCCCTCTTTAACAACGCCAACAAAAGCCCTTCCTTCAAATGATGACCGGCCAGAACATCAATCAATGCAACAGGCATTTTTATTGGAGGTCCGCCTTGTTCGCCATTCAAATCCATAAACCCCGCTTCTGCTTGAATCACTGCGTCATAACCCACACGATCATTGTCGGAACCGTAGCCTGTAATTTGTCCGTAAATTAGTTGTTCGTTATTCGTTCGCAGTTGTTCATAAGCAACTCCCAGTTTTTCGGCATCACCGGGTTTATAACTGGCAATGACAAGGTCGCTTCGCACAGCCAGTTTTTGAACTATTGCTTTTCCTTCAGTTGAAGTAAGATCAACAGCCACTGATTTCTTTCCCCAATTGACTGAGCAGAAATAGGCAGACCGGTCATCTGTTTGCTCGCCAGCTCCTTTCCAGGTTCTTGTTACATCCCCTCCTGTTTTACTGTTTTCGACTTTGATCACTTCAGCTCCAAGTTCCGCAAAAAACTGGCCCACGCTGGGACCTGC
>JANNRV010000172.1:0-1868 GCA_031401775.1 Bacteroidia bacterium | reverse complement strand
CCAATTTCCTTGGTTTTCTCCATTACCTTGTTTGAAATTATACCCAGCAAGCCCAGGCAGGCAATGCCAATGGCGATGCAGGTGAAAACGCTAATTTGATTGCGGTTTGTTTTTTCATGGTTGTAATTCCTGGCCATGTGTTCGTCCAGCCAATACCAATTGAAGAACTCCCCCGGAAAAACTGCTTGAAAATGTTCTTTTGCCTTTAATAGCACAGTTTGCACATTTCGGGGTTCAACCTTAATAATGACGCGCTGAGGAGAAACCCCGTCTGTAAGGTAACCCTTGAACACTAATCCAATGCCGCGGTCGATCTCGGCAATGGATTCATCAATGAAATATGGTCTTAATCGATAATCCTTAATTACTCCAATAATCTCCATATCAACCAGGTTATGACTTTTAAGAGACTCTGATTTTTCTACCTTAATCTTTGCACCAATTGCATCCGATGGAGTTGTGAAGCCCAAGCGCTTAATAGCCTGTTCGCTAAGAATAATTGCGTTACCTCTGTCTGTAGCGACAAAATTTCTCCCGGCTAGAATTTTAATATTGAAAAATGGAATAAAATTTTCATCTACACCCCCACTTGAGTCAAGCATATAATTCAGGTCGGATCCGGTTCGATAGACCGTAACATCGGCATCGCCATTATCTCCCATAACTTCACAGCTAAGGGTTTTTCCAGTGACTCCAGTTATCGCCCCGAGTTGACCTGCAAAATTTTCCAGGTCAGCAAGGTAAGTGCCGGAACGAATGAGGGGTGCATCAATAACCACAATGGAATCGCCCACATCATCCAAACTTTTTGTAATCACATGGTCCAATTGCAGATACACAATGAATGCACACAAGATCAGGATGATGGCAGAAGCATACTGGGCTGTAGTTAGTAAGGAGATCATTCTCCCGCTTTTTGAAAATCCAGCGCTTGCATACATACTAAAGAGCGCCCTTGGATGATATCGTGCCGCTACCAGGGCAGGATACAGTCCGGTGGTGATAATGCCCACCAAAAAAATTGAAAGAAGAATAAGAATGTTCCATCCATCGGTTTCAGAGAAATCGTATAGCGGGATGTCAAATAATAAATTGCCTGACCTTCTGACAAATTGCAAGAGGGTAAAACCCAAAGCGATTGAAACGGCATTCAACATCAGCGCTTCAATAATAAACTGCCTGGCAAAATCCTTGAATGAAGCTCCCGAAACTTTTCGGGTGGCTACTTCTTTCATTCGCTTGTTTACTCTTGACAGGGACAGAATGATGTAGTTGATCCAGGCACTAATCAAAACAACAAGCCCAATGGCCCCAAAGATGATCAACATCGACCTGGATTTTTGTGCAGATGGATCAATAGAATCAATGGCACTGATAAACGCTACTTCCGGAAGAGGCTGAAGCAGCATTCTCTTCAGCTGGCTGCGCGGGAATCCTTTCATGATCTCATGCCAGTACTTCTCATTCGAGCCATTCAACTTTGCCTCAAAACCGTACCAATCAAGAATAGTACGGGTCTTGATATAACTTTGCACCATCGGGACAATCCGAACCTCTGCCCATTCGCCCACGCGCGGTTGATTTGAAATGACTATATCAAAGTCGAGATGGCTGTTGGCGGGCAAGTCCACAAAGACTCCCGCTACGTGGAGAGGCATGGTGTCATTGAGTATCAGAATTTCTCCCAATGGGTTTCTTTCTCCGAAATACTTTACTGCGGTTGAATGAGAAATAGAAACTGAATTTCCATCGGCCAGCGACTTCTCTGCTTGCCCATAAATGAAAGGCATATCAAAAAACTGGAAGAAGTTGGCGTCAGCAAATACTATTTTTTCTTCTTTAAAGATTACCCTTTGTTGTTTCTGCAC
>JANNRV010000171.1:0-43712 GCA_031401775.1 Bacteroidia bacterium | reverse complement strand
GGTCACCTGCTATTAAAGGTTCAATGAAGACATCAATCACTCCGTTGCAGCCAAGGCCAATCCCTAAATTTTGGTTGCTTTCTTCGCGGGTATCATAGGTGACGGTGATTGGTTTTTTATCCGTCATCACTTGTCGGGCTTTACGTAAAGCATCACCTTCCAGACAGCCACCGCTTATAGAACCTACCCAGCGGCCATCATCAGTAATTAGCATCCGAGCACCCGGACTACGGTAGGAGGAGCCATGCACCTTTACGACAGTCGCCAATGCTGCCTTCCGTTTAGAGAAGTCAAGCTTCTTATATTCGCGGATGATGGTCTTAAAATCTTTCACTGATTACTACGTAGTAGGTTTACTGGAAAGGTTAATCGGCAGTTTCCTAATTCTTTTTCCCGTGGCGGCAAAGATAGCATTGCATAACGCAGCACTCACAGGAGGCAGTGACATTTCTCCCAAGCCTTCAGGCCCTTCTTCGCTGTCCACCAAATGGACTTCAATATTCGGAGCATCTTTCATTCGCAGTAAACGGTAGTCATCAAAGTTACCTTCTTTTGCTTTGCCTCCTTCAATATGGATGGCTCCGTTTAAGGTTGCACTTAATCCATCGATGATACCGCCCTCCAATTGATTCATCGCTCCACTTTGGTTGATAACGATTCCGCAATCGCATACACACACCACTTTCTCTAACTTAATTGCCTCCGGTGAAGGCATGGATAGTGTAACCACTTCGGCAACATAAGCACCAAACATAAAGTGTGCTGCAAAGCCTCTGTACATTCCTTTCGGAGCAGGTTGATTCCAATTTGATTTCTCAGCCGTGAGCATGATTACATTTTTCAATCGCTTGGTACTGTACACTGGACCACCATGATCGCTGTAAGGCATCTCCTTATCTTCTTCACCTAAAATTTCTAATCGAAAAGCAACCGGATCTTTACCGGCCAATGCCGCCATCTCATCAATAAAACTTTGATCAAGCCAAGCGGTGATGTTATGACCCGGAGCGCGCCATGCTCCTCTTGGTACTTTACTTTGTGTTGGCAAATATTCCATTCTGAAGTTGGGAATAAATCCTGCGGGGAAACCATCAGGAAAGACTTCTGTTTTGTAAGCAGGATCGCTGGCGCCACGAAATGCATAGCGCGATGTAGTAGAGGCATTAATTTTCCACGCTATCAACTTATTGTTTTGATCGACTGCACCTTTCATTTTAAACATTCCGGAAGGGCGATAAAAATCATGCTGCATATCGTCTTCACGCGTCCACACAACCTGTACCGGTTTGCCAATAGCTTTTGAAATAGTAATAGCTTCGTAAGCATAGTCCGCCATTAATCTACGGCCGAAGCCACCACCTACACGCGTCATTCTTACTTTTATTTTATCGGCAGGCAATCCGGTAATGATCGTAGCTAATTGGCGAACGCTGCCAGGGACTTGAGTAGGACCCCAAACATCAACGCCATCGGCACGAACATCCGCTATGTAATTCATTGGCTCCATAGGAGCATGCGCCAGAAACGGAGCTTCATAGATTGCTTCCATCACTTTAGCCGCTTTCGCGAAAGCCTCATCTACATTTCCATCATCGCGCAACACTTCACCTTTTGTATTGATGTTCTGTTCGAGTTGCTTTTTTAGATTTTCATCACTTTCAATTTCTCCGCCCTGAAAATCCCATTCAATCTTTAGTGCCTTTCTGCCTTTCATGGCCGTCCATGTATTCTTTGCGATCACTGCTACTCCAGCTACCATTCGTGTAGGATTTGTGGTAGCTTCTAATAGTATCACTTTTTCAACACCCGGTATTTTCAGCGTCTCGGTATCATCTACTTTTTTAATCTTTCCTCCGAATACAGGACATCGCTCCACACTGGCCACTACCATTCCTTTCGGACGTGCATCCAATCCAAATTCAGCAGTGCCTGTTACGATTTTTTCATTATCAACTCCCGCCAGGGGCTTGCCGATGATTTTATAATCTTTCTTCTCTTTCAGTTTTGGGTTTTCACGAACATTCAGTTTTGCAGCATCGTCCGCTAATTCGGCATAGCTTAGTTTTTCATCTGTATTCTTTCTTAAGACAAATCCTTCGCTGGCATAGCATTGATTGAGCGGCACCTTCCATTTTCGTGAGGCAGCTTCAATCAACATTTCTTTTGCGGCAGCGCCTGCTTTGCGCAATTCAGTAAAATTTTGTTTGATAGCGGTGCTTCCACCTGCAAACTGATCGCCCAATTTGTTATCCAAGGGTGCTTGAATCACTTCAATTTGTTTCCAGTCCACTTCAAGTTCTTCGGCAATAATTTGTGGCATAGAAGTTTTTACGCCTTGACCTATCTCCGGATTCTTAGACATGATGATGATCTTTCCATCGTTGCCAATTTTTAGGTAAGCACTGGGTTCAAATACCTCCGGGGCTATTGCACCTTTTGCAGTGCGTGGATCGAAAAGTCCAATGCTAATGACCAATCCGGCACCTGCAAGCCCGCTCATTTTTAAAAAATCTCTGCGATTGAGTTCACCCTTCGATGTTGACCCAATTTCAATTCCCAAATTTTCTGTTGTTGTTTTCATGATTTGCCTCCTTTTTGTGCAGCTAGTTTGATGGCCTTTCTAATTCTCGTATAGGTACCGCATCGGCACAGATTGCCCGACATAGCCGAGTCAATATCTGCGTCTGTAGGATTCGGTTTTTTAGCCAGAAGAGCTGTAGCCGACATCAATTGACCCACCTGACAGTAGCCGCATTGAGGAACATCCAATTCTATCCACGCCTGTTGTAAAGGGCTCGATGCATTTTTCGGCAAGCCTTCAATCGTAGTTATTTTCCCTTTGGCAGCAGCAGAAACAGGAAGGCTGCAAGACCGAACCGCGTTTCCATTTAAATGAACTGTACATGCTCCGCATTGTGCTTTACCGCAACCAAATTTTGTTCCGGTAAGGTTGAGTTCATCGCGCAGCACCCAAAGCAAGGGCGTTTCCGGACTCACGTCCACTTGGTGAGCCTCGTTGTTGATGGTGAGTGAAAATGTAGCCATGGTGTGAATATAAATTTTGATAATTCAATCTACGGAAATTAGCCAAGGAAGGATAGCCTTTTTATTTGAGTGCGATTATTATTATTCGAAAAAAGCTATGGCTACCGTAGAATAGGTTAGGTGAATGGCCAATACGACTCAATCCTCTTCCTCGTTATGAGCAAAAAATTTGATATGAAATAATTTGCCCTCATACTTTTTGAAGTGGATAACATCACCCACATTTTTTGTTTGGTAGTGGTCAGCATGACAATGAACGCTTACTAACTCACCATTGTCCATTTCCACGATGGCAATCCATTGCTCTTCTTGTTGTACTGTTATTGAATAATTGCCTCTGCGAACACCGCCATAGGGAGTGCCACCCGTAGCGATTTTTGAGGGAACAAATATTTTTTCAGTGATCACTCCATCCAAATGATCGGGCTTGGAGAAAAGCAGATCGTAGATAACTAAGGTGAGTCCTATGGACACTACTACTGCAAAGACGCATCCGAGTGCATTTACTTTTCCAATTGCCATCCACCTATTTTCTTGCAGCCATCACTTCTTCGGGCCTCACCGCTTCTCCTTTGTTACCAAATGAATTGCGAATGTAGTTCAATACATCGCTTGCTTCCTGATCACTTAGGTCGAAGCCGCTCATTTCTGAATTATAAACAATTCCCTTCACCTTCATTTCTCCGCTTACCCCTTTCAGCACCTGTATTATAGATCTTTTCTTATCAGCCATAAGGTAATCTGATTTGGCAAGGGGTGGATAAATACTTTCAATGCCCTCGCCTTGCTCCATATGGCAGGAGATACAATTGGAGATGTAAACTTCTTTTCCCCTCGCTACGCTGGCCTTCAAATCAAATGGAGATTTTTTCTGAAAGGAGAAAAACGATACCGAGATGATGAGAGCAAAAGAGAGCAATACAAGATTTTTCATAAGAAGTAATAAGAGTTTTGGTTAAACTGTGTCAAGATTGAAGGGTAATTTCCTAATCCGATTACCTGTTAAATCAAAAATGGCATTGGTCAAGGCAGGCGTAAAAGGCGGTAACCCTGGCTCGCCCACACCACCGGCTTTTTCTTCATTATCCATAACATGCACTTCAATTTCCGGGGTATCATTGATGCGCGGCATTTTGTAGGTGTCGAAATTCTTCTCAAGGGCTTTTCCATCTGCAAAATTGGTGGCATGTTTGGTTGCTGCTCCCAACGCCATGATGATACTTCCTTCGACCTGTGCTCGTATAATATCTGGATTCACATACCAACCGCAATCCATCACAGCCCATACATTATCAATCTTCACTTTGCCATCTGCCTTTTTAGAAACTTTTACGACTTCACCGACAATACTTGAAAAGCATTCGGTGATCGCAACACCAAACCCTGAATTTTTTCCTCGTGCTTTCCAGCCACTCACTTCTTCCAATTTATTGATTAGTTCCTGATAACGTGGGTTGTTTAGATGTTGTCTCCTAAAATCGAGAGGATCTTTGCCGGCTTGCTGAGATAGCTCATCGATGAAACTTTCAAAAGCAAACGCATTGGTGGAAGAGTATACCGATCGCCACCACATCACGGGCACGGGAGATTCTAAAGGAACATCACCAAAACTATAATGAGGAATTGAATTAAAATACGGTTCAAGGAAACCTTCAGTTACATTATCATTATAACCTGATTTATCTGAGCCAGGATTTTGAGTACCCATATTTTGTCCGGCCATTTTGGTTTCGAAGGAAGTCATTTTTCCCTCTGCAACAGAGCCTTTGCATTGATACACCATACCCGGACGGAAAGGTCCGGCCGTCATATCGTCTTCTCGTGTCCATATTACCTGAACGGGTGCCTTTATTTCTTTTGAGATCATGGCAGCTTCGTATGGATAATCCGTAAAGGCTTTTCTGCCAAAGCCACCACCCAGAAAAGTCATGTTTACGCTGACTTTTTCCATGGGAAAGTTCAGATGTTTGCTTAGATTGGATTGAATCCAGTCAGGACCTTGAATAGGGCCCCATATTTCGCAGGTATCTGCTGTAACATTGGCGATGCAGTTCAGTGGTTCCATACAACTATGCGATTCGTAGGGGGTTTCGTACACCGCTTCCAGTTTCTTTTCAGCTTTCGCGAAGACGCTGTTCACATTTCCTTGCGTTTTAAAGGAGATCATATCACCTTTCACTTTCTCACGCATTGTACTATAAAGCTGTTCTGTGTTATGATGTGGAAAGGCAGTGTCATCCCATTCTACCGTTAATGCTTTCCGTCCTTGCATGGCAGCCCAGGTGGTCTCCGCTACCACCGCTACGCCTTCGCGCATATTGTCAAAGACATCACGATTTACTTTCAACACATATTTTACACCCGGAACTTTTAATGCCTGACTGTCATCAAAACTTTTCACTTTGCTTTCAAAACGGGGACTGCGCTCCACTACAGCATACAACATGCCCGGAAGTTTCTTGTCCAATCCGAAAATTGCTTTGCCATTGGTTTTAAGGGGTGTGTCTTGTCTTGGTAATGGTTTGCGGAGTACTTTATAATCTTTAGGATTTTTGAGCACAACAGTTTTCGGTGGTTCAAGCTTTGATGCATCTTGTACAAGTTCACCGTAGCCCAGTTTCTTGCCTGTGGATTTATGAATCACCATTCCGTTTTCTGCATAGCAGTCAGAAACATTCATTCCCCATTTCTTTGCAGCCGCTTCAATGAGCATTTCCCTCGCAGAGGCACTTAATTTTAAAAGTTTTTTATAAGAGCCTCTTACAGTAGAACTTCCTCCTGTTACTTGGCTACCATAAAGTTTTTGATTCCCTTGAGCAAATACAATGTTCACGTGATTAATATCTACCTCAAGTTCTTCGGCAATAATCTGTGGCACAGATTGAAATGAACCTTGTCCCATTTCTGCTCGGTGATTGACGATGGTTACTTTACCTGTAGTGTCAATAGAGATCCAGGCGTTCAATTCGATACCTAGCGTTTCAGCCTCTACTTTCATCAACTCGCTTTCCTTACCCAAGGCGGGCATAGAATAGCCGAGGGTCAACACCGCTCCCGTCATTCCGGAGAGCCTGATGAAATTTCTTCTTGAAATATTTTTTTGTGTTTCCATGGCCAGAATTATTTAGAAGAAGCTTTTTGTGACATTAAGTGAGAAGCGGTTTTGATTGCTTTGCGAATCCTCGGATAGGTGCCACATCGGCAGATATGGCCCTGCATGGCCGCATCAATGTCTTTATCGGTTGGGTTTGCGTTTCTTTTTAATAAGGCCGTTGCAGCCATGATCTGACCGGATTGACAGTAACCGCATTGAGGAACTTGCTCTGCTATCCAGGCCTGCTGAACCGGATGAGAATTATCTTCCGAAATTCCTTCTATCGTGGTGATCTCTTTATTCTCTGCGGTAGAAACCGGAAGGGAACATGAACGAACAGGAATCCCATTCAGGTGAACGGTACACGCTCCACACTGGGCTATACCGCAACCATATTTAGTCCCAGTCAGACCGACAATATCGCGAATTACCCAAAGCAAAGGCGTTTTAGGATCTGCTTCAACGGAAAGATTTTTGTTGTTGATTTTGAGTTTGTAGGTTGCCATGGTAAATAGAGTTTGAACACATTAAAAATACAAAAATTGACAGAACTCACCTTGTTAATAGTTTGTTAACGGTAACCGAAAATGTGTAAAACATTGTCATAGGAATAAGCGGAAAGGTATAGGGTATCATTTAATTTTTTTACCGGCACTGAATTTATACGATTCAGATGCCAGAATTGACAATTCAGGTAATGTTATTTTTAAGTAGTGGAAGCGAAGCTCAATTTTGAATAAAAATTAAACAAATGAAAAAGACCATTATTGTTATTTTGATTTTGACACTTGGTTTTGTCAAGATGAACGCACAATCACTGACGGTATCCATTAAGAATGTAGTCAGTGATAAAGGAACTCTGCGTGTAGGTATTTTTAATTCACAGAGCGATTTTTTGAAGAAGCAATTATACGGGCAAATTGTGAAGTCGAAAAGCGGGGATGTGCTGGTTGTCTTTGAGAATATTCCCGCGGGAGCCTATGCCGTAAGTATAATCCATGATGAAAACGAAAACGGAGAATTGGATTCCAATTTCTTTGGGATACCTAAAGAAGGTTTCGGGTTTTCAAATGATGCCATGGGAACCTTTGGCCCACCAAGCTTTGAGAAAGCTAGCTTTAAGTTGACTGAAAAAGGGGCTCTGACGATTAACCTAAAGTATATGTAGTCTTCTATTTTAGGTTTTAAACTTAATATCTTCATTCGTTCCTTCGAATTGTTTTTTGGAGCCCATAAATTCCCTAGCTTAAACCCAGATTATGCATTAGAATTTCTATTGCATAATTACGGTTAAAACTTTTATGGCTAGTTGGTTTTTTATGGTGAAACGATTTGTATTGGCGGTTTGTCTTTTCGGGTTAAGTCTCTCTACCTATGCTCAAAATTGGAAAGAAGATTTTACTCAGGCAGAGAAGTTTTATCATAACAAGAACTATAGTAAGGCTCTGTCGTTTGGTGAAGCATCTTTAAAAAAATATCAGGAGGTAAGGGAAGAAGTTGTTGAAAATCAAATCGCTATTTTAAGACTGCTATCGGGGGCTTGCTATGCGAATGAACACTATGCCAAAGGATTGGAATACCTGAACACTGAAATTCAACTTCTCGAAAAGCAAAAAGATACTGCCTATTCCACCGCCTTGATGAACAAGACCCGATTTCAAAAACAAATGGGTAAGCATGATCTTGCGGTGACCTCGTTACTTGAGTGCCATCAGCTTCTTGCCAAACGTCACAAAAGTAAAAGCGGAAAGTTATTGGAATGCGATCTTCAAATTGCAATTGAATACTATCTCAGTAACGATTTTGAAAAAGCGCGTGAATGGTTCACAGCTTCTTTACATCAAGTAGGAGGAAAGAAGTTTTTTTCTGCTGTAACTATTGAGGCGGCTTATTTTTATGGTCTTTTAAATCTGGAGACTAATAGAAATCAAGAAGCACTTAAAAGTTTCAATAATGCAATTCGTTGGTGTGAGGTAGCCCAATTAATAAAAACATTTGAGTACGCATTGGTTCTTAATGGATTGGCAACTGCTCAAAATTTTAGTCATGCTTATAGCGAAGCCGAGAAATCCTTCGGGTTGGCTCAAACAGTTTGTGAAAGTGCAGAAGGAAATAGTGTTGGCTATTGCAATGAAATTCTTATAGGCCGTGCAGTCAACTTTCAACAGCTCGGAAAATTTTTCAACGTAGAAATGATTCTGAAGAAAACTCCGCTTCATCATGAAAGTAAATTACCGGACTTACCCATTCTTGACTCTGCCCAGGCGTATCAGGCTTCCGGTGATTTTCAACGTTCAGAGGAACTTTATCAGAAGGCCCTCGGTCGTCATCATAGTGATGACAAGGAATCATTAATGACCTATGCTGAAATAAATACTAATCTCTCGTTGATGTATTTAGAGAAAGGTGATTTTCAGGCAGCGCTCACCCGGTTCGCGGAAACCCGTGAATTGATTGAAAAACTCTATGGATATTATCACCGAAAGTATGTGAATGTATTGAATGCCATGGGGTTTGTTTATATTAAAATGGAAAGTTGGGTAGAAGCAGAAGCATCGTTCCGCCAATCCTTTCAAATTATGGACAGAATGCTGGGAAAGTCGGAGGCAGAGCGGATGTTAGCGTTGGCGGGGATGATTGAAGTTGAAAAAGGCAAAGGGGACTTTGCAAAGGCCGATTCCATCACCACGGTGGCAGTAAAAAAAAAGTTGTCAATTCTAAAGCAAGTTCAACTCATTCCCAAGCAAAACCTACCAATAACAACAAACCACAGGATTGAATAATCGTTTGGCTTGTCATTGAACCATATCAATCGGTTGCATAAACCAATCTCCACTATTTTAAGACTCAATTCAATTTGATTTGTTAGTTTCGCGACCTTATACCTAACAGAGAATTAACTAAACGACTATGTTTAATATTTCTGAGCTTTTCCCATATCAGTTTGATAAGAAGTATTCCAAACCTGTAGCGTACTTCTCTATGGAGTTTGCCATTGACCAACCGCTGAAGATTTATAGCGGAGGGTTAGGCTTTTTAGCAGGGTCTCATATGCGCAGTGCCTATGAACTGAAGCAAAATATCATCGGTATAGGCATACTCTGGAAGAAGGGCTACTACGATCAGGGAAGAAACCAAGATCAAACACTAAAAGCAACCTTCAGCGATAAGGATTACTCATTTTTAAAAGAAACTGGAATTCTGTTTCCAATTACAATCCATGGTGCGCGAGTGTACGTCAAAGCACTTTTGTTGAAGCCAGAGGTTTTCAAAACAGCTCCACTTTTTTTATTGACTACAGACATTCCTGAAAATGATTTTCTGGCGCAAACAATCAGCCATCGCCTTTACGATCCAAATGAAGCAACCCGAATTACACAGTCAATCCTCTTGGGTATCGGTGGTGCCAAATTACTAGAGGTGTTGGAGAGGCCCACAGAGATTTACCACATGAACGAAGGACATGCTTTGCCTTTGTGTTTTTACTTAATGGATAAATTTAAGGATTTGAATGAGGTAAAAAAGCGCGTGGTCTTTACAACGCATACACCAGAGCTGGCTGGCAACGAAGCGCACAGTGTACCCTTGCTGAATAGCATGGGCTTCTTTAATGGGCTAACGGTAGATCAAGTGAATGAGCTCGTCTATCCTGAACATGGAGTACTAAACTACACACTCACTGCATTGCGCATGGCAAAGAAAGCCAATGGTGTTTCACAGTTGCACGGTGAGGTATCTCGTAAAATGTGGGGTGGCAATGAGGGCATCTGCGAAATCGGTGCCATTACGAATGCTCAAAACAGAACCTACTGGCAAGATACGCTGCTGGAAAAAGCGTGTAGCAAGGACAATGACGATGCGCTGGTTGAGCGAAAAAAATATTTAAAGTATAAACTCTTCCGGGTGGTGGCGAACCAAACCGGCAAGCTCTTTGACCCAAATGTATTGACCTTAGTATGGGCTCGCAGGTTTGCCGGATACAAACGGGCTAATTTACTTCTCTCCGATTTCGACCGGTTTTTAAGAATCGTGAACAATAAAGAACTCCCAATTCAAATGATTTGGGCAGGCAAACCTTACCCGGAGGATTATGCGGCAATCAATATCTTCAACGAGATCTATTGGAAGACGAAAGATTTACCTAACTGTACTATATTAACCGGATACGAACTTTGGCTCTCCGCTCACTTGAAGAAAGGATCTGATTTGTGGCTCAACAACCCTCGTATGTACCATGAAGCTTCGGGAACTTCAGGAATGACAGCAGCGATGAATGGATCAATCAACCTCTCTATCCCGGATGGATGGGTTCCTGAATTCGCAAAACATGGAAAGAACTCTTTTATTATTCCTATAGCTGATGACTCACTTACAGTAGTGGAAAGAGATTTTGAAGAAGCTAAGAGTCTGATGGACTTATTGGAAAATGAAATAATTCCGCTCTACTATAAATCACCCTCTAAATGGGCAAAGCTAGTTAAAGCGGGAATGTCTGATGTGCTTCCTTTCTTTGATGCCGGGCGAATGGCACATGAATACTACGAGCAAATGTACCTGCCTGAAAGTATGTCAAGGGAAGAAAAGAGGAAGAGTTAGAAGTTCTTTAGTCACTTTCATTTTAGACTAAGGTTGTATTCAGAAATATTTCCATTGAGAGTGAATTAATCCGACCCATAGTGATTCTTCCTGAGAAATTATCGACCAATCCAGAAATTCACAGAGGCCTGTTTCCGGTTATTTAATAATAAAGTAAGTTCTTATTGCTACCTTACTTTGTCAATCAACTGACATAAAGATTTCATCTAAAGCTCGATTTTTGAACTCCATGAAAAGAGTAGTCATTATAGGTAATGGAATTTCCGGCATCACAGCAGCCAGAAATATTCGTAAGCTGTCCGATTATTCCATCACGGTAATTTCCGGAGAGACAGATCATTTCTTCTCACGTACTGCACTGATGTACATCTACATGGGGCACATGAAGTATGCACATACCAAGCCTTATGAAGATTGGTTTTGGAAGAAAAATAAGATTGACCTGGTGAGGGATTATGTAGAGATGGTAGATGCGAATTCAAAGCAGTTGCAGCTTAAGAGCGGAGGACAAATTCAGTATGATATTCTCATTATTGCTTCAGGTTCTAAGTCAAATAAATTTGGTTGGCCGGGTCAGGATTTGAAAGGCGTGCAAGGTCTTTACAGTTATCAAGATCTTGAATTGATGGAAGAAAATTCCAAAAATACCAGGCATGCAGTAATTGTGGGAGGAGGATTGATTGGAATTGAAATGGCAGAAATGTTATTGACGCGAAACATTAATGTGTCAATGCTGGTGCGTGAAGGCGAATTTTGGAGTAATGTTCTTCCGAAGCAAGAGGCGAATATGATAAGTCGCCATGTACGCTCTCATCACGTTGATCTACAACTTGAAACTGAGTTAAAAGAGATTCAAGCGGATATAAACGGAAGAGTAAAATCAATTGTGACGAGCAAAGGAGAGACGATTGAATGTCAGTTTGCTGGTTTAACAGTCGGTGTTTCTCCGAATATTGATTTTCTGAAAGGATCCGGAATTGAAACCAAGCGAGGAGTTTTGGTAAATGAGTTCCTTGAAACAAACATTCCAAATGTCTATGCACTGGGTGATTGCGTTGAGCGCAAATATGATTTACCGGGCAGAAGAAATATTGAGCAGGTGTGGTATACGGGCCGCATGATGGGCGAAGTAGTAGCGCAAACAATTTGTGACGAGAAAACAAAATATGAACCTGGCCCTTGGTTTAACTCTGCTAAATTTTTTGATATTGAGTATCAAACATATGGAAACGTCTGGAATGAGCTGAAACCCAATGAGTCAGAATTTTACTGGGAGCATTCCGGTGGAATGAAGTGTGTGCATGTAGTATGGGATAAAGTCACGAATCAATTTTTAGGGTTAAATACTTTTGGGATTCGCATGCGTCACGAGTGTTTTGACAAATGGCTGCGTGAGAAAAGAAACGTTGACTTTGTTATGGGACATATGGCCGAAGCGAATTTTGATCCTGAATTTTTCGAAAGACATGAGAAAGAAATACTTTCAGGGTTCAAGGAACAAGTAATGGAAATTAGCCAATAAATATGAAATTAGTTAAAACAATTGGTCTCGCTCTCTTTATCTCTGGGTTTGCCATTTTTAACCTTTCTTTCTTTTGGTCACACTATAAACTAACACCGGAGATTATAAGAAGCCAAGTGAGTGATGAGCGGAAAGCAAATTCACTAGTTGAGGAAGCGTCTTCTATTCTCGAAACCGAAGTTTCCTCCAATTTTGAATTCATTGCTAAATTAACATCCGCCATTGAACGTGTAAATGAAAAGCAACTAACAGCTTTTGGATATTCGGATCTTGAATTGGATCAACTTGCCTCGTTCAATAAAGATAAATTTTTATTAACATCGGTTGACACGCTATTCAAAGGTGAGGATGAGCGAAATACCTTTAAGCGTAAAGCCTTTCGGGATTATGGAAGCTGGCTTGAAGGTCAGCCAACTTCTCGCGAGCAACTACAAGATGTTGCCGACAATATCAAAAAGTACGGCATTGTAAGTCAGTTTGGGTTTGACCGCTATGCGATTAAAGATTTGAAGTACTCATTGACCAAGGCCTCAGCAAATGGTCCGGTCAAGCGTAATTCATTTCTCTATTTACTGTTGACCTTTGGGCTTTGCATTGTAGGAGCGCTGCTTTACATTTTGCCCAAATTAAAATTGCCGCCCGGTATTAAGAATAACGGCATATTTTTCAATGCAATGAAAAATGTGCAATGGCTTGGCATTCTTACCGGAGGTTGGCTTATTGCCTTTTATGTTTTTCTGTATTTCTATCCCGAATACATGACCAATTGGGTAATCATGGTAGATCCGGTAAGTAAGATGTTGAGTGGTAATGAAGCGGGTCGTTTTTTCCTTTATGGTTTTTTATATACGCTCTGCATTTTAGTCATGGGCCTTCGAATGATGATCACCTATCGTCACAGCAAATACCAAATTCTCCGAACCTGTTCTGTCATGTTTTTTCAAACGGCTTTTGCTTTTCTGATTCCTGAGATTATGATTCGCCTGAATCAACCTTACTTTGATTTTAAAAATATTTGGCCACTGGATTATTCTTTCTTTTTTAACAATAGGCTAGATACGTTGCTGGCAAACGGTGGTTTTGGATTCTTTATGTTGGTATGGGGCATTGCACTTATCATAATTGGCGTACCAGTATTGGTGTATTTTTTTGGCAAGCGTTGGTATTGCTCCTGGGTATGCGGTTGTGGAGGCTTAGCGGAAACATTGGGTGATCCTTATCGTCAGCTTTCCAGTAAGAAATTGAGCGCATGGGAAATTGAGCGCTGGATGATTCATGCAGTACTAGTCTTTGCCGTTGTGATGACATCCGGAGTGTTGTATACTTATTTTACTGATGCTTCCTGGTTTTTATTTTTTGACAGCTATAAGCTGCGCGAGGTATACGGTGCATTCATCGGTGCTGGCTTTGCAGGAGTAGTGGGCACAGGTTTTTATCCCTTGATGGGCAATCGAACCTGGTGCAGGTTTGGATGCCCTCTCGCAGCCTATCTTGGAATCATTCAACGATTTAAATCCCGATTCAGAATTACCACGAATGGAGGCCAATGTATTTCATGCGGCAATTGCTCTACCTATTGCGAAATGGGCATTGATGTTCGCTGGTATGCTCAACGAGGTCAGAATATTGTGCGCTCATCGTGTGTAGGATGCGGCATTTGCTCCTCAGTTTGTCCACGTGGTGTATTGAATCTGGAAGTAAAAGAAGAGGACGGAAGATTTGGTAAGCCAATTCTGATTGGGAATAACGGAATCAACATCTCTGGGCTGAATTGAGAGTAATAACTATTAATTTGTGGAGCCACACTCCATAAATTAATATTAATTTGTGGAATTGAATTCCTCAAATTATTATAAATTTGTGGATTCAATCTGAAGATTTATATGATTCCAAGGTTTTTTGATGATCTGAATGAGTGGATTCAAACCAATAAAGTACTGGTTATCTATGGTCCGCGAAGGGTGGGCAAAACCACCCTTATTCAAAGTTTTCTATCCAAAACAAATTTGCGTTACCGTAGCGATTCGGGGGAGAATACGAAGGTTCAACATATTTTAAGCTCAAATGACTTTGACCTTATTAAGGAATATTGCCACGGGTATGATTTAATAGTCATAGATGAAGCCCAAAATGTTCCTCATGTGGGCAAGGGGTTAAAAATTATTGTTGATCAGGTGCCGGGGATCAAGGTATTGGTGACTGGTTCATCAAGTTTTGATTTGTCGAATAAAGTAGGAGAACCACTAGTGGGAAGACAGCGTATTATCAGGCTTTTCCCTATTAGCGTGATGGAGTTATCAAAACAAATGAGTGCGTTTGATATAAAAGATAGACTTATGGATTGGCTTATCTATGGCATGTATCCAGAGATAATAACAACGGAAGCCAGAAAAGTAAAAATTGAGTATTTAAATGAAATGGTGAATTCATACTTGTTAAAAGATATTCTGGCATTGGAGAACATAAAATCTTCCAGGCTTCTTATGGATTTACTGCGCTTGTTGGCGCACCAGGTGGGGAGTGAGGTCTCGTTAAATGAATTGTCAAATAAACTTAACATCGATATCAAAACTGTAGCCCGTTACCTTGACTTGCTCGAAAAGACCTTCATTATTATTTCAATCGGTGGCTATAGCCGAAATTTGCGAAGTGAGGTAGTGAGCAAACGCAAATACTATTTTGTTGATAACGGAATCCGAAATGGGCTGATTAATTCATTTAACGAAATAGAGCATCGTCATGATATGGGGCAACTCTGGGAGAATTTTATTTTTACGGAGCGCCTTAAAAAAAAGAGCTATGAGCAACTTCATACCAACGATTATTTTTGGCGCACGTATGCTAAAGCTGAAATTGATTTGATCGAAGAGCGGGAAGGGAAAATTTTCCCGTTTGAATTCAAATGGAAACCCCGAAAATATAAAGCGCCTGGCGAGTGGACCACCAATTACCCTGACACAACGGTGAAAGTGATAACGACTGAGAATTTCCTGGACTTTATTTTATAACCCTGCTCGTGACGGTTCCTCGAATTTTTGTTGTCATTCCTGCTTTCAATGAAGAAAATGGCGTGGGCCTGGTAATTCAGGAAATCCCCAAGGAAATTGTTGCTGAGATTATCGTTGTCAATAATGCTTCCACCGATGATACGGAAAAGATAGCGCGAGAAGCAGGTGCTACCGTCCTTAGAGAGTTAGTCCCCGGTTATGGTCGCACCTGTCTAAGAGGAATTGATTATCTTATAAAATCTGCAATCAAACCGGATATCGTAGTCTTCCTGGATGCTGATCACTCGGACTATCCTGAAGAAATTCATGAGCTAATAAGGCCAATTGTGGAAGGTAGGGCAGACCTGGTTATTGGTTCGCGAGCTTTAGGCGGAAAGGAAAAGGGATCAATGACGCCACAACAAATTTTCGGTAATTGGTTAGCTACCCGACTTTTGAAATGGATTTATAAGGTGAAGTTTACCGATCTTGGACCGTTTCGGGCGATCAGGTTCTCAACCCTTCTGGAACTGAATATGGAAGATAAAACCTATGGCTGGACAGTGGAGATGCAACTCAAAGCCGCAAAAATGGGTTATCGTTGTGTTGAGGTGCCTGTGCGCTATCGAAAGCGTATTGGGTTTTCAAAAATCTCCGGAACGGTGAAGGGGACAGTAATGGCAGGATATAAAATTTTGTATACGATATTTAAATACTCATGAATTCGCAGCAGGTTGTAACAACAAGCCGTAAGCTTGTAGCTTGTAACTTGTAGCTTGAGGCCGATGGAAGTAGCTATAACTATAATTTATTCTCTCTCCCTTCTTTATATCTTCCTTTTCAGCTTAGGGCAGCTTCATCTTACACGAATTTATCTGAGGACAAGAAAGCAGAGAATTGAGCCTAAGACGGAGGCACTTTCTGTATTTCCGAAAGTAACCATCCAGCTTCCCATTTATAATGAAAAATATGTGGTAGAGCGCCTTATTGAGTCTATCAGTAAATTGAATTACCCTAAAGATCAATTTGAAATTCAAATCTTGGACGATTCTACTGATGAGACGACTGAGATCCTTCTTCGGAAAATAGAATCTTTGCGACCGCTTGAATTGGATATAAAGCTTCTCCACCGTGAAAATCGAGTTGGATACAAAGCAGGTGCATTAGATCACGGTCTGCATTCAGCCACAGGGGAGTTCATTGCAATCTTTGATGCTGATTTTATTCCTGCTACCGATTTTTTAATGAAGACCGTTCCCCATTTTTCAAGCGACCGGGTTGGTGTTGTTCAGACACGATGGGGTCATCTGAATAAAGACTATTCGTTGCTCACGCAACTACAGGCTTTCGGTTTAGATGCCCATTTTTCAATAGAGCAGAATGCGCGTAGTGCTGCAGGAAGTTTTATTAACTTCAATGGTACCTGTGGGGTTTGGCGAAAAAAATGCATTGAAGATGCAGGCGGATGGAGCAACGATACGCTTACGGAAGATCTTGATCTCAGTTACCGCGCTCAATTAAATGACTGGAAGTTTGTTTATCTGGAAGATGTTGAGACCCCGGGCGAGCTTCCGATAATTATGCCCGCCATTAAATCGCAACAGTATCGTTGGAACAAGGGCGCGGCAGAAACTGCCCGAAAGAATTTTGGAAATGTATTACGATCCGACTTTTCCATTAAGAATAAAGTGCATGCCTTCTTTCATCTTTTTAACAGCTCGGTTTTTGTATGTCTTTTAGTGGCGGCCCTATTGAGTATACCCATGCTTTACATTAAGCACAATCATCCGGAAATTGAATGGCTCTTTAATCTTGGAGTTATTTTTCTGTGTGGGTTTTTATCCATCACGCTTTTTTATTGGGTAGCAACAAAACGATTTTACCCTACAGGAACAGGAAAAACTTTTCTATACCTCTATCCGCGTTTTATTATTGTTTCCATGGGATTATCTCTTCATAACGGCCTTGCTGTGATGGAAGGTTTACTCGGTAGAAAAACACCGTTCATTCGCACGCCTAAATTCAACCTCACGGATAAACAAAAATCGTGGAAGGGAAATGTCTATGTCAAAACAGCGATTAGCCCTCAAACTATCTTTGAAGGCCTTTTGTGTCTTTATTTTATAGGTGGAATTGCGGCAGGTATAATGCTTCGCGATGGAGGCCTTCTGATTTTTCATGCAATGCTTGCATTGGGCTTTGGCGCTGTATTCTATTATTCAGTGAAGCCTTCTGTTAATGCCTAGGCAAAAGCTTATGGGTTACTTCTTGGCAATTGTTTCGTTGCTAGGCTATCTTTATATGGGCTATGGTATTGATCGATATGAGTCCGTGCCACTTTTCTTAGCCTATGGCTTTCTCTTTTTAATCTATCTCTGGATTATTAAAGAGGTATCGGACAAACAAGTCCAATTCTGGATTTTAGCAGCTATCGTTTTTAGAATTAGCCTTGGGGTAGCTGTTCCCAAGCTATCCGATGACGTTTATCGTTTTATTTGGGATGGTCGTTTACTGGCTTCAGGATTTCATCCTTTCGCAGAGTTACCGGCCTATTACCTTCAATCAGGTATTAGCGTACCCGGAATTGATCAAGCTTTGTTCGACAAACTTAACAGCCCGGAATATTTTACAATCTATCCGCCCTTTGCCCAATTCATATTTTGGTTGTCCGTAAAACTATCTCCCAATTCAATCCTCGGTAGTATTGTTATTATGAGAAGTTTACTCATCGCGGCTGAGGTGGGAAGTATTTTTATCATGCGCTCACTTTTGAAGAAGTTTAATCTGCCGGTAAAAAATGTTCTTATCTATGCACTCAACCCCCTTGTGATTTTAGAGCTTACCGGAAACCTGCACTTTGAAGCATTTGTAATTTTCTTTCTACTACTAAGTATTATTTTTATAATTGAAAAAAAAATTATCAAGGCCGCGTTGAGTTTTAGTGTGGCTATTTGCGCTAAGCTGCAGCCTCTTATCTTTATTCCGTTGCTTGCGCTTAGGTTGGGTTGGAAAAAAGCTTTCGGGTTTTGTATCATTATACTTCTCTGTTGTGTTTTGTTATTTCTTCCCCTGTGGAATTCGCAAATCATCACAGGATTCGGTCAAAGCCTTGGCCTCTATTTTCAGAAATTTGAATTTAATGCAAACCTCTATTATCTCGTGCGTGAATATGGATTTTGGAATAAAGGCTTTAATATCATTCAATCAACAGGATGGAAGTTGGGATTGGTTTCAACTATTCTGATTATATTATTTGCACTCAGTTCAACAATCGTCCTCCAGAACCGATCAATAAAGCCAAACAAGCCATTGACTATTGACTATCGACTATTCACTTTACCTCTGCTGTGGACTCTTTGTATCTACTTCCTGTTCACCACTACGCTTCACCCCTGGTACGTTACAACTTTGCTAGCTCTGAGTGTTTTTACTCGCTTTCGGTTTCCGATTGTATGGACAGGATTGATTCTTCTCACTTATGCTGGCTATACCCAAAAAGGATTTTCAGAGAACCTGTTGATTACGCTGATGGAATATTTACTTGTTTTTGGCTATCTTGTATATGAGCTATTATGGAAAAAAGAACTGCAGCCTGCATAGTAATATTATTTGCCTCCTTATCGTTCGCCAAGGCGCAAACTGCTTTTGACAAAAAGTTAAAGTCATTGTATCGAAATTCGGTGGCTACCATAACGCCAAATGAATTATCGACATTAATGGATTCAGGTACACCGGTGGTTTTGTTAGATATCCGTTCCTCTGAGGAATATCGAATTAGCCACATTCGCAGAGCCAATTTTTTGGATTATAGCTCATTTAGTACAAGAATGGTAGAAAAGTTGAACAAGGATTCCCCTATCATTGTTTATTGTTCAGTGGGTTATAGGAGTGAAAGAGTGGGGGAAAAATTGAAATCTGCCGGATTTAAAAATGTCAAAAATTTGTATGGAGGAATTTTTCAATGGGTAAATGAAGGTCATCCTGTGGTTAATAAAAAAGATCACTGGACAGACAGCGTTCATACCTATAATAAAAATTGGTCACAATGGCTTACTAAAGGAATTAAAGTATACTAGTGAACAAAGAACTGCTCCTTATTTTTTACCGCAACCCCGAGTTGGGTAAAGTAAAAACGCGATTGGCTGCCTCTATCGGAGATGAGAAAGCACTTGCTATCTATCTACGGCTCTCGGCCCATACAAGAGAGATAACCGAGAATCTTGGAATGGATAGATCATTATACTATTCAGACTTTCTGGACAACGAGGACAATTGGCCCTTAGCCAACTACAAAAAAGAAATTCAGACGGGACGTGACCTGGGGGAGAGAATGAGGAATGCTTTTGCATCAGGGATGGAGTTGGGCTATGAAAAGATAGTAATCATTGGAACTGATTGTTTTGAACTTACCCCGGAAATTATCACGCAATCTTTTGAGCGCCTCGATCATCACGATGCCGTCATCGGTCCTGCCCTGGATGGAGGATATTATTTATTAGGTATGAAGAAACTCATACCAGAGATATTTAGAAACAAAGCCTGGAGTACCGAGTCGGTATGTACGGAAACTATGAAAGATCTTGAGAGGTTAAATCTGGGCTATTCACTTTCTCCTCCGTTGCGCGATGTGGATGAGGTAAAAGATTTGCCGGAGGAACTTGCTCATTTGTTGAATCCCGGTGGGTATTCCTGAGTCACAACTTTCTTATTTCAAGTTGTTTAGATCTCGTATCAAAATTTTTCTCCTGTCGAAGTTAATCAAATTTTGATCCTTCAGTTCGTTGAGAATGGTAGTAACCGTTTGGCGGGATGTTCCGGTTAGTGCAGCAATGTCCTTATGGGTTAGCTTGGTAGGGATCATCGTTTCGAAACCTACTTTCTTGCCTTTCCAGGAAGCGGAGTCTTTAAGAAATTCGATAATCCTTGTTCGGGCATCTTTAAAAACGAGCAGTTCCACTTTACGTTCCAACTTCATAAGGCGAAGACCCATCAGTTTTATCATTTTAAAACTTAGCTCCTGATTATCCTTCATCAACATTTTCAAATCTTCAATGCTCATGGGGCAAATGGTGGTATTGTCATCCATGGCTTGGGCAAAATCTTTTCTTTTAAGTTCACCGGCCAGCGCCAATTCTCCGAAAATTTCCCCACGACTTAGAATGGTGTTAACCACTTCTTTTCCGTCCTCCAGGTAATGACCTATTCTTATTCGCCCTTCCGCAATCATGTAAATGCTCGTGGCAGTCTCCTCCGGAAAGTAAACAAACTGATCTTTCTTAAAATAATTAAAGGAGTGGCGATCTGCCATCGTCTTTACCTTGTGGGGGCAAAGGATGTCATACATGTCAAGGCTTTCAAGGTACCATAGTGCAGACTCTGAGAGCATACTAAATTTTTTTTGAAGATAATTCATTAACGCCAAAAACGAGGCAGATAGTTCGTATAAATCGGGTAATTACTTGAGATACCCTTAAGATTAACCACGTGGATGATTAAATTTGGGGTTGAGTTTGTTCGCTATGCATAAACGTATTTTAAGTCAGGTATGGATTTATCCCGTAAAATCATTGGGTGGAATCAGGCTGAAATCAGCCAAAGTCATGGACAAGGGCCTTCAATACGACAGGCGATGGATGCTTGTAGACGAAGAAGGTGTCTTTATGACACAACGAGTGAACCCTAAAATGGCCTTGTTTAAAGTATCTCTGGACGAGCCTGGGGGGCAAATGAACTTCACCTTTGAACAAGATCACTTTTCCATTTCAACCCACACTACGGATTCATCCACTTTCCCCGTTAAAGTGTGGGAAGATTTTGTTGACGTTATCGAAGTAAGCAAAGAATGCAGCCAATGGTTTTCGGAAAGACTTGATGTGAAATGCAGGCTGGTCTCTTT
Organism: Bacteroidia bacterium; assembly: GCA_031401775.1. Classification (GTDB taxonomy): domain Bacteria; phylum Bacteroidota; class Bacteroidia; order Cytophagales; family Cyclobacteriaceae; genus ELB16-189. The sequence goes on along the minus strand of JANNRV010000171.1, from coordinate 22,572 downwards.
TCCTGAACAGAGCCCAAGGCCGGTAGATCCATTATTTAAAGTTAATGATGAACAGGTGAGTTTGGCTGATGGTTATCCTTTTCTCATCATTGGAGAGCAATCCTTGGCAGACCTTAATAGCAGACTCTTGGAAGCTGTTCCCATGAATCGATTTCGACCTAATTTTGTTTTCACAGGCGGATTGCCTTATGAAGAAGATACCTGGAGGGACTTTATGATTGGCAGAAATCGTTTTGTTGGAGTGAAGCCGTGCAGTCGCTGCATCATGACTACCATAAATCAAGATACAGCTGAACAGGGAAGAGAACCTCTGGCAGCGCTATCAACTTATCGAAAACAGAACAATAAAATATACTTTGGACAGAATATATTGGCACTTGATCATAACGAAATAACCGAGGGAGATGAAATTATTTTACAATAACATACAGAATTCTGAAAATCGAATCCGGAATAAACTCATGGTATTTACTTGCCTTCTGCTTACCGGTTGCTGTTTATTTTTAACTTCTTGCCTACCAAAAGAAGATAAACTCCCCATCTTTGGGCAACGCGAAGTAGTTGGCACGGATACAGTTTATCATACCATTGCTCCGTTTTCATTTGTTGATCAAGATAGTACTGAAATTACAAAGACCACATTCAAAGACAAGATTTACGTTGCCGACTTTTTCTTCACCTCTTGTCGCACCATTTGTCCCATCATGAAGTCGCAGATGCTCAGGGTATATGAGGTCACCAAGGATATGCCTGACGTACTGCTGCTTTCACACACCATTGATCCTGAGTACGACACCGTGGCATTGCTTCATGATTTTGCCGAGCGACTGGAAGTGGAAAGTAAAAAATGGCATTTCGTCACAGGCGTGAAAGACTCCATCTATAAAATTGCCCAGACGTCTTACTTTGCGACTGCTATGGAAGATAAATCAGAACCTGATGGGTTTATCCATAGTGGCGCTTTTTTGCTCATTGACAAACCAGGAAGAATTCGTGGAAAATATGATGGCACGAAAGAAGAGGATGTGAATCGATTAATTATAGATATCAAAAGGCTAAGGCAGGAAAAATGAATAGAACCTCGCGCGTACTTATACTTTTTGTTTCTTTAGTTCCTCTTTTTTTATCGTGCAGTAAAAATTCAAACTCTCAGTCCATAAAGGAACAACAGTATTTTGTAGAGGGTGAGTTGCTGTACGCAAAAAATTGCTCCAATTGCCATCGCCCTTCCGGGAAGGGCCTGGGCAGACTGTACCCTCCATTGGCTCAGTCGGACTACATGAATACCAATTTCGAAAAAGTTATTTGCCTCATGAAATATGGCATTGAAGGTGAGATTGTTGTCAGTGGAAAGAGCTTCAATAAGCCCATGCCGGGCATTCCTTCCTTAACAGAATTGGAGATTGCAGAGATAGCTACCTATATTTATAGCAACTGGGGCAATACCCCGAGGTTGATCGAAACTCAGGAAGTAGGGAAGATTTTGGAAAAGTGCACTCCATAAAGTAGTTTCTTTTCTGTATTTTTTGGACAAATGCTATAGTAATAAGTGGCTAAAACTAATAAGTTAACGAGGAAAAAATCCAGAAGAACACTCATTACCATTCTGGCGGTGACATTTGTATACGCGTGTCTCATTGCGCTGCTGATGGATCTGGAGGAGGGCGCGCCACTGGCTACCGTAAATACTCTGCAAGATGCTTTGTGGTATGTGGTTGCTACGCTGACCACGGTAGGGTACGGAGATATTTATCCAGTTACCTATTGGGGACGCATGATTGGCTTTTTCTTCTTAATATCGAGCCTTGGTGTTTATGGTTTTATCATTGGACAGATCGCAAATTTTATGACAACAATTAAAGAAGAAAAAATTTTAGGCCTGAATGGAACCACGTTCCGGAATCATGTCGTCATCATTGGATGGAATGATTTTTCAAATTCGGTAATTACACATTTACTAGCAGCAGGCAAGCAAGTGGCCATCGTAACCAAAGACAGACCGAGTATTGATATCATCCGCGAGTATTACAATACCGATCAGGTGTATACACTTTTCTCAGATTACAACAATTTTGATTTGTTGGAAAAGGCCAATCTTAAAGAAGCCTCAATTGTTTTTATTAACCTGGATGATGACACGGAGAAACTCGTTTACATCATCAATATCAAAAAGCATTATGCTGATTTAAATTATGTTGTTACCCTGGACAACGGAAATCTGAAATCAACTTTTCAGAGTGCAGGAGTTACCTATGCGATTTCAAAGAACGAGATTTCTTCTAAGCTATTGGCAAGCTATATCTATGAACCTGATGTAGCCATTTTTAGTGAAGAGATCATTGCATACGCCCATGAAGATCATGAATATGACATGAAGCAAATTCCGGTCAAAGAGGGCAATCCCTTTGCCGGAGTTTTTTATGAAAAAGTTTTTTTTGATTTGAAGAAGACGTGCAATGTTATATTAATTGGGGTGGTGAAAGTAGAAAATGGCGTGCGCAAATTGATGAAGAACCCCGAGGGTTCCGTGAAAATTGAACTAGGTGATTATCTGGTGCTATTGATGGATCGCAAAGGAGAAGATCGATTGAAGAAACATTTTCATATTGAGGAGGGAGTTTAAGCAATCCAACTAAATATCTCAATTGATCAGAGAATCAGGTTCTATACCTATTCGGAGGTTTGATTCTATTCTTAACCTGTAGTGCTCCAGCACACATTTCAATTTTAAACATGAAATTTTCGGACGATAAACTTCGTAATTTTCTTAGAGAGCAGTATGCAATGGAGGCAGAACTCTCTGCCCTTGCGGGTGAACTTGATCTTAATTATTTTGTAAGATCAACCAGTGGACAATGTTTTATTTTAAAAATCGCAAACCAGAAAGAACAAATTGCAAATCTGGAGCTGCAAAATGCAGTAATCAATCATTTATCCGGAAAGCAACTAGGCCTTCAGGTTTCAAAAGTTGTAAAGGCAAATAACGGGAGGGAAATTCTGCAGATTACGGATGATGAATTTGCGCCCAGATGGGTGCGATTGTTAACATGGATTGATTGTCGTGTTTTTGCAAACGTTAATCCACAAACGCCAATTCTGTATGAGCGTCTGGGTGAACTCTGTGGTAAATTATGCGTATCACTTTCAGATTTTGAACACCCGGGGGCTCACCGCTTCATGAAATGGGATTTAACTCAAGCCAGTTGGATTAAACCTCATCTTGAAAGTTTTACAGGAGAAAGATTAGTCTTGGTGAAGTATTTTTATGCATTATTCGAAGGTCGAGTTATTCCCACCTTTCCGCGATTGCGTCAGAGTGTTATCTATAATGATGCAAATGATCATAATGTATTGGTTAGTCATAACCTGACTGACCCTCATGTTCCTGGTATTATTGATTTTGGTGATGTTGTGTATACACACACCATTAATGAATTAGCTATTGCTATTGCCTATGCAATTATGGACAAGCCTGATCCTTTGGAGACGGCATGCGCTGTAGTGAGAGGATTTAGTGGAGTATCTAAAATTACCGAAGAGGAACTCAGTGTTTTGTTTCCGTTAGCAGTCACCCGCTTGCTAATCAGTGTCACCTGTTCGGAGATGAACAGAATTGAGCATCCCGAAAATACGTATCTTCAAATTAGTTCAAAGCCTGCATGGGACCTGCTGGCAAAACTTCGAACGATTTCCCCCGAACTGATTCACTATGCATTTAGGAATGCATGTGGATTAGAGGCATGTCCCAAATATAAAAATTTTACGTTATGGTCAGCATCAAATTATAAACTCACGGCATTTCCGGTAAAAAATGTTGAGAATTCTATTTGGCTTGATCTCAGTGTCGGGAGTCTTGACATAGGTAACACACAAAATTTGACGGATGTCAGACTGTTTGATCGTAAAATCACGCGTCTAATGGATGACGCAGGTGTAACGTTAGCCATTGGTCGATATGATGAGGCAAGAGCATTTTATACTATGGACGCTTTTGCTGCTCGCGGCAATGATGCATTGACCTGGAGAACGATTCATACTGGTCTGGATTTCTTTACAAAACAGGGCTCAGATGTCGTAGCGGTATTAGATGGGACAGTCCATAGTTTTGCTAACAATAGAGAAGAGCTGGATTATGGACCAACTATTATTTTGCAACATCAGGTTTCAGTAGATCTTAATTTTTACACACTCTATGGTCATCTTACAACCGACTCACTTGCATCATTAAAAATTGGTCAGGTAGTAACGAAAGGTGATATCATTGGTTGTGTTGGTTCGCGCGATGAAAATGGTAACTGGCCACCGCATCTCCATTTTCAGATTATACTGGACATGCTCGGAAAGCAGGGAGATTTTCCGGGAGTAGCATTTGTTGCTCAACGTGAATTATGGAAAAGCATTTCTCCGGATCCATGGTTGCTTTTAACAGGAAAGTCATCAAGCACTCAACCATCGCTTGCCAAAGAGGAAATTGTTGATTATCGAAAACAGCATCTGGGTAAGAACATGAGTTTCTCTTACCGTGATCCCATTAAAATGGTAAGAGGGTCTGGTGCTTATTTGTTGGACGATACCGGACGAAGGTATTTGGACACCGTAAATAATGTAGCCCATGTAGGTCATGAACACCCCCGCGTTGTCGCTGCCGGTCAGCGACAAATGGCTGTCCTCAATACGAACACACGATACTTGCATGAAAACCTTGTGAAGTTTGTTGAGGAATTGTTGACTACCATGCCACCGCAACTCAACGTAGCTTTTTTAGTAAACTCCGGTAGCGAAGCGAATGAGTTAGCCTTGCGGCTTGCTAAAAATTATACAGGCCAGAAGGATATGATTGTATCCGAAGTAGGTTATCATGGCAATACAAATAGTTGTGTAGAAATTAGTTCTTATAAATTTGATGGGCGAGGCGGAACGGGGGCCGCTCCTCACATTCATGTAGTGCCTATCCCTGATGTCTATCGTGGTTTGTATCGTTCGGAGGATCTAAAGGCCGGAAGTAAGTATGCTGCCCATGTGCAAGAGTCAATCAATACCATGGCTAAGCAAGATCGCAAGCCGGCAGCATTAATTTTTGAATCCGTCATAAGTTGTGGTGGACAAGTCGAGTTACCGGGAAATTTTTTGAAAGAGGCATACCACTATGTGCACAGTGCAGGGGGTGTCTGTGTGGCTGATGAAGTGCAAACAGGTTGTGGCCGATCAGGTGATCACTTCTGGGCTTTTCAGGAACATGGTGTAGTTCCGGATATTGTTACTATTGGTAAACCCATTGGCAACGGTCATCCTCTGGGCGTTGTGGTGACAACGCAAGCAATAGCTGATGCTTTTAGAAATGGCATGGAGTACTTCAATACATTTGGAGGCAATCCTGTATCCTGCGCCATCGGCTTAGAAGTATTGAGAGTAATTAAAGATGAAGGCTTGCAACAGAATTCGAAAATAGTGGGTGATTATCTGAAAGCAGGCTTAAAGAATCTAATGAAAGAATTTGAAATCATTGGTGATGTGCGGGGCCCCGGTTTATTCATAGGTTTTGAGTTGGTAAAAGACAGACAGACAAAAGAACCGGCAACGGAGCAAGCTTCCTATTTTGCCAACCGCATGCGGGATAAAGGAATATTGATGAGTACGGATGGGCCATTCAACAATGTATTGAAAATAAAGCCGCCCGTTGTCTTCTCAAAATCCAACTCAGATTTCTTACTTGAATCCATTGAAATTGTATTGAAGGAAGATTTTTTGAGAAGATAAAAGGAGTATAAAATTCAGGCCATACATAAATCGGAAAGGAATGAGATACTTTGTGGTAGCAACACTATTGATTGGCATAACCTTTAGTTCGTGCAGGCATAAAATTGAAACCGATTTGATCATCCATAACGGAGTACTCTATACGGTTGATAGTTTGTTTTCCGTCAAACAAGGGATGGCTATTAAAGATGGGCGAATTATTTCTATCGGCAAAGATGAAGACATTCTTAATTCGTATTCTGCAAATGAGACTGTTGATGCGAATGGAAGCACAATACTTCCAGGATTTGTTGATGCCCACGTTCATTTCTTCTGGTATGGTGAATCACTCTTCACGGTTGACTTGAATGGATGCAAAAGTTTTGAGGAAGTAGTTACTCGCGTCCAAGCCTTTTCCAAAGAGCATCCAAATGAGAAATGGATAAAAGGCAGGGGATGGGATCAAAACGAATTTCCTGATAAATCTTTTCCAACTAACTCGAAGCTTAATGAATTGTTTCCGAAAACAGCGGTTGCCCTATACCGTGTTGATGGGCACACCGTATTAGTAAATCAGGAGGCACTTGATTTTGCAAATATTAAACCAAATCAGAAAATAAGTGGTGGGGAAATCATTACTGAAAAAGGTAAGCTGACTGGCATCCTGATAGATAATGGTATGAAGCTATTCAATGCCTCTTTGCCAAAACCCTCTAAAGAGGAAGTGGCCAAATGGCTGACGGGTGCGCAGACAAAGTGTTTTGAGCTGGGCATAACGACCGTCACCGATTGTGGATTAGATTATGAGGAGGTTGATCTTCTGGACTCCCTTCAACGTGCAGGTGAGGTAGATATACCAATGTATGTGATGCTCTCCGACAAAAAGAAAAATTACGATAGGTTTATTTCGAAGGGCCCTTACAAGACGGATAAACTTTTTGTAAAGGGGTTTAAAATTTTTGCAGATGGAGCATTGGGTAGTCGGGGTGCTTGTTTATTATCGCCTTATCAGGATAAGCCTGGCTACAGTGGTTTTTTATTAAACACGTATAATCATTTTGATTCGGTGGCTTCCGTACTTTCTAAAACGGATTTCCAAATGTGCACACATGCCATTGGCGATTCTGCCAATCGGATTATAGCGAAAATTTATAATAAACATCTGCTAGGCAAAAACGATAAGAGATGGAGAATTGAACATGCTCAGATCGTCAGCGAGAATGATTTTGATTTATTTGGCGCAGCATCCATCATTCCCTCAGTGCAACCGACTGCTGCCATAAGTGATATGGATTGGGCAGCCGAGCGTTTAGGTTTGGATCGATTGAAAGGCGGTTATGCCTATCAAAAACTTCTACAGCAGAATGGTTGGATTGCATTAGGGACGGATTTTCCCATTGACGACATGAATCCTATCAAAACATTTTACTCGGCAGTTGTGAGAAGAGATTGCAATGGTATTCCTGCAGAAGGCTTTCAAGCCGAAAATACTTTAACAAGAGAGCAAGCCTTAAGGGGAACTACGCTCTGGGCCGCCAAGGCCGGGTTTATGGAAAAGGAAATTGGCAGTTTGGAAATTGGGAAGAAGGCAAATATCATTATCCTCGATCAGGACTTAATGAACGCAAAGGAAATGGATATTTTGAAGACAAAGATTGTAGCTACTTACCTTGACGGAAAGAAAGTTTTTGCAAGATCGGATCAGCACGAATAGAGCTTTCTTTTTCAAAAAAGAAGGGCGTGCTCCTCAGCACGCCCTAACCCCAAAAACCCGTCCCGATGTGAAATCGGAACTTCCTCACCAAACATCCCCAGTGAATCCGGGGCCTCACACTCTTTATAGCTCTTCTACTACTTCGGCTTTATCGAGATTGATAAATTCAAATTCTACCTCGTTTTTCATATCAACAAAAATAATGGAGTCTTTGTTTACTTTTCCTGCTAAAATTTGCTTCGACAGTTCATTTAATATTTCGCGTTGTAATACCCTTTTCAGCGGCCTGGCCCCAAACTGAGGATCATACCCCAATTTGGCCAACCTGTCTAAGGCCTTTTCAGCGATATCCAGTTTAACGCCACCATCACTTAAACGCTTTTTGATGAGTTCAAATTGTATTTCTACGATTTTTCTTATGTCTGCCTTACTCAAGGGACGGAACATGATGATTTCATCGATCCGGTTGATAAATTCCGGCCGTACAGACTTCTTCAACAAATCAAGGACCTGATCTTTGGTCTCTTCAATGACTTCAAAATAGTTGTTCTCGGTTATTTTTTCAAAGCTTTCCTGAATAATGGCAGATCCGATGTTCGTGGTCATGATAATAATGGTATTCTTAAAATTCGCAATACGTCCTTTATTATCGGTAAGTCGTCCATCATCCAGCACCTGAAGTAAAATGTTAAATACATCTGGGTGAGCTTTTTCAATTTCATCCAATAGAATTACAGAATAAGGTTTTCTCCTGACAGCTTCAGTCAATTGACCTCCTTCATCGTAGCCTATATAGCCGGGAGGCGCACCTATTAACCGACTTACAGAATGGCGCTCCTGATATTCACTCATATCAATACGCACCATGGCGTTATCATCGTTGAAGAGATAATCAGCCAATGCTTTTGATAATTCTGTTTTGCCCACGCCTGTGGTTCCCATAAAAATGAAAGAACCGATTGGTCTTTTTGGATCTTGCAGCCCGGCACGACTTCTACGCACAGCATCGCTCAACGCACGAATAGCTTCTTCTTGACCTGCTACGCGCTTGCTCAACTCTGTTTCCAGTGTCAAAAGTTTTTCACGTTCACTCTGCAGCATTTTGGAAACTGGAATGCCTGTCCACTTGGCGACCACTTCCGCAATGTCTTCGCTATCTACTTCTTCTTTCAGTAATGAATGTTCGCCTTGCATTTCTTTCATCTTGAGCTGATGATCCTTAAGACGTTTTTCAGCTTCCGTTATTTTACCATAGCGAATCTCTGCTACCTTTCCATAGTCACCTGCCTTCTCGGCTTGTTCGGCCTCATATTTTAGTTTATCAATATTTTCTTTCTCTTTCTGAAGATTGTGGACGATGGCCTTTTCATTTTCCCATTGGGCCTTGAGTTCATTTCGTTCTCCGCTGAGTTCTGCGATGTCTCTGCTTAAGATTACTTCTTTGTCTTTATCTTTTTCTCTTCGAATAGCTTCGCGCTCGATTTCTAATTGCATGATCTTACGATTCAACTCATCCAGCTCTTCGGGAAGTGAATCCATTTCCAGTCTTAGCTTCGCTGCAGCTTCGTCCATCAAATCGATGGCTTTGTCGGGAAGAAAGCGATCAGAGATATAACGACTCGATAATTCTACAGAAGAAATAACTGCATCGTCTTTGATACGCACACCATGGTGCAATTCATATTTGTCTTTAATTCCCCGAAGGATTGAAATAGAATCTTCCACAGAAGGTTCATCAACCGTCACTGTCTGAAATCTGCGCTCCAAAGCCTTGTCTTTCTCGATGTACTTTTGATATTCTTTTAAGGTAGTGGCACCAATGGCATGGAGTTCTCCTCTGGCCAATGCCGGCTTTAATAAATTGGCCGCATCCATTGCACCTTCACCACCACCTGCACCGATGAGTGTATGGATTTCATCGATGAAGAGGACAATCTCTCCATTGGAATCCGTTACTTCTTTGATAACCGCCTTTAGCCTTTCTTCAAACTCTCCTTTGTATTTTGCCCCCGCTACCAACAAACCCATGTCCAGCGACACCAGTATTTTACTTTTGAGATTTTCAGGCACATCTCCATTGACAATACGTTGTGCCATACCTTCTACAATAGCGGTTTTTCCAACACCAGGCTCACCAATGAGCATGGGATTATTTTTTGTCCTCCGCGAAAGAATCTGTAAGACGCGTCTTATTTCTTCATCCCGCCCTATGACAGGATCTATCTTTCCTTTTTTGGCGAGGTCGTTTAAGTTTTTAGAGTAACGCTCCAATGATTTATATTTCGCCTCAGCGTTTTGATCTGTTACCTTAGCTCCACCGCGAAGCTCTTTAATTGCTTTGATCAATGCTGTCTTCTCGAAACCTGCATCCTTCATGATAGAGGCTACTTTGTCTTTGGTGGAGAATAGTGCGAGCAGCAAGTGCTCAACAGCAATGTATTCATCCTTAAATTCACGCAGTTCCTTTTCCGCATTTTGCAATACGGTATTAGAAGCGGTTGATAAGTAGGGTTGCTGTCCTGAGGCTTTGGGATAAGAATTCAGTACTTCCTCCAACTTTGTATCAAGTATAGTAGCGTTAATATTAAGTTTCTTGAATAGATAATTAGACACATTCTCGTCAGTTTCAAGAATTGCTTTTAATATATGCCCCGGCTCAATAGCCTGTTGTTGTTTAGCTGTAGCGATTTCAGCTGCCTTTTGTAGCGATTCCTGAGATTTTATAGTGAATTTTTCAAAGTTCATGACACTGGTATTTTAAGTAGACTCCTGCTTCATATTCAAATTCCCTTCGATCAAATTAGAATCCATGTCTTCGAAATAGTGTTTTTCAGAAAATTTGACATTAAATTGAAGCTAATTCATCCTCTTTCAGTCAAATTGACTTAACGTATGCCAAAACGTGTTATAAAAAAACAAGCCCATGAGAAGAATGAACTCCTTGTAGAGGTAGCCTGGGAAGTATGCAATCAGGTAGGGGGGATCTATACGGTGATTAGGTCGAAGGCTCCTGCCATGATGGCGAATCGCAGCGGTCGCTTTTGTATGATTGGCCCCTTTCTCAACAAGAGTATAATGGCTGAACTCGAACCTATTGATGATGCAGCCGATATTTTTGGACTGGCAGCGGCCAACCTTAGTAAAAAAGGTTATGATGTAATCTATGCCGAGTGGTTGATCACGGGCAAGCCACGGGTGTTGCTCCTCAATCCAAATGTGATTGAAGATAAAGTCAAGAATGTGATTAAGTATTTGCTATGGAAGAATCACCATATTGCAATAACGGATAGCAATGCGCTCGTAGATCAGGTTATTGCGTTCGCCTATCTCACCAAATTATTTTTTGATGAATTGGTCAAGTTGGTGGGAGAAGATCAAAAGTTAATCGGGCATTTTCATGAGTGGATGGCCGGCCTCCCTATCCTGGATATGAAGCGTGAAAAAATGCCTGTGAAAACAGTATTTACAACTCACGCCACTCAATTGGGTCGTCATTTGGCTATTAATTCACCTTTATTTTATGCACACCTGCCTTTCTTTAGATGGGAGGATGAGGCCAAAAAATTTGGTGTTGCAACGGAAGCCTCCATTGAATACGCTTGTGCACAAAGTTGTGATGTGATGACCACGGTGAGTGATGTAACGGCCCGGGAATGTAAACACATTTTAAGACGTCAACCTGAAGTCATTCTTCCCAATGGCCTTAACATTGAGCGTTTTGAAGCACTGCATGAATTTCAAAACCTTCATGCTATTTATAAGGAACAGATCCATCAGTTTGTGATGGGACATTTCTTCAGTTCTTACTCTTTTGATCTAGATAAGACCATGTACTTTTTTACATCCGGTAGGTATGAGTATAAAAACAAAGGATTTGACTTGACACTGGAGGCATTGGTTCATCTCAATAATCAATTGAAGCAGGAGAAATCCGATATTACGGTAGTCATGTTTTTTGTTACGAAGCGTGAATTCTACAGTATCAAGCCTGAAGTATTACAATCACGTGCCGTAATGGAGGAGATGCGACAAACGTGTGAAGCGATACAGGGTCAGGTAGGTAAGCGATTGTTTTTTGAAAGTACCATCCGCAAGGATCATCGACTTCCTCAGCTTAATGATTTTGTGGACGAATATTGGAAGCTGCGCTATCGAAGAACGATACAATCCTGGAAGAGCAATAAGATGCCTTTGCCTGTCACCCACAAGCTGGTGAATGAAGACTCGGATGACATCCTGCAATTTTTGGTTCGCAGAAATATGCTTAACCGGGAAGAAGATAAAGTTAAGATTGTGTATCACCCGGATTTCATCAATTCAACCAATCCGCTTTTTGGCATGGACTATAGTCAATTCGTGCGCGGGTGTCACCTTGGAATTTTTCCTAGTTACTATGAGCCATGGGGTTATACACCGCTCGAATGTATGGCGAGTGGAGTGCCTGCTGTAACCAGTGATCTGAGCGGGTTCGGAGATTATTTATTACAAAATATGCCCGATCATGAAAAGGGGGGAATGTTTGTAGTGGAGCGGGGCAAGCGGACTTTTGACTGGAGTGCTAAACAACTGGCTACTTTTCTTTACAAGTTTCTTATTCAGGATCGCAGAAGCCGCATTATGCAGCGCAATAACGTGGAGAATTATTCATCCGCATTTGATTGGAAGAATCTGATTGCCCACTACGAGGAGGCTTATACTTTGTTAGATCGAAAATAAGACTATCTTGTTCAGAGTGAATCGACATGCCATCTGAAAAACAAGGAGAATTAGTTCGATCACTGGGACTGTTCTCTGTGTTCATGCTGACGGTAAGTTCCATTATCGGCTCTGGCATATATAAAAAAGTAGCTCCGATGTCAGCGGCATTAGGCTCTGCCGATCTCGTACTCTGGTGTCTTGTGGCTGCCGGTTTGATTTCATTGTTTGGCGCGTTGAGCAATGCAGAGATTGCCGGTATGCTGGCCGACTCCGGTGGTGAGTATGTTTACTACCGGAAGATTTATAATAAATTTTTTGCCTTCCTTTTTGGGTGGACCAATTTCACGGCCATCCGTTCTGCTTCAGCTGCATCCGTTGCCTATGTATTTGCAGAATCGCTGAACTCCATGATTAGCTTGCCCACCCTTCCGGATACCTGGGCTCAGATTTCATTGAGGGGCATCTTTACTCCCTTTGATAATTTTGGCGTTAAACTGGTAGCCATACTACTGATCGGTGGACTTTCGTATGTTAATTATATAGGCCTGAAGTTTGGAGAAGGCTTAAGTCGATGGATTTTAATCATGGTCGTGGTGAGTATTTTTCTGATCATTATCTTGGGCTTAACCATAGGAGGTGGAAGTTTTGAAAATTTTCAAACACCTGCTACGAACTATGTCAAACGTCCATGGACCGATGGAGAATTATTAAGCAGAGTGTTTGCTGCCTTGCTGGCGGCCTTCTGGGCCTACGAAGGATGGAGTGCCATTGGCTACCTGGGCGGAGAAATAAAAAATCCCAATCGTACCCTACCATTGGCCTTTGGTTTAGGCGTGTTGTTTGTCATCGTGGTGTATGTCGGAATTAATTTTACCTATTTATACATTCTACCGATTGATGAAGTGATCAAGGCAGACCAATCTCAAAATGTAATTGTTGCGGTAGAAGTAGTCAGGCGTTTTTTGGGTGGGCCAGGTGCCATATTCATTTCAATTCTAATTCTCTTCACCACATTGGGTTGCACCAATACAACATTGCTAACGCCACCCAGATTATTTTACGCCATGGCGAAGGAGGGAATGTTCTTTAAAAGTTCTGCGTACATTCATCCCAAATACAATACACCATCAAACGCAATAACCTTGCAAGGATGGTGGGCTACAATTCTGATTTTTTCAGGAAGTTTTGACCAGCTCACTGATATGCTGGTCTTCGCCTCGTTTATATTTTATGGAGCTACAGCACTGGGCGTTTTTATTCTTCGGGTAAAGATGCCGGATGCTCATCGACCTTATAAAGCATGGGGCTATCCTATCGTTCCAGCCTTTTTTGTTTTGTTCTGCCTGGCCCTTGTCATTGTTACCTTGGTTGCCAAGCCGCGCGAGGCTCTAATGGGATTAGGGCTAATGCTGGTCGGTATTCCTTTCTATTTATACTGGAATCGAAAGGCTAGTTAAGGATGCCTTTCCTTAACACCTTTGAATTTACCGAAAGTGTATATTTGTAATACACTAATCCCGTCGGCATGAACTCCGATAAGATCCTTCTTGAATTCATTACTCGATTAACCTATAATATTGATGGTTTATCGGGTGAGTTAAAACTCTATTTTAGCCAGGTTCTCTCGTATCATTTTTCAAAAACTCTTTCCAAAGAGCAGATACAAAATATAGAGAATAAGAAAGCTTCTAAGAAATTTGAGAACAATGAGGAGATTCTCAAAATAGCCTCTGGTTTTTCATCGGAAGATCGAATTTGGTGTATCGCGGCTACACAACTTTTACAATCTCAGGCAGAGAAAATGGATGATCGAGTTGTTTCGAGAAGGATTGGCTTAGTAACGAAAAATTTAATTACAATATTCAATTTAGAGAGCGAAAGTGATAAGATAACTGAGAAAAAAAGACGAATCGAAAATGAAATTCATGAATTTCAAAGCAGGCAGATAATAAAAATTCCTGCCAGAATCTGGCCACTTACCCTAGATTTTGGAGTTCGGTGTCTATTTCTGTTGAGTTTTAGTTATCTCGGTTTAGATAAAAGCTACTTAGCAGGTGTTAATGTTTTTCTAATACCAATTTTCATTTGGCTCTTAGTATATACAGAATCAAAACGTCATAGTAAGGTTAATCAGCTATTGCTTACTTCTTATGGTGGCGCTATACGCTACAAAATTGAGTATCGCTTTTCTGCAAGTCAATACACCTGCCTCGCTACTTATTTGGGCATAAGCGTCTTTATCAGCTATTTGCTTCCTGATAAACTTCACCTATTGGCGTTCTTTGGCCTAATCGGTTACTACATTATTTATTTGATATTCTTTCGCTTAGGGATTCTCAAGGAAAATGATCTTGTAAAGCAACTTGAATACAAAGAATTAAATGCGGAAATCCTTACTTTAGATGAGAATGATGAAGTGATCGTTTCCCTGGAAACAAAATTCAATTCGTCCACCAGCCGGTTAGAAGCATATGTCCTTGAGAGTGCATTATTTGGTGCCCTTACTTTTAGCGGATTTCTTCAAATTATGGCAACTGATTTGGTATCGTTCAAGGATTTAGAAAATTTTGCAAATAGCATTTTTACAACCTCCCAAGCTTTTATTTCTTTTGAATGGGACCAGTTTGAATTGGGCCTTAAGAGTCTTAGCAATAAGATTAGCTTGTTCTGCTTAGTTTCAGTAGAAAGCCTTATCTGCTCTATCTTCTTTCTTGGTGTGATTGCGGCCCGACTTCGCTTCAGCGACATTGCTGACAGGGTACGTACGGCTATAAATCTCGCAAAAGCCTATAATGCTAAAGAGGAAATGCTTAATGACGAAGAACAAGTTATGGGAGAAAAGGGTAAGCGATTGGAAACTCTCACCGCAAAAGTGAATGAGCAATTACATGAGGCTTCTCTAATCTTTAGGGAGATCAGACCGGTAATGATGTATATGCAATATTTCCGGAACGCTGGCATTTTAGTTTTTTTAGCCATTCTGATCAGCAGTAGTTTATTTATCACCAGTGTTTTGGGGTGGGCATTTTTAGCCTTGGTTTTCGCTACCTACTTTTATTTTAACCGAGCTATAGTCAATCATAAATTCAAAGTATTTTTTCTGAACTTCCGAATACAGTTTATGAGACGGGGATTTTGGTTGTTTGGTATTGCACTACTCCTGCAGGTATTAGGCTTCATCTTGCGTATCTTTTTTCATGTACGAGAAACAACTCCTTTGTTTGCGTTGAGTTACTTTCTAATGGGACTATACATTTTTGCCTGGCTCATATTCGCAGCTCATGTAGATGAACAATTTGGAGAAATTGAAAATGCACAGCATAATCTTTCACGACATAGCCGATGGGGAATTGTGAAAAATACGATGGCTGTTTTGATCCTTATTTGCGGCATCGCGTTGGGTTTTAAGTTCTTGCAATTAGCAGGCGCTAATGAGATGCTTTCGATCAGTCTTACCGCGCTGGCTTTGCTTATGTATTTCGTAGGATATTATTTGACTAAAATCAGGTGGTTGGGTATACTTTTTGGAAATGTAATAGCGATAGCCAGCATAGGAATCCTGTTTAAGATCCTTCATCTAACAGGGGCAAATGAAATGCTGCTCATTAGCTTCTGTGCTTTTTGTATTATTATTCCGATTATTATCTGGAAAAGGAATATTTTCCATTTATTATTATTAAGATTCTGTTTAGCAGGTTTCCTAATTTGTGTTTATTACTTTCCCCTTTACAATGTTACAGAAAGTCTGTCAATAGCCTATCAGCATGAGACATTAGAGGTAAAAGAAATTAAGCACGTTCTATCAGCTAATAACCTTTTCCCCGATGAGAAATCCCTGGATAACGGAATACAAATGAGTGATTGGTATATCAATCAATTTGGTGCCCGATTTGGTTTTACAGGCATACATCGTTATTTAACTCTTAATTATCAGGATTTTGCAGCTTCAATTTTAGACCCAGATGATGTAACGCTTAAGATTGACTCCACTTTGTTGCCGTTAGCGCTAAAAGCAGTAAGAGAAGAACATAAAATATTGAATCTGTTTGACTATAAAGTCATACCAAATTTTGAATTTGCTTATGCTGAGGGCTTTGAGTTAGAAGCGAATTTACTAATGACTATGGGTAAAAAAGAAGAGGCTATCCAGTTATTAGAAAACGCTCTTCAAACTGACCCACCCGAAAGACTAAAGAAACTTTGGAGTGACCGATTAAATTCAATAAAATCGCAGAGTCAATAGTAATTTTTACCAGCTAAGGAGAGTGATTTATCTCCACACCTAATCCTCAGGGTGAGCTAATTTAGAACTCAAAAGATTAATCCACAGAAACTATTGAATTTTGATCATGCTAAGATTGATTTCCCTACAGGTATTATACTGGAATAGAAAGTCGCCTTCCTGATTATTTCACCTCGATCAGCTCTGACAAGTAACCAAAAGGATCATAAAAACTGATGGCTTTGCCTAAGGGTGTAACAACCGGTTTCTTTTGTAGAAACTGCACTCCTTTCTTGCGAAGTATAGCAATTGCAGATGCCAGATCTGAAGTTTTAAATAGAATAACGACATGCTCCGAATCAGTTGAGTTATGCTTCATCGGTTCAATGCCCTCACGAAAATGAAGCATAAATGCAAAGCTTCCGTCATTATGGCCAAGAGGCATGTCATACGGAAGATATTTTTTACTTCGCTCTGCAAATCCTAAACTATTGGCATAGAACTCAATCGCTTTATTCATGTCCGAAACTCTGAATCCATAATTATAAATCTGTGGTTCGCTAAAAGGTTCTAACTTCGTGATGGTCTCATGCAGAAGAGAGACCTCCTTACCAAACGGATCTTCTACTGAAATGGCGTAACCTACGCCTTCTTTTCGTTTAGTCTCCATTCCAAAATCAACTCCCTTCGCCTTCAATGAAGCAATAGTCGTGTCGATATCATTTACCTGTAGGGTAAGTCCGGCTCTTGTTTCCGTTTTTCCTTCAGGAAGTAAGTTAGCCACTTCATGAAGCACTAATTTAGTGTTGTCATTCGTTTTGAGAAATAGATACCCATCAATTTTGGACTCGACCTCAAATCCTAATTTGTGACCATAAAAATCAATGCCCTTGTTCAGATCGGAAACATTGATCTTAATACCGTACGTTTTTATATCTTGAGCCTGCAGTAAGTTGGTCAGCAACAGACCAAGGCATAGCACCGGGAAAATATTCTTTTTCATCATTTACTTTTTATTGGTTAACAATTTTTCGGATTTCAATAGCACCACCGTATTTAACGTGAGGACATGTACCGGCCAGCCTGACCGCCTCTGCCTCGCTGCTGACACTTAAGAGGAAGAAACCAGAGAAGTCGCTGCCTGTATTTTCAGTTGCTCCGATGGTTACTTTCGAGGTACTTAGTTTCTCACCGGTAATTGAGATGCCTTGCTTTTGTACTCCCTTGCTCCACCGACCGTATTCTTCAAATCGACCACTCGGATCATTTGTAAGTTGTTGTTTCGAATTACTCAAAAGCAAAATGTAATTGTAATTATTGCCCTCTGTGAGCGCGGAACTATAAAATGTTCCGAATAGAAAAAGTCCAATGCCAAAGACAACTAAGGCCGCCCACCGTAACGTCATTTTCATTTTTGAGGAAGCAGTCGTAATCAATCCTTCTTTGCGAAGTTGATCCACTATCCGACCTTCCAGAACACGATCATGAGTTGCCTGACGTGAAAGGCTATTAAACATTTGTTTTTCTTTGTGCGTTAAATCTTCTTCGTTATTCATTACGTTTATTTTTTACAATGGTTCTTGAGTAAGAAAAGTGCGCAAATTTTTCCGGGCTTGGAAGAGCTGACTTTTGCTTGTGCCCTCAGAGATGTGGAGCATTTCCGCTATTTCAGCATGCTTGAATCCCTCAACGTCATGAAGGATAATGATTTCGCGATATCCTGGAGGTAAGCGTGAAATACCCATTTCGAGATCTAAGGAATCACTATTGGAAAAATTTGCGTCTGCTTTACGTTCAATACTTTCCAGTGATGCAAATGTGATTTCCGAAACCTTTTTTCGGGAAAGGTTTATTAATATGGAAATCAACCAGGTCTTCAATTCAGCCCTCCATTCAAATTCGGGAAGCTTACGAATAGCGATCAGCCACATTTCCTGAATGAGTTCCTCAGCCACGTTCCGCTTGAAACCTGACAAGCGCAACGCCATTTGCATTAATAAGGGCGTCTTGGAAAGGTAAAGAGCACGAAATGCCGAATCGCTTCGAGATTGCAGAAACTCCATTACCATTTCTTGGTCGGTCATTGGCCTTCAATGTTTATTAGTGCGTTATGTTGGGTAAAGGGTTGTATGAACAGCAAAATAAACTTTGTCTAAATTCAAAAGGCAGCGCCTAGGGGTGCTTTTCAAATTACCGCATCTTTTAAGCCTCACCCCATCCAAGCTTTGTGCGCTAGAAAGTTAGCCTTCCCCTCTCCGGCCGGAGAGGGGAGCTATACTTTCCGCTAAACCATAGCCTTTGGATGGGGTGAGGCCTGAATTGCAAAAGGTTTGACTATTGCCGAGGTAATTTTGAAATGCACCCGCGCCTAGCGTAATTTCATTGAAATTAATGAACTTTGGGGATGTCAAGATTTCTTCTTCTTTCACTCCTCTTCTTTTTATGCACAGCCTGCTCCAAAAAATCATATGTTTTAGATTCGAGCTACAGCGTCTCTGCCATACCTTCTGCTCCCGATTATAGTAGATTACACCATTGGGCTTCTTTACCTGATAAGGCAGATGCAGCTGATAGCATACCAAAAAAGTCAGGACTGAAAAATCTTCAAGCTGCAGCAAAGGCTGATGTCTTTTTTGTTCACCCCACCATCTTTACCGATAAACCGAAAAATCAATTCCACTGGAATGCCGATGTGAACGATACCGAACTGAACAACCAGATACAACGCAGTACCATTTTAAACCAGGCAAGTATTTTTAATGGTGCATGTCGCATTTATGCTCCGTATTATCGGCAGGCTCACTTATATTCATTTCACACACCCAATCCGAATGATGGCGAAAAAGCCCTTGAACTTGCCTATCAGGATGTGAAGGATGCTTTTGAATATTACTTAGCGCATTTCAATCAGGGTCGTCCTATTGTCATCGCATCCCATAGCCAGGGAAGCTATCACTGCGAGCGACTGTTAAAAGATTTTTTCGATGGCAAGGAATTAAAAAAGAAGTTAGTGGCAGCCTACCTGATCGGTCGGGCGATTAAACCTACAGCATTTGCCACCATCCTGCCTAGTGAAAAGCCGGAGGAGATAGGGGTGTGGGCTTCCTGGAATACGTTTGCCAAAGACTATTATCCCGATAATTATAATCGCTATTTCAAAGGGTCACTCTCTACCAATCCTTTACTTTGGAATTCAAGCAATCAATTTGCCGGAAAAGAATTGAATCAGGGAGGCGTTGCACTGCACTTCACCTTTGCTCCTCATCTGGCGGATGCTCAAAATCATGAGGGGATGTTATGGATTAACAAACCCTATTTTAAAGGTCGATTTCTATTAAGGACAAAAAACTGGCACCGTGCGGATATGAATTTCTATTACATGAACATCCGGGAAAATGTAGCCTTGCGCATTGATCATTATTTGGAGACCGGAAAATCTTCGCTGACGACCGGGAATT
Source organism: Bacteroidia bacterium (assembly GCA_031401775.1). Classification (GTDB taxonomy): domain Bacteria; phylum Bacteroidota; class Bacteroidia; order Cytophagales; family Cyclobacteriaceae; genus ELB16-189. The sequence goes on along the minus strand of JANNRV010000171.1, from coordinate 2,744 downwards.
GAAGCTAAGTGTCTGGATATCTTCGAGGTGTTTTGAAACTTAATTCTTTGTAGAGCCGAGTTGATAAATCATCTCATAATCGAACACTTATCCCCATAATTGGACAGCCTCAGGATGTAGAAAGTCTAATTTTTTCAAAAAACAGCGTTCCTTCTTCTGGTACACCCTTTGTCAAAGAGAGACAAACCCCGCCCAATGATTAAGAATTACATAGTCCTTTTTCTCCGTAATCTCCAGCGTCAAAAACTCTTTTCATTTATCAACCTGCTGGGACTTACCGTGAGCATAGTGAGTACGCTTGTGATTTACCTCTATGTTCGTCATGAATTCAGCTATGATCGCTTTCATAAAGATGCGGACCGAATCTATCGTGTCAATCAGACCTTCATCTGGGGCGAAGGCGATGATAGCCAGTTTGCCTCAACAGGCCCGGGTGTGGCTACTGCTCTAAAGGAAGAATTGCCAGAGGTGGAGTTACTCACCAGCATTCATACACCTGGTAACTTTATTGTTTCGTACGCTACTCCCTCTAATGAAATTATTTCTTTTGAAGAAGATAAAATTCTCGCTGCCGATTCTAATTTTTTCAGCATGTTTAACTTCCCCTTCATCTCGGGAAATACAGAGACAGCCCTGGTTCAGGCCAATACCATGGTGATGACTGAATCCACTGCCAAAAAATATTTTCGAAACGAAGATCCTATTGGGAAACTTGTCCGGCTCGGTGGATTGGCTCCCGGTGAAGAGCAGCAGACGTATGAAGTTACAGGGGTTGTGAAAGATACCCCTGATAACTCGTATATCGAGTTTGATGCGCTATTGTCCATGAATAGCTTCCCACAAGTGAAGAAGCGCTATTGGAGTTGGGTATGGACTCAATTAGAAACGTATGTGAAGTTGGATAAAAACACAGACATCGAAAACACGAGAGCCAAGCTAGTGAAAATCCCCCGGAAGTATGCAGAGGAGACGTTGCAACGCGCGATGAATACAACGTATGATGATTACATTAAATCTGGGAAAAAATGGGAATTGTTTCTTCAGCCTCTGACCAGTATCCACCTGCCATCGGCCATTGTCTATAACCGACTCAATGATTCAGGGAATATCAAAATTATTTACTCTTTCATCGGGGCAGCTATTTTTATTATCCTCCTCTCGTGTGTCAACTTCATGAACTTATCCACCGCCCAGTTCACACGAAGGATCAAAGAAGCCAGCATCCGTAAAATTCTCGGTCTGGGCCGGAAAGAACTAAGCATTAACTATTTTATTGAGGCATTAATATTTTGTTTGATGGCACTGGTGGCGGCCTTGGCGCTTACGCAACTGTTGCTTCCCGGCTTTAATTTGATTACCGGCAAAGCACTCGAAGTTAATTTGTTTGGAGACGTTGGGTTGATGGGCATATTGCTGGGGCTTGTGTTGTTAATGGCGATTATGTCGGGTAGCTACCCTGCTATTTTTCTTAGTGCTTTTCATCCGGTGGAGGCTATGAAAGGCAAACTTAAAAGTGGTCGCGAGGGAAGAACATTTAGGAACAGTTTGGTGATCTTTCAATTTAGTGTATCCATTGTATTAATTATCTGTACTGCCATTGTATTTGAGCAACTCAACTATATGTCTGAAAAAGACCTGGGATTTGATAAAGAAAACCTGTTGGTACTCAAGCATGCTGAAGGAGTGAAAGATGGTGAAGGCTTAGCCAGTGCCTCATTGAATATTCCTGGTGTGGTCAATGCTTCATGGTGTAGTTCGGTGCCGCCCACTATTTGGGGAGGTGACTCTTTCATTGCTGAGGGGAAGGATGAAAAGGTATTCTCGCTTAATTTCACAAAAGCCGATGAGCACTACATACCATCACTCAACATTAAAATAAAATGGGGAAGAAACTTCTCCTTGGCCACGCCCGGTGATGTAAGTCGAGTAATATTGAATGAAAAGGCGATTGAAAGAATTGGGTGGAATGCTGATGAGTCGGTAATTGGAAAGAAAATAAAATATCCCGGCAGCGAGGTAGCTTTTGAAGTGGTAGGAGTGATGGCGAATTTCAATTATTTATCGCTGGCTTCCCCTATAGAACCCATGGCCGTGTTTCATGTAAAGGATAAAATTGTTTTTGATGGTGATAAACAGTATGTCGTCTTACGCATAGCCCCACAGAGCAGTCAATCCTGGGAAACAACATTTGCTGAGCTGAGCAAAGTTTGGAAAGTACATGCAGGCGATTCTCCTTTTGAGTATGAATTTGTGGATCAGGCATTTGCCGATAGCTTTAAAACACAGCAACAATTTGGGAAAGTGCTCACCATTATGTCAATCCTCGCCATACTCATTGCCAGTCTCGGCCTGTTGGGCATGATTATCTATACCCTTGAACAACGCACAAAGGAGATTGGAATTCGAAAAGTGTCGGGAGCTACAGCCTGGAATATCCTCTCGCTCATTTCTACGCGATATACAAAACTTATCTTGATTGCTTTTCTTATCGGTGCACCGCTTTCGTATTGGATGATGACACAGTGGTTACAAGATTTTACTTATCGAATTACACCACCGGTTTGGATTTTTGTGGTAGCAGGATTGAGTACGTTGCTTATCGCGATGCTGATTACATGGTATTGCGGCAGGGGATGGCCACGGACGGGGGCCTGCCCTGCGGGGTGGCTTTCGGGACAAACTCGGGGTCGGTGTTTCATTCGGGCGATGAGGGAGAGACCTGGGAAGAGATTGCGCGCCATCTG
>JANNRV010000170.1:0-3520 GCA_031401775.1 Bacteroidia bacterium | reverse complement strand
CCTGCTGCGACACTCCAAGCTACTAAACTAGCCTCTAATCATTGTTCAATTATTGGTATCTTACCTAAACTTCTGTTCATGAATGACTCATCAGAAAAAATCATTGTCTTCGATTCGTATGACACCAGCATTAAGGCCAGCCTGGTAAAGACCAAACTGGACGCTTACGGCATTCCTTGCTTTCTTACAGGAGAGAATTTTGTAAACCTCTATCCTTTTCGAAATGAATTATTTTCCGGAGTACAACTCTTCATTTTTGAAAAGGATAAAGATCGGGTGGTTGAGATCTTAGTGGAAGGTGACTAATGTGCAAATCCATACTGCCGAATCAAAATAATGTAAGCTTTCATCTTGTATTGATTAAAAAGTGATAGTCAGAAATGACGACTCTTATTTTTTTAGTACAGTGAATTCAACCCTTCGATTGTTGGCACGGCCTTCATCCGTTTCATTCGTGTCGATCGGTTTTGATTCTCCATAACCATGTGCCGTAAGACGATTGCCGTCAATTCCCTGGCTTGAAAGGTAGTCAACAACTGATTGCGATCTCCCTTGCGAAAGGTTTTGGTTATACGTATCTGCGCCTTTGCTGTCCGTATGCCCTGCTATCTCAATTTCAACATGTGAGTTTTGCTTTAGAAAATCAACCACTTTATTCAACTCAACAAAGGACTCAGATTTCAAAGTGGTCTTGTCAAAGTCAAAATAAATATTTTTCAAACGTACGGTTATACCGACCTCAATAGGAGACAGAAAAATATTTTTAACAGCAGGAGATTCAGCTTCGGTGTTGATGCTTACACTGTCGGTTGAATTAAGATAGCCTTCTGCAGACGCAGAAAGGATAAACCACCCAAACCTTGGAATTTCCTGTTGGAAGTTCCCGGCTGAAGTCTGAAGTTGAAAATTTGTAGTCTTATCAGATCGATGAACAATATCAACTTTAGCATCGATTGGCTGATCTGTTTTTTTATTCAGAACAGCACCGGATAACATCAGTTTTTTTGCGATGGGTGTTAGATTCATTACAATGCGCAACGTGGTGTCACGGTTCAGCTTTGGCACTTTAAAGGTTTCCTCTTTTGAAATAAAACCAGGTGCTGTGGCGCTTACGGAATAAGATTCTATTTCCGGAATGCGTGTTTCAAATTTTCCGTTCGCATTCGTCTTAAAGGAAGCCGGCTTTTGATCTTTCATGATTAATTCTACACCGGCCAAAACTGGTTGCTGTGTTTTCTCATTGAGTATAGTTCCGCTTAAAGTGATTTTAACGTCACGTGGTTTTAAAATAAAAACATCAAAAGTCCCACCATCTACTCTTGTACCTGAACGTGCCGTAAAAATATTACCCGCTGCATCCATGGAGAAATAAGCATCGCCACCCGTTGTATTGATGGCCTTGCCAAGGTTGGCAGGTTCTGACCATTTCAACCAGCTATCATCCAATCGAGTTATTTTATATATATCCGTGCCCCCTACACGGCCCGCTACAATGCGATCGCTGGCAAAAAACAAGGTAGTTTGATCTGGGCTTATAAAAGGACCATATTCATCTGAGCTTGTACTGACTGCCATTTTCATTGGCCTTGTCCAGTTACCATCGGGCTGAATATTACTGATGTAAAGATCACTTCGATTACTTCCCGCCAGTTCAGAAAAATACATGATGACGTGTTTACCATCTGCAGAAATTGTTGCTCCATTGAATGTGCCTTTGTCCATGGAATCAAAATCTTTGATGCGAAGTTCGGTCCAACCTCCACCTGAGTTTACAATTGAAAAACCTTTTGAATTCTTACCCCGGCCTCCCCTGACAAACAATGACCCATCCTGCAACATATTATACACTTGGTTGAATCGATTCTGATTCAGTGGAGCACCTATGCGTGTGGCTTTGGACCACTCTCCTTTCTCATCTATAACCGACACCCAGATATCCTGACTGTTGTCCTTGCCGTAGGTATTCTCTGGATGATTGCTAACGAAGTAATAAAGTTTTTTACCATCAGTAGAAATGACAGGAGCTACTTCATGGTAAGCGAGACTATTCACATTAGGTCCCATTTTTACTAACTCATAGCGGGGACTAAATTGCTGAGCTTGAGCTAGCATTAAAAACAAGCCAAAAATTGCAGACAGAATGATTCGTTTTTTCATAGCACGAAAATACCACGGATTTTGGGAACAATAAAGGGGTTTTTAGGTTGTAATAGCATTAAACAGACGAGTATGGAACGTAAAAAATTTATAAAGCTGGCCGGGGCAGGTGCCGGATGGATGCTGATAAGTACCTGTTTCACCAATTGCTCCAATAATGCAGAGCCAACTCCCACCAATGTAGATTTTACGGTGGATGTTTCTACCGGAGCACTCGTACAAAGCGGTGGCTCGATCATACAGAGTGGTGTTATTGTCGCGAGAACGCTTACCGGTGATTTTATTGCAGTGGCTTCTGCCTGCACCCACCAAGGAACAACTATACAATACCAGGCTGGTAACAAAAGATTTCAATGCCCCAATCATGGCGCGACTTTCAACGAAAGCGGCTCCGTCACGAATGGTCCGGCCAAAAATGCATTACGTCAGTTTACAACAATGCTTAGCGGAACTATGCTAAGAGTTTCTTCTTAAATTGATCAGGCCCTTACAGGGATGATAAGGCCACGTCCGCTATAAAGGATAGCAACAACGATAATCAGAAGAGCCATTAAGTTGAGCACAAAGAGTCTTTTGTGTTTTGCCATATCCGTGGGTAATTTCTTATGAGAGATCCGGGCAATCGTGATGAGGGTAATAGCAATTAGCATCATAAAATTATGCTCCACCGTCCAGTATCTAGTGACAGAATCCTTCATGGCTGCGCCTGTGAATTGAACAGCTGGGCTCACAAAAAACAAAGCAAATCCTATCACCAATTGTAAATGTGTACCTATTAAGAGCCACAACGATAGTTTATTATCCAGACTGGTGAATGACTGTCTGTTTAAAAATCCCAGAAATGACTTAATTACGACAGCTACTAAAAGTAATAAAACAATATAGCGAAGCGAAGAATGAGTATGAAGGAGTCCTATATACATATAAGTTTTAATTTTAGGCCCGAAAATTACTCACAAAAAGGAGAATAAATTCGTTTTCTTATCAAATTCTCAAACCAACTAAAACCTTATTTTAATAGCTCTCATAAAAACAATTGCAACAGTTTTCTATATTGCACAGCATGAAATTGAAATTTTTTGTTTTAGTGATTTCCGCTTCACTTGGCTTTTGCACGCTTTCAGCTCAACCTGATACAGTAAAAGTTGGGACATTTGTTATCAGTGTTCATGACATTAATTTTCGAGACAAGGAGTATACAGCGCGATTCTGGCTTTGGTTCTTATACGATAATCCGGACTTTGATTTTTCAACGCAACTTGACATCCCCAATGCCAAATCCATAGACCCTGCTGAAATTATTATTGATAGCATTGATGGAAAAGCATGGGCGATTATGAAAATGAAATGCACTATGAAGGAA
>JANNRV010000169.1:0-12827 GCA_031401775.1 Bacteroidia bacterium | reverse complement strand
AGCACTGAAAGTTTTTGAAGTCCACCGTTTTCATCACAGGTGAGCACTGAAAGTTTTTGAAGTCCACCGTTTTCATCACAGATTGGCACTGAAAGTTTTTGAAATCCACCATTTTCATTACAGGTTGGCACTGAAAGTTTTCGAAGTCCACCGTTTTCATCACAGGTGAGCACTGAAAGTTTTTGAAGTCCACCATTTTCATCACAGGTTGGTGCTAAAAGTTTTTGAAATCCACCATTTTCATTACAGGTTGGCACTGAAAGTTTTTGAAATCCACCGTTTACATTACAGGTAAGCATCGGTATGGATTTGATTCACCTATTTTTTCACCAAAAGAGACTTTTTCATAAAAAACGGTACCCAAACGTGGCGATGGTGGGGTCCCGGCACTCGATTGTCAGACTGAGCCTGTCGAAGGCTATGTGACTCTTAAGTCAGTTTACGCCCAGGCACTTATCGGGGCAACCTTGACACAAAGAAAAAGCCAACGGAAAAATCCATTGGCTTAAATTTGTTTGTCAGACTGAGCCCGATAGCTATCGGGTCGAAGTCTATATTGATTTCTCATAATCAGTCTTCGAGAGCCTCAGACTGACACTCCAATCTGTGCTGCAAGCTTGGAAGACAATACAGATTTTGGAACGGCACCCACTTGCTTATCCACCACCTGACCTCCTTTGAAAACCAGAAGTGTAGGAATGCTGCGTACACCAAAGCGCGCAGTCACTTGGGGATTTTCGTCTACATTAAGTTTACCGATCACGGCCTTGCCTTCATATTCTCCGGCTAGTTCTTCTACCACGGGCCCTATCATTTTACAGGGGCCACACCATTCCGCCCAAAAATCTACCAGGACTGTTTTATCTGTGTTTACAATAGAGTCAAAATTGGCATCGTTCAGTTCAATTGCTTTACCCATTATAGTATGTTTTAAAAGTTGTTTTTAAGATTCAAGAGGACAACGCAAATATAGTTTAAAATAGTTCCCACGGGACAGGCGCTCTTTTCTTAATAGTCGATGGTTTGTTAGCTGGCTGACCAACCTGATTTTTTTTACTCACAAGTCAATCACTGCTTCTTTAAAGTCTAATAATTCACTACTTCCACTTCAATTTCAGGGATTCTCTTCATTTTTTTCACCATGTCATTGACCGCCCGAACACGGAATTTCCGTGATAACATTTCAAGACTGATATTTTCCTGCTCGTCCCTGAGTTTAAGATAGAGTGGGGTCCCTCCATTATACTCCTGGCAGAGCTTTTCAATCTGACTAATTATCTCAGGACGGATGGATACAGCATTCATCCTGATCTGAATTCCCCGTGTTTTCTTTACACCTAATTCATTCAGCAATTCGATATTCCTGATTTTGAATTCAAGGTTCTGTTCTCCCCATGTATTGCGGGCCGCAGTTCCTTCCAGAAACAAAAAGATACCGGGCATCATATGCGTTTTCAACCTGAGATAATCTTCTCCAAAAAGGGTGAATGTAAAATTACCGCTGTAATCTTCGAGAGTCATTCGGCCGAAGGGTCTTCCTGTTTTGGTCAGCTTATGTTCTACTGAAGAAACAATGCCTGCCAGCTTGCACTCTTTTCCCTGTAGTGCTTCAAGTTCATTGAGCGCTGTGAGGGGAGTATTACAGAAGGTGTCAATTTCAAATTTGAAGTTGTCGAGCGGATGGCCCGAGATGTAGACGCCCACCACTTCTTTTTCAAAATGAAGTTTTTCTATTTCACTGAACGGTTCGACAGGCTCAACTTTGGGCGGAGGCATCTCGGTGCCTGTAGAAGCACCAAACAGACTGGCCTGCGCACTGCCCGATTCCTGTTGTAGTTTGGCGGCATATTTAATTACCTTTTCAGTTAAGCTTGCATCACCGTCTTTGGCATACACATATTGCCTCCGATGAAATTCGGTAAAGCAATCGAAACCACCGGATAAGGCGAGGCATTCAAATGTTTTTTTATTGACGGCTCGCGGACTCATTCGTTTTGCAAATTCAAATAAGTCCTTGAAGGGTCCGTGAGAATCTCGTTCAAGGATGATGGATTCCACCGCAGCTTCTCCCGCTCCTTTAATAGCACCCAATCCAAAACGTATCTGTCCTGTTTTATTTACTTCAAAGAAAACCCCGGATTCATTCACGTGAGGGCCCAGCACTTCAATCCCTTGTTTACGACATTCATCAATAAAGTACGTTACATTCTCCAGATGGTTCTGAGAATGGGTAAGCACTGCCGCCATGTAGTCTGCGGTGTAGTTAGCTTTGAGATAAGCAGTATGATAGGCCACCAACGAATAGCACGTACTGTGCGATTTATTAAAAGCATACTGAGCAAAGGCTTCCCAATCTTTCCATATTTTATCGGAGATGCGTTCATCATGACCGTTTTTCTTACAGCCTTCGATGAATTTATCTTTCATCTTATCAAGAATCTCTTTCTGCTTCTTACCCATTGCTTTACGCAATACGTCCGCATCACCCTTGCTAAAGCCCGCCAGCTTTTGTGAAAGTAACATGACCTGCTCCTGATAGACGGTGATGCCATAGGTGTCCTTCAAATATTCTTCCATTTCCGGCAGATCATATTTGATTTGCTCACGCCCATGCTTTCGGGCAATGAAATTGGGAATGTATTCCATTGGGCCTGGCCGATACAAGGCGTTCATGGCGATGAGATCTTCAAACTTATCGGGCTTTAGACCTTTCAAATAGTTTTGCATCCCTTCACTTTCAAACTGGAACGTACCAGAGGTTTCTCCTCGCTGGTAGAGTTGATAGGTCTTCTGATCGTCCAACGGTATTTTATCAATGTCGATGTCAATACCATGGCGCTTTTTGATGTTCTTCAGAGCCGTCTTAATAATGGTAAGTGTAGTAAGACCCAGAAAATCCATCTTCAACATGCCCGCACTCTCAACAACACTGTTGTCAAACTGCGTGACCAACATGTCTGAATCTTTCGCGGTGGACACCGGAACGAATTTCATCAAATCATCGGGAGTAATAATTACCCCACAAGCGTGTGTGCCGGTATTGCGAAGCGACCCTTCAAGAATGATGGCCTGTTTTAAAACGTCCGCTCGTTTATCAACCCCTTTCCGGATATCATTAAGTTCTTTGTTCTCTTCGAATGCTTTCTCCAATGTAGTTCCAGGCCTTTCGGGAATCATCTTCGCCAGAGTGTTGGATTCATTGAGCGGCAACTCCATCACCCGAGCGCAATCGCGTATCGCAGATTTGGCGGCCATCGTACCGTACGTAATGATCTGCGCTACCTGATTTTTACCATACTTCTCAATGACATAGTTGAGCACCTTGTCGCGCCCTTCATCATCAAAGTCAATATCAATATCGGGCAGTGAAACACGATCGGGATTTAAGAAACGCTCAAACAGCAGATCATAGGCGATGGGATCGACATTGGTAATGCCGGTGCAATACGCAACGACTGAACCCGCGGCCGAACCTCGTCCAGGCCCAACAGCAACTCCCATTTCTCTGGCCTTACCGGTGAAATCCTGAACGATAAGAAAATATCCGGGATAGCCGGTCTTCTTGATTGTCTCTAATTCAAACTCTATTCGTTCCTTAATTTCAAGAGTTATGTCCGGATATCTTTTCTCAGCCCCCTTATAAGTAAGATGTTTTAGATAATCATCTTCCGTTTGAAAGCCTTTAGGGATTTCAAATTTGGGAAGAGCAACCTTTCGTTCCAGCTGATAGCTTTCCACCTTGCCGATGATTTCACTGATGGTCACAATGGCTTGGGGTAAATCCCGAAACAAGGATTTCATTTCATCCTGCGACTTGAAATAGAACTCGCTATTCGGAAGTCCCAGACGATGTCCACGACCTTCGCCTATAGGAGTAGATTTAAATTCTCCTTCTTTGATGCACAAGAGAACATCGTGCGCATTGGATTCTTCTTTTTCCAGGTAATACGATTCGTTGGCGGCAAAGTAGTTAACACTGTACTTTTCGCAGAACTTTAATAAAGTTTCGTTAACCCGATCTTCTTCGGGCATCCCATGACGATTGAGCTCAACGTAGAAATCTTTTCCAAAGATTTTATGATACCATTTAAAGGCTTCTTCGGCCTGGCGTTCTCCTACTTGAAGAATTAAATGCGGAATTTCACTGGTCAGGCCACCCGTAGTGGCAATAAGGCCTTCATGATATTGTTCTATCAAGGCCTTGTCTACACGGGGATTGATACCATAAAGTCCTTCAATAAATCCAAGTGAGCTTAGTTTTGAGAGATTGTGATATCCGTTTTTGTTTTTGGCGAGAAGTATCTGAGTATGTCGTTTGTCGGGATTGTCTTTGGTGAACTTAAGTTTCTTACGCTCTTCCGCCACCAGCAACTCACAGCCTACAATGGGTTTTATCTCATGTTTAAGTGCTTCGCTCACAAACTTAAACGCACCATACATATTGCCGAAATCGGTCAGCGCAATGGCAGGCATTCCACATGCTTTTGCTTTCGCAATGATTTCCTGGACATCCGGTGTAGCCTGGAGTACAGAATATTGAGAGTGTAAATGAAGGTGACAAAAAGGACTTTCAGTAAAGTTCTCTTCTATAATATCCTTTCCAACGGCAGTTGATTTTCGCTTTTCTTTCTTTGAGGAATTACCGGCATTTAGATTGGGCTCTTCGTAAATAACACCCTCTACGACAACGCCATCTATTGGCTTCACGACATTTTTCTTAATCAGTTCAAAGAAGCAACGCGCGGTGGCAGCCACATCATATGAAGCATCATGAGCATCTCCGAATCCTTTGCCAAACAGCTTCTCATGAAGTTCGAGCAAGCGTGGCATTTTTAATTTTCCTCCCGGCCCACCCGGCAGCTGACAGAAATCAATCGAAATGATTCCTGTATCAATTTTCGGGGCATCAAGGAAAGTAGAAGTAGGAAGCACCTTACGTATGAATTCGGCCCCGATAATATTAATGTCAAACTCAATGTTATGACCTACTAAGACTTGGGTTTTATTGAGATCCACAATAAACAAGTCCAAAACTTTTTTCAAATCATGGCCTTCTTCCACTGCCCGCTTAGTAGATATTCCATGGATTTTTTCAGCCTTGAAAGGGATGTCGAAACCTTCTGGTTTAATCAAATAATTATGCAGCGAAAGAAGTTTCCCTTTCTCGTTGTGCAGTTGCCAGGCAATTTGAACTAGCCGGGGCCAATTTTCCAGATCAGTAATGGGCGCGGTCTTATTATGCGGAACGCCTGTTGTTTCCGTGTCGAAGATCAAATACATGTAACGAGTTCAGTGGTTTGTTTCATCCCGGTTTTCCCGGGAGTAATTCGTGTAAAAGTACTGTTTCAAGACAAGTGGCCAAAGCTGTATTTTCTATTCCCAATATGAGAATTGAAGGCTCAATTAGAACCAATCGGAATCCCCATTTGATTTCAGATGTTTGATAATCAATGATTTATGAATTGGTGTGACCTTTGGGCTATCCAGATAAATTAATTCTTCAAATGAGAAAGCTTATTAAGAAAGTAGTCACCGCCACCAAAAGACAATGGTTCTTGTTGATAGTAGTAACCGCGATCGCGATCATCATTATTCTTTTTGAATTCCTCTGATTTTAAATTGAATACAAGGATAGTGAGCTTCCCAATGCTACTGCTTCTGTCAGTTAGAATTGGGAAGCTTTTTAATTTAGAGCATATTAAAATAGGCTAGCAGATTGTTTAATAAAGCTTTGAGGGCTACTTTTGGATTAACCGAAACTACCCAAGTCAAAATATGAAATGGTTCCTAGACCTATTCTCCAGTTCACTGGGGAGAAAACTAATGATGGCCCTGACGGGGCTGTTTCTTATCACTTTTCTCACTGTACACCTTATAGGTAATCTTCAGCTGTTGAAGCATGACGATGGCAAAGCTTTTAATATCTATGCCGAATTCATGAGCACGAATCCTGTCATTCAAACTGTTTCTAAAGGAAACTTCGCCTTTATCCTTATTCACATCATTTGGGCCATTATTCTCACCAAGAAAAATAAAGACGCCCGTGGGTCACAGGGCTATGCAGTTACCTCATCCAAATCCTCTATCTGGTCCTCCAGGAATATGGGAATATTAGGAACCATCATTTTGGTTTTTCTGGTGGTGCATTTAAAACACTTCTGGGCTGAAATGCATTATGGCGGAATTCCTACTGTGAATTATGAAGGAAAGGAAGTGAGAGATATTTACACCATTGTTGCTTATTGGTTCACGGTAGACTGGTATGTGGCCCTTTATTTATTTTGTATGGTAGGTGTTGCATTTCACCTATGGCATGGATTTATCAGCGCCTTTCAAACACTGGGGCTAAACCATATGAAGTATAACCCTGTTATTAACTTCGTAGGCAAAGCGTTTTCCATCGTGGTACCCGCTTTGTTTGCCTGGATCCCAATAAGTATGTTTTTTAAATTCTAATTAAGAACATTAACAAAGTATGAAGCTCGAATCGAAAATTCCGGAAGGCCCATTAGCGGAGAAGTGGACAAAGCATAAATTCAATTTAAAACTTGTTAATCCTGCCAATAAACGCAAGTATGAAGTGATCGTGGTAGGAACAGGTTTGGCAGGTGCCTCGGCAGCGGCATCGCTGGCAGAACTGGGATACAACGTAAAAGCATTTTGTTTTCAGGATAGCCCACGAAGAGCTCATAGCATTGCTGCACAAGGCGGCATCAATGCGGCTAAGAATTATCAGAATGATGGTGACAGTGTATTCCGTCTTTTTTATGATACCATCAAAGGGGGGGATTATAGGGCCAGAGAGGGAAATGTGTATCGTCTTGCCGAAACCAGTGTTGATATTATTGATCAGTGCGTGGCACAGGGAGTTCCGTTTGCGCGTGAATATGGCGGATCGTTGGCCAATCGCTCCTTTGGTGGAGCACAAGTATCCCGAACTTTTTATGCACGCGGCCAAACTGGACAACAATTATTGCTTGGTGCCTACAGCGCACTAAATCGTCAAATAGCTAACGGAAAAGTGAAGATGTACAATCGTACGGAAATGCTTGATGTAGTTATTGTAGATGGAAAAGCACGAGGCATTATCACAAGAGATTTAGTTACAGGTAAAATTGAATCGCACAGTGCGCATGCGGTTTTACTGTGCACGGGAGGATATGGAAATGTTTTTTTCCTTTCTACGAATGCAAAAGGATCAAACGTGACGGCTGCATGGAGAGCTCATAAGAAAGGAGCGATGTTTGGCAATCCGTGCTTTACACAAATTCACCCTACCTGCATACCCGTTTCAGGAGATCATCAATCAAAGCTCACTCTGATGTCGGAGTCCTTGAGAAATGATGGACGTGTATGGGTTCCAAAGACAGCCAAGCCTGGCCTGAAGTCAGTGGATGCGGTAAAACTTCCGGAATCTGAGCGAGACTATTTTCTTGAGAGAAAGTATCCTTCTTTTGGAAACTTGGTTCCCAGAGATGTAGCCTCCAGAAATGCTAAACAAATGTGCGATGAAGGCAGGGGAGTAGGTTCTGGATTGGCGGTGTTCCTTGATTTTACAGATGCCATAAAACGCGATGGTGAAGATACTATTCGTGCGAAATATGGAAACTTGTTCGATATGTATCAACAGATCACTGGTGAGAATCCTTATAAAGGCCCGATGATGATTTATCCTGCTGTACATTATACGATGGGTGGTCTTTGGGTAGATTATAATCTACAGACCACCGTACCCGGCATGTATGCATTGGGAGAAGCTAACTTCTCAGATCATGGCGCCAATCGTTTAGGAGCAAGTGCCTTGATGCAAGGCTTGGCTGATGGTTATTTTGTAATTCCATATACGATTGGAGATTACCTGGCTAATATTGGCTGGAACGACAAGGTTGGGACAGATCATCCAGCCTTTAAGGAGGCAATTGACAAGGTAAATGAAACTGTAAACAAACTAGTTAGTATAAAAGGGAAGAAAACAGTCGATGAGTTTCATCGGCAACTCGGACTCACCATGTGGGAATATTGTGGCATGTCTCGCAGTGAGGAAGGACTTAAGAAAGCCAAGAAAATTATTCAGGGTATTAAGACGGAGTTCTGGACCAATGTGAACGTGTTGGGCGGGGCCAATGAATTAAATCAGGAATTGGAAAAGGCAGGTCGTGTCGCTGACTTTATAGAATTAGGAGAGCTGATGGTGGATGACGCTTTAAGCAGGGCCGAATCATGTGGAGGACATTTCAGGGAAGAGTCACAAACCCCGGAAGGAGAAGCGTTGCGAAAAGATGATGAATTTGCCTATGTATCTGCCTGGGAGTTCATGGGCGAAAATCAGCCGGAGGTATTGCACAAAGAAGAACTGAGGTTTGAGAATGTTAAATTGACACAACGCAGTTATAAATAGTTAGTCATAAGCGGTAACGAACAACGATTAACAAGTAACGATCAACGATATATGAAGATTACGTTAAAAGTCTGGAGACAAAAAAGTAAAGACAGCAAAGGCGCTTTTAAGACCTACCAGCATGATCATGTTTCATCTGATATGTCCTTTCTGGAAATGATTGATGTGTTGAATGAATCTTTGCTAAAAAAAGGAGAGGAGCCAATCGCATTTGATCATGATTGTAGGGAAGGTATTTGCGGCTTGTGTAGCTTATACATCAATGGCCGCCCTCATGGCCCACTACAGACCACTACCTGTCAATTGCACATGCGTAGCTTCAAAGATGGTGAGACCATTACTGTTGAGCCGTGGAGAGCAAAGGCCTTTCCTGTAATTAAAGATTTGGTGGTTGATCGTTCAGCCTTTGAACGCATTCAGCAAGCCGGTGGATATGTTTCAGTTAATACAGGCGGAGTTCCTGATGCCAATGCAATTCTTATCCCTAAGAATATTGCTGATGAAGCGATGGATGCAGCAGCCTGTATTGGATGTGGTGCCTGTGTAGCAGCATGCAAAAATGCATCTGCCATGTTGTTTGTTAGTGCCAAGGTTTCACAATTCGCTTTATTACCGCAAGGAAAACCTGAACGTAAAGAACGAGCAGAAAAAATGGTAGCCCTGATGGATGCCGAAGGTTTTGGAGCGTGTACAAACACAGGTGCTTGCGAAGCCGAATGCCCAAAAGGAATTAGCCTTACCAATATTGCACGAATGAATCGGGAGTATTTTGGTGCAATGGTCACTTCTTACAAAGTTGAAGTGAAGGGTGGAGATTGATTTAGCATTCGTTGAATTGTCTTTAAATAAAAAGAACCTGATTTAACAGGTTCCTTTATTTGGACAGAATCTCTCTATTCGCTTTTACACACAGCAAACCCTCGCCTGCCGCTTGGAGTTGACGTGGAGACACCAATATTGCCACCTGCGAGAATGATATTGCGTTCTGCGCCCACATCGGATAAATGAATTTTCATGCAAGCATTAAGTCCGACTAAATCATTGTAGCTAACTGATGTTTCGTCTGCCAGTTTATCAATGCGAGTCTCACTTCTACCCGTTTTGCCAAACAAGGGATTTAAGATTGCTGCGACATCAGCTTTAGGCGTGGTGATGTCACCCAGGTGCAGGTGGACAGGGTATGTTGATTCTCCTTCTGTACCGGAAAGCTGAATCACGACAGTCGTAGCTCCATCCTTCCTTTCTTTCAGCGTAGCCGTGCCACTAATGACATATTCAGATGCCTGTTGAAGTGCGTAGGTAGTTTCATTTCCGGTGAATTCAGAAATAGTTTCACTTTTCTGACAGCCAATTCCAACCCCCACCAAAATGATTAAACTCACCAGATTTTTCATACCCCTCATTTGTTTAATTTAAAGTTAAAAAAAATAGGCCAATGTTCATCTCCTTAGGTTTTAGAACTTACTTTTACCTGACAAAAATACCCCATTCTCTGGCATGAATCTGGCAACAATGAAACGAAACAAACTACACTTTTATTCTGTGAAACAGTTTTTCCTTCTCTTCCTTCTCCTGGCCGGATGCAGTCCATCTGTTACCAATACAAGCCTGAAGACCAATCTTCAAAATACCAAACCGGCTTGGATGACCGCTAAGCCCGCCCAGGACACTTATTATATAGGCATTGGTCACAGTGTGAAGGATGGCACGAATAACTACATCCAGTCTGCGAAGAACAGTGCGTTAGAAGACCTGGTTTCTGAGATTAAGGTCAATATATCTTCCACCTCTGTATTGAGTCAGATTGATGCCAATAAGGAGTTTCAGGAGAAGTATGAACAAATAATTCAAACCAAAGCAGCAGACGATATTGAAGAGTTTGAGCAGGTAGATGCCTGGGAGGATGAACGAAATTATTGGCTTTATTATCGACTCTCCAAGCAACGCTATAAAGAGATAAAAGATGAGCAGAAGCGGAATGCCGTAACCCTGGCGCTTGACTTTTTTACGAAAGCCAAGCAATCGGAAAGGAGTAATGATGTCATACAAGCGCTAGGATTCTATTTTCAGGGATTCAGGGCTATTGAAAAATACCTTGCAGAACCAATTCAATTGGAATTTGAGGGAAAGAGTATTTTACTTACCAATGAGATTTATGCCAACATTCAACAGTTGTTGGATAAAATACAGCTTTCGGTAAATCCGGGTGAGATCATGGTAAATCGAAGAGTAGCAGAGAGCGGGCAAACCGTTATTGCCAAATCAACCTTTAAAGAATCGAAGAAAGTTATTGGGGATTTACCATTGAAGGCGGCTTTTGAGAAAGGAGCTGGAGATGTTTTTCCAGATTACAAAACCGATGATAGCGGTCAGTCTAAAATTTTAATAACAAAAATCAGCTCCCGCGATTTGGAGCAAACGGTAGGTGTTAAAGTAAACCTATTAGCATTTGCAGGACAAGGAGCTTCTGATATTTCTTCTTTGGTGGCTCAAAAGATGACCGTTCCTAAAGCAAGCATCTTGTTGAAGGTTCAGCGTCCGTTGGTATATGTGAGTGCTATTGAAAAAAGCCTTGGATCAGATAAGACCAATCAGCAGATGACAAATAAACTGAAGAATTTCCTTACCAACTCTGGATTTGAGTTAACAGATGAAAAAGCTAAAGCGGAGCTTTGGATGGATGTTAATGCAAATTCTGAAAAAGGAGCCGTATCGGGCAGTATTTATATCACCTATGTAACAGCTGTTATTAAGGTAATTACCTTAAAAGATGGAAAAGAAATTTACGCTACTACATTGGATAGGGTAAAGGGCTATAGCCTGGATTACGACCGGTCTAGCCAGGAGGCCTACAATAAGTCGCTTGAAACGTTGGAAAAGGAGAAGATGCCTGAGTTGCTAAATGCAATTTTACAGTAAAACCCTTAAAATTGACTCAATTTTGCATAAAATTCATTTCGATAAATATTTAAAATCAGAATGGCCTATTAATTGCATTAGCTAAATTGCATAACCAATCATTAAACTAAATATGAAAAAACTAACTAACCTCTCATTTGTACTAATCGCGGTTGCTGCGGTTCTGATTTCTGGCTGTAAGAGCAAAGAAAAAACTCCAGCCGGTGAAAAAGAAGTTGTAGTTCCTTGCTCAGGACCCGATTTCTTCACCACCAACAAAGTTTTCAGATCAAATTCTATCGGAGAAAGCATGGATCAGGTGACTTCAAAAAAGAAGGCCTTGACCAATGCCCGTAATGAACTTGCTCAAGCCATCAACACCACAGTGAAAACGGTAACGGACAATTATGTGAATTCACGTGAAATGAATAAGAAGGAAGAACTTGAAGGTCGTTTTGAAAGCCTTAACCGCGAAGTAGTGGACCAGACACTTTCTGGAATTCGCACCATCTGTGAGAAATTGGTTCAGACAAAAGACGGTACCTATAAGACATATGTTGCTATCGAACTTTCTGCTGATGAACTTGTGAAGAAATACAATGAGCGTCTTTCCACAGACGAGCGTCTCAAGATTGATTACGATTACGAGAAATTTAAGGATACCTTTAACAAGGAAATGGATAAGATGGGTAAGAACTAATAGTAGTCTACGCTAACAAAAAATGCTCCGGATATCTGGAGCATTTTTTATTTAAAGGTGATTCATTTCCATCTTATTCCTGTTTAGCTTTATCTGCTCAGATCAAATCAAAGATATGGCTGGTTACTCTGGCACTCCACTTCTTAAGAAGCTTGGTATCAAGCCAGGCTATAAAATGATTATTATCAATGAACCGAAAGCCTATTGGGAGTGGCTTTCTCCATTGCCCCAAGGTGCCGATGTTAAAGCAAAGACGGGTGAAGTAGATTTCATTCACTTGTTTGTAAAAGAAAAGAAGGTTTTTGAAAAAGAGTTTCTCAAGAACAAAAAATGCCTGAAGAAGGAGGGCATGCTTTGGATTTCCTGGCCTAAGAAATCATCTAAGGTGCTCAGCGACCTGGATGAAACAATTATCCGTGAATTTGGAATAAAAAATGGCCTTGTCGATGTGAAAGTCTGCGCAGTAGATGAAACATGGTCTGGATTAAAATTTATGTTTCGACTAAAAGACCGATAATCGCAAATCCGTTGAAACCTTTTGTTAAAAACTCCAGATTATGAAAGTTGGGCTACTCAGCATTAGTGAAAGACCACATCGGTTTGAATCTCTTCCAACGACTTTCCTTTTGTCTCGGGCAATACCTTCCACGCAAAGAACAAGTGGATAAGCATCATCACACTAAATAGTGTAAAGGCATAGGCCCCACCCATCGTGCTGGATTCTGCAAAAATGGGGAAGGTCCAGGAGATAATGGCTGCCATGATCCAATGTGTAAAGCTTCCCAGCGCTTGGCCCTTTGCCCGCACACTATTCGGGAAAATTTCTGAAAT
>JANNRV010000168.1:0-22896 GCA_031401775.1 Bacteroidia bacterium | reverse complement strand
TTATTGCCTCTATGATTTTAGGCATTGTTATTCCTCTCTTTGATTTAAAGTTAGGCAGTTCCCCTTTCATCTTACTGCGCGATGCGATGGATGATCCCATCTTCAAGCTGCAACCAGATTTCATTCCTAAAGATGGAAACGGGCTCAATCCATTATTACAGAATTATTGGATGGTGATACACCCTCCTACTTTGTTTCTGGGTTTCGCACTCACACTTGTCCCTTTCGCCTTTTGCATGGCTGGGCTATGGCAAAAGAAATACAGCGAGTGGATAAAACCCGCTTTGCCCTGGACGCTTCTTGGAGGGGCAATCCTGGGTCTGGGCATTCTCATGGGAGGTTACTGGGCGTACGAGACCCTTAACTTTGGCGGCTACTGGAACTGGGATCCTGTTGAAAATGCTGTTTACGTACCCTGGTTGATCATGATCGCTTCCATTCACACCATGATCACGTATAAGAATAGCGAAACGGCCCTGAAGAGCTCTATGATTCTTGTAGTCGCTGTTTTTTTACTCATTCTATACTCAACATTTCTTACCCGCAGCGGCATATTGGGAGACGCTTCTGTTCATTCGTTTACTGACTTAGGGCTCTCCGGTCAGCTATTAATTTACATGCTGTTCTTTATGATTGCAGCAATCGTGTTGATGGCTATACGTTGGAAAGAAATTCCCTCCACCGAAAAAGAAGTTTCTACCTACTCACGTGAATTTTGGATTTTCTTAGGGGCAACGACATTGTGTCTTATGGGATTTCAAGTACTTATTCCTACTTCCATTCCGGTGTATAACAAAGTCATTGAACTATTCGGTGGCGTTTCCAATCTTGCGCCCCCAGCCAATCAAATACAGTTTTACTCAAAATTTCAATTGTGGTTTGCCGTGGCGGTTGCCTGCCTATCAGGTATAGGGCAATTTTTTTGGTGGAGGAAAATGGATAAAGAAAAGGTGAAGAAAGAGTTAATCATGCCTACGCTCATCACCTTAATTATTTTTGCGCTGATCATTGCTGTCGCTAAAGTTTACCAGCCTGCTTATCTGGCACTTACCTTTGCCGGAGTTTTTATCATCGTTTCGAATATTAAGGTTCTCCAAGCCGTATTGAAAGTAAATCCAAGACTTTCCGGTGGAGCGGTTGCTCATATTGGTATTGGCATGATTCTCATTGGCATTATGTTCTCAGCAGGATACTCCCGAATCGTATCACTTAACAATACCGGCCTTATTTACATTAAAGAAATGGGAACGGAGTTCAATCGTGATAACCTTTTATTGTTTCTGCATGAGCCTCGTACTATGGGAGGCTATGACATTGAGTTTTTAGGAGAGCGGGTAGAGCCAAGACATAAATCAGGTTATGTAAAGAAAAATGACATCGAACCGACAGCCGATCCATACAAAGTAGTTGCCAAAAAGGATATACTATTCCGCGGTAATAAATTGTATAGTGCAAAGGATACATTTGAGATATACCCGGAGAACACATTCTACGAAATTGAATTAAGGAAAGGTGAAAAGGTAGCGGCTTCTCTTTTCCCCAGAGTTCAGGTCAACCCTGCCATGGGTGGCTTCCTCGCTTCACCGGATATCAAACATAATTTATCCAGCGACCTGTATACTCACGTGTCCGCACCCATGGATGCTAGTGCTGAAATAGATTGGGGAAAAACGGAAGAGGTTCGTGTGACCATTGGTCAAGAGTTTTACATCAACGATTATGTATCAGTGTTGGAAGAAGTTAAGCGCCTCGATCAATTGGCCGGACTCGAATTAGTAGGTGAGGATGTGGCGGTGCAAGCAAGAATCAAAGTAGAGGGAGAACGCGACACTTATTACGCTGAGCCTATTTTTCTGATTAAAGATCGGGCTCAGGTCGGTAGAATTGCCTCTGAAGTAAATGACTTGGGAATCAAAGTGACCCTTCTGAATATTCATCCCGAAAGCAGTGAGTTTTCACTGGCCCTTAATGCACGTCAAAAAGATTGGGTAATCATTAAAGCCATGGAAAAACCCTATATCAATGTACTATGGATCGGCACGATCGTGCTGCTAGTCGGATTTACCATGGCAATGCTTCGGAGATTTAAAGAAATGTGAACCGCTTAATCGCTGATTCGAACTATGGTCATTTAGAGGTTGTCATCTGAGTGATGAATTTTATTTCATCAGTGTTAAATGCTTTCCCATTGGCTCTAAAAATGTCATGAAACCACACCACCGGTTCCGGTGTTCCTTCTTTTGAACCCCAGGGGAAAATAGTATTCGTCTTACCACTCACTAAACCCCAATTAATCGCTCCTACTTTATTTTTCTTAAAGACAGGAAGATGAGTTTCAAAGCGACTGTTATTTGTACGCGCCATGTATTCGCTGCAGATGATTGGCCTCCCCCACTTTTGAAGCATTGCAATTTCTTCTTCCAATTTTTTCACATCATTGTAATTATGAAAAGTAATAACATCCGAATTTTTTAATGCGAATTCATTATAACGTTTGAATTTATCCTCGCTGTTCCATGTGGCACAGGTTAATGGCTGTGAAGGTCTTACTGCCCACGCCCACTCGAATATTTTTTCCAGAAATGGAAAAGAAATGTCCGTCATATCACTGTTACCCGGTTCGTTGTACAAATCCCACATCAGAATGCGTTTGTCATTCTTATAGGTAGAGAGAATATCTTTTGTATAACTCTCCAAAGGATTCCATTTACCGGGATTTGCAACAATTGCCGGTCCGGGTGCTTTAAGCCACCCACTATTATGAACGCCAGGCTTGGGATCGGGCTGCTTTCCGAGTTTTGGATCAGAGAGCCAGCAATCATCAAAGAGCACAAAGAGAACTTTGATCTGGTGCTTATCTGACAAGACCAGAAGATCATTGACTCTTTTCTTGAAGCCCTCCTTATCCGTTTCCCAAAGCAGGTTGTGTAGATAAATCCTCACCACATTGAAGCCAAGTCCCTCGGCCCAGCCAAGTTCTCGATCTATTGTAGCAGCATCAAACGTATCTGCCTGCCACATTTCCAATTCATTGATGGCCGTGCTGGGGATGAAGTTGCACCCTACAAGCCAAGGTTGTTTGACATACCAATCGTTTGCCTGCTTGGCAGTCCAGATTTTCTGTGCCGGAAGCGAAAAACTTAAAGCCAAAAATGTTATGAGTAACAATCGCTTCATGTGGTAGGAGCTCAATTGATTAAAGAGCATCTCTAAAAACTTGTCACGTTGAGTTTATCGAAACGTAAATCACTCAATTTGAAGTCGAAAAAGACTTCGACAAGCTCAGTCTGACATTTTTCATAGGTTTTTAGAGTGCACTAAAGTTAGACAATCAAATCTGAAAATTCCAAGTACCTATTGACCTGTTACTTAAATTGTAAATCGTACTTTTGAAATCTCAAAACCTTAAGTCCTCTTGCCCTATCGCATCGACCTTTTTGCCGTTTTCATTTTTCTTGGAATTATCCAGGCGATATTTCTCTCGTTCTTCTTTCTCTCGAAGGAAAACCGGAAGAGTCAAGCCAATGTGTTCCAAGGTCTGATGCTGATTGTCGTAGCGTGTTGTATTTTGGAAATTTTTCTAATGTATACGGGGTACATTGTACATGCTTTCTACCTGGTCGATTTTTCAGAATCACTGAGCTTTTTGATTGGACCTTTCTTCTATTATATTGTCTTAAGTCTCACGAGGGGAAAATTAGATCGAATACAGTATCTGCATTTATTACCCTTTGTCCTCTACTCTCTTTGCCTTTTGCCATTTCTTGCGATGCCGGAAGACGCAAAGTACAATGCATGGGTAGCCTCTTATCGGCCAGATCTTCCCTTCCGCGATTTTGACTATCCCTATGATGCAGATCCTTTGTCCATTCGCAAATTTGTTACCCAAATCACACTTCTTTCAATCTTTGCTTATACTTTGATTGGATTGTTAGAAACCGTTAAAGCCTTCAGAAAAAAGAAAGAATTGTTTTGGAAACCTCTCACACCTTCCCTATTAAGGTTAAGGAGTTTGGCCCTCACATTATTCTCTGTGGCCCTTATCGTGCTCATCGTCAAACTCTCAAATAAAAGAGACATGGGCGATCATGTCTTTGCAACGTATATCGCTTTAACAATTTACTTTACCAGTTTTTCGGTGATTATCAACTCTTCTTTTTTTAAACAAACGACAGTGAACGAGGCTGTTAAATACAAAGCCTCCTCACTAACACCCGAACTGCAACTGATCACTTTGAAAAAACTGGAACAGTTAATGAAAAATGAAAAGCCTTTTTTGCGACCTGATTTCTCCTTACCCGACCTTGCTCATCAATTGAACATCTCAGTGCACTCCCTTTCGCAAGCCATCAACGATGGATTGAGAAAAAGCTTTTTTGAAATGTTAGCAGAGTATAGGGTTGAAGAAGCCAAACGTTTTCTAAGAGAACAGCCAAATATTAAAATAGAAGATATCGCAGAACAAGTTGGGTATAATTCTAAGTCGTCATTCAACTCTGCTTTTAAAAAAATTACAGGAAAAACTCCTTCCGAGTTTCGAAGCGTATAGAGCCTAGTCCTTTTTTTCCAAATCAGGCAGCACAAAATCATCGAGCGCGCTCGGTAATTTCATCATAGCTTCAATTTCTTTTACGGTGCGTGGCGCAGATCCCGACAAAAGCTCGTAGCCATCTTTGGTAATCAAATAATCATCTTCGATGCGCACGGCAATGCCCCACCATTTTTTGTCACAATTGGAATTGTCTGGAATATAAATCCCGGGTTCTATGGTAACTATGTTGTTTTCTTCCAACAAGGGCCCTCCCTGATCATGAACATTGAGCCCGATGTGATGGCTTACTCCATGCGGGAAGTACATGTGTTTTTCGGTAACCGCCTTAATGATTCCCAAGTCGGTCAATCCTTTATTAATTACTTCACGACAAACCACTGTGAGCTGCGCACGAGGCGTGCCGGGCTTGCAAATTTTCATTGCTTCCTCTTGTGCCTTTAGTACTAATTCATAAATCAGTTTTTGTTCTGTGGTGAATTTACCACTAATTGGAATTGTGCGGGTAATGTCTGCCGTGTAACCATGAAATTCAGCACCCAAATCCATAAGGATCATCTCCTTTGAAGTAATGCTTGGCTTGTAATTATCAATGTAATGCAAAATGCAGCCGTTATGACCCGCTCCAACAATCGATGGATAACCTAAGTCTTCTGTCTGATATTTCTTAAAAACA
This sequence comes from Bacteroidia bacterium, assembly GCA_031401775.1. Classification (GTDB taxonomy): domain Bacteria; phylum Bacteroidota; class Bacteroidia; order Cytophagales; family Cyclobacteriaceae; genus ELB16-189. The sequence continues at coordinate 17,671 of JANNRV010000168.1, read as the reverse complement.
AACTCATGTATTCCCTGTATCTCACGTTCGGACATACCCGGCTTCATCGCTTTCATTACCTCCACCTGGCCAGCACAGGAAATTCTTACAGCTTTTTTCACCAGCTCAATCTCCTCCTTTGTTTTAATGCCTCGCAGATTGGCCATTAAATCGGCAAGACCTTTTGTATCCAGATTATTTTTCTGAGGCTCAACAGCGATCGTAACACCACTTTTCTCCGGATAATTTACTTTGGATTTAAATTGAACAATTAAATCGAACATATCTGATGAGTCCCTTGGATTGTCACGCACATCATTCTGAAAGTCAAAGAATAATATTTGACTGAATTTTGAAAAATCAACATTATAACGCTTGAACTCTGAATTATTAAATGCTTGCTCAAATCCCAACAGGGCTTTTGTTCCCTGTTCACCGAGTCTTCTTCCCGTCCACATTTCCTTAAATTCATTTCGTGGCCGGACGAATAGAATTTCATTATACTGGGTGCCATTTCCGGCCATCTGTTTCTCTTTGAAGATGAATAAAACTGCATCAGGCTCTTTGTAGCCTGTTAAGTAGAAGAAGTCGGGATCTTGGTGATAAACATAATCCACATCATTGGCCCGATTGCGCACTGGATTGGCAAAAAACACAGCTACCGAATTGCCGGGCATGCTCTCGCGTAGCTTTTCCCTGCGGCCCAAATGGAAATCTTTCGTTAAGAAATCTTGAGGAAGATCAGGATTCTGACATAAGGCTTGGAATGAAACAGATAAAAAAACGGTAGCAAACAAAATTTTCATATATATTAAATTTTTTGGAATCAATTTGTGAATTTATAGTACTCACTTGTATGCTCAAATTGAATGACTCTTATCTTACATCCTATGGTTAGTTCATCCGGTCTCATCTGATCTGCTTCTCCAAAACAACAAACTCCAATTCGTGTTTTGGAATTCCCCACCTTATATCAGGCACACTAAATGGCTTCTTTTCGCCCGTCAATTCATACCCATGCCGCACATACCAGTCGATTAATTCTTTCCGAACGGAGATTACCGTCATATAAATTTTGGTACAGTCAATTCCTTTTGCATATATCTCTGCTTCCATTAATAATTTCTTGCCTATTCCTTTTCCTTGAGTGGTTGGCTTTACTGAAAGCATCCCTAAATACAACTTTTGGTTGTCCTTCCGTAGTTCTACGCAACCCAGTAATTCATTCTCTTCACCACAGAGTAGAATAGTGGTGTCAGGCTTTCGGAGGAGTTCATTTACTGCCTCCTCATCAATACGAGTACCATCCAATAAGTCGGCCTCGGTAGTCCATCCTTTTTTTGAGGAATCTCCACGGTAGGCAGAGTTGACAAGTACATTAATGGCTTCAGCATTCGCCAGTGAAGCTATTGAAATTTGTAGAGACATAGTTTCAAATATATTACTTTGAGGCGATTGTCCTTGCTCTGAATCAGTACTACCTCAAAAAAAGAGATGTAGTTACCGTAACTACATCTCTGATAAATTCTTTTCTACTATTTACTCCATTGAATATTCCGTTTCAGCTTCTAGTTTCCACTTTGCCTTTGACCGCCACAAACCAGAAAGCAACAACTCACGCATGAAAATATATTCTTTCGGCAGCTTATCATACATCCTTTCGAATAGCTCGGCATGCGATAATAGTTCTTGCTTCCATGCTTCGCGATCGATCATCATCAGTTCCTCAAATTGTTTCTTTGAAAAACCATCCAGTCCTTTCCAGTCGATGTCGTCATAGTGTGGCATCCATCCAATCGGACTCTCCACGGCAGAAGCTTTTCCTTTCACACGTTCAACGATCCACTTCAATATGCGCATGTTGTCGCCAAATCCGGGCCAGATGAAATTTCCTTTTTCATCTTTGCGAAACCAGTTTACGTTAAAAATCCGCGGAGGTGCTGGTAAGTCGCGACCAAATTGTAACCAGTGATTAAAATAATCTGCCATGTGGTATCCACAGAAAGGCAACATCGCAAATGGATCTCTTCTCACTTTTCCTTGCTCTCCAAAAGCCGCAGCCGTTGTTTCGGAACCCATGGTTGAAGCGGTGTACACACCATAACTCCAGTTGATTGCCTGATATACTAACGGAACAGTGGTACTTCTTCTGCCTCCGAAGATGAAGGCACTGATAGGCACGCCATTTGGATTTTCCACCTGCTCATCGATGCAAGGGTTTTGAATAGCGGGTGCTGTAAAGCGAGAGTTACCATGCGCCACCGGTTTTCCGCTGGCAGGATCCCACTTCTTTCCATTCCATCCAATAACGTCCTTAGGAACTTCCTTAGTAAGTCCCTCCCACCATACGTCACCATCCAGTGTGACACCTACGTTAGTGAAAATTGTATTCTTTGCAATAGATTTGATCGCGTTTGGATTTGTTTTTTCATTAGTGCCCGGAGCTACTCCAAAATACCCCGCTTCAGGGTTGATGGCATAGAGTTGTCCATCTTTTCCGGGTTTGATCCACGCGATGTCATCGCCAATGGTTGTGATCTTCCAATCACTAAATTCAGGTGGAGGAATGAGCATGGCAAAATTTGTTTTTCCGCATGCACTTGGAAAGGCCGCGGCCAAATATGTTTTCTCTCCTTGCGGATCTTCTACGCCCATGATCAACATGTGTTCTGCCAGCCAACCTTCTTCTTGCGCCATGGTGGAAGCGATACGCAACGCAAAACACTTTTTACCTAGTAAGGCATTGCCACCATAGCCCGAACCATAACTTACAATAGAACGCTCTTCCGGATAATGGACAATATATTTCAATGTTGGATTGCATGGCCATTTTGCGTCTGCCTGTCCTTTTTCCAAAGGTGCACCTACTGTGTGCAAGCATTTTACAAAACTTCCGTTGTCACCCAAAACTTCCAACACCCGATTTCCTACACGGGTCATGATGTACATGTTGACCACTACATATTCTGAATCGGTAATCTCTACGCCTATCTGCGACATGGGTGAACCAATCGGCCCCATACTAAAAGGAATAACATACATCGTACGGCCTTTCATGCTGCCACGCATCACAGGCTCCAGTTCGATTTTCATTTCGCGTGGATCGCGCCAGTTGTTAGTAGGTCCTGCATTTTCTTTTTTCCGACTGCATATATAAGTGCGGTCTTCCACCCGAGCCACATCACTGGGGTCAGAGAAACAGGCAAACGAATTAGGTCGTTTCGCTTCATTCAATTTGATGAACGTTCCACTTGAAACAAGTTTTGCACATAACTCGTCATACTCCTTCGTTGACCCATCGCACCACACTACGTGATCGGGGGTTACCAGCTTTTTTATTTCCTCTACCCAATTTTTTAATTCTTGATGATTAGTTTTCATTTAGATTTTTTTATGTAAACATAATCGCAAACAGAGACCAGGCACATGAGATTTGTCATATAACGTGACATTCAAATTTTACCTCCTTATTGAGGTCTATTTTTGTTCTAAAAAATCGTTTGCAGAAATTACACTCGATTGCAATTCTGACAAGAATCATATTCTTTTTTTTAGCCTACTAATATTCGTGTGTAGGGTTGAAGTGAAATGATGAAACATTGAATGAGCAACCTATTCGTTTCTCTTTCTTTCATTATTATCTTGATTACTTTTCCTGACAACATCAGGGCTGAAACAAAAACCGTCAAAAGCACTCAGCCAATTGGGTTAGGCTATATGTCTTCACCACGGCTTAGTTATCATCATTCCTGGTGGAATGATTTTTCACTAACTCTCCCAAGTTTTTTTGAAAATCGCTTTAAAAATAACTAGCTGTCTTTAAGCAGCTATGTCAGCAGTGTAAGAAGGATCTGTACAAAAATAATTTTCGATAATGTGGCGATTGGAAAAACAGAAGAATAACCAATGTTTGGTTGTTCACTTTTAGCCTGTTCGTTTACAAAAGCTAACACTGCAGGTTGGGTTTGCATCCCTGCCAACATGCCTGCCAATCGTGGGAATGGGATTCTTAAAAACCGGTGACCTATGTAAAGAAATACGAAGCCTATCAAAATAGTAATCGCTGCACCAATTAAAAGAAATGATATTCCTTGATCGCTCTGCGTTATTGTTTCACGAAATGCATATCCCGATCGTGTACCCACGCCCGCCAAAAATAACACGAGACCAAGTTGTCGAATGGTATTATTGGCACTGTAGGGCATCACAAAAACTAATTTTCCAATTCGATTTATGGAGCCTAATAATAAAGCAATGATTAAAGGGCCTCCGGCAATGCCTAATTTCAATGTAATTCCACCCGGCAAGGGAATAGGAATCATGCCAAGAAAAAAACCAGCGGCCACTCCTAAACCAAGTGTTAATATGTCGACCTCACTTTGAGCGGCATAACTATCACCAAAAAATTTACTTGCAGCCGCTAGCTCATTTCGCCCGGTCAATACACGGACACGATCACCGAATTGTAAAGTGGTTTCAGCATTCGGCAAAATATCGCTGTCTCCTCTTCGGATTCGTGTGATAATAATACCCATCGTATGCGGCAAATTTAGATCCTTGAGGGATTGACCAACCAGATCATGATTAGAAACAAACATTCTGCGCACATCTAAATGCTGATGATCCATTTCGAGATTGCTTTCACTCCGTGTCCCTAACAAATTCAGCGCCTTTTGCACTTGAGTCGGTTTACCCACTATCGTCATCAAGTCACCTTTTTCTATTAACAAACTATCCAGGGCCAAAAAGGAAATAGCGTTACGCTTTATTCTACCAAATACAACTTTAAGTCCATGCGTAGTTCTAAACTCATCTATCGATAGACCTATCACTTTCTCGTTATAAACAGCAACAGTAGCATTGGTTAATTTTTCCGCATCGGTTAGTTGTGCATTCGCTTTTAAAGAGGTCTTGAAAATTTTCTGAAATAAGACAATGGCGAGTATCATTCCAATCACACCCATTGGGTAGCAAACTGAGTAAGCCACTACTGGTTCGGCCAATGCCGATTCAATCATCGCCATAGGTTGAGAAGCTTTGATAAACTCCAACGTGGCCGCCAAGGAAGGCGTGTTGGTTAGGCTACCTGCAAAAATACCCGCCAGATGCGAAGACTTGATGGAAGAAAATGTTCCTATTAATACAACGATAGCAAATACTAAAACGATTGCTCCGAACGTCAATATATTTTCACGCCATCCTTTCTTTTTTAAGTTACCGAAAAACTGTTCTCCACTGGAGATTCCGATGCAATAAATGAAAAGTACTAAGCCAATTTCATAGACAATAACGGGCAATTTGATAGCCGGTGACAAGGCACCAAATGCCAACCCTGTAAAAAGGATGGAAGCTATCCCCAGGTTCACACCAGCGATCTTTATCTTACCCAGCGTAGCACCCACGGCTAGTACGAGGAAGAGCAAAAGAAGGGAGGATTCGGTGAGCAACTGGACCATGGTGACGTTTACAAGAATTCTGAAAAATAGTAAATAAAGAGCGTTCGACTTTATAAAATCGTCCTTCTGGACTATAAAACCAGCCTTACCTTTGTAATCATTGAGCGTTTCTTTGAGGAAAAAAGAACGAAGAACTATGAATCAAGAACTATTAACAAACAACGAAAGAAGATACGATCTGGACTGGCTGCGGTTTATTGCCATTGTTATACTTCTGTTCTTTCATACCGGCATGTGGTTTAACACCTGGGGGTGGCATGTGAAAAACAGCGAGACCACTGTTACTTTTCAATATTGGATGATTTGGTCTCACTATTTCAGGATGCCACTTTTGCTTTTTATCTCAGGAGCCGGCACCTACATGGCTCTGGGGAAACGAACCCCCGGGCAATTTAGGATAGAACGGTTTAAACGATTATTTATACCTCTTATCTTCGGAATGCTCGTGGTGGTGCCTCCACAAATTTATTACGAACGCATTGGCCAATACGAGAGCTATTGGGATTTCTATAAGACCGTATTCAATTTCATTCCTTACCCTAAAGGCAGCTTTAGTTGGCATCATCTATGGTTCGTGCTGTACTTATTCTTGTATTCATTATTGGCACTACCACTACTCAACCTACTGAGATCCAACAAAGGTGAAAAACTTAAGAGTAAACTCTATTCTCTGCTTTCAAGCCCTGTTAGAATTTTATTAGTGCCATCTCTTTTGATTTTAGGCTCCCAAATTCTATTGAGACCTTACTTCCCGGAAGAGACTCATGATCTGATAAAGGATTGGGCCTATTTCATTTTTTACTTCCTTTTTTTCCTGATGGGAATTATTTTTTACTCTATTCCAAAACTTTGGAGTGCGATAGGTGCCAATCGAAAGTATTTACTATTGGCTATGTTAATTTCCATTGTTCCATTTTACATCTGCTATTTTCATTTCCGCGATTTGATCGAACTACCCTGGACAGATGATACGGTTGAAACAATTTTTGACGTGATTGCCATTTTCGTAAGTTGGTTCACGGTCATTGCCATTGTTGCGTATGGTCAACATTATCTCAACAAGCCCCACCCTTGGTTGTCAAAGATCAGCGAAGGGCTATATCCTTTCTATATTCTCCACCAATCCGTCATTATTGCCATTGGCTATTATGTATGCCAATTGGATTGGAGTATCAGCGTCAAATATTGGAGTATTAACTTTTTGACGCTGATAAGTTGTGTAGGCTTTTATCTTTTCGTGATTCGCCCGTTTAACCTGATGAGATTTCTATTTGGCATGAAAAAAAGGCGTGATGAACAGGTGGCAATCACATTCGTGAAGTAAAAATCGGAAAAAATATTACTTCCTTATAAAATCTTTATGCCAACGCTTCACAATTTAACATCCTATTTATAATAAGAGAGCTACTTTTGTCTTGTCAATAGGACAAACCGTGAACGCTAAACTTTATAACCTCTCCGGGAAAAACCAATACCTGATCAGCCTGCTGGCAATTCTTTTTGTTACCGGCCTTGGCCTCGCCATTGAAGGGCTCGTTGGTTATAGAGTGATCGCTTTTCTGCTGTTAGTTACCGTTTCTATTCTGGCCATGTTCCTGGATATTATTCCGGTCATTATAGCAGCCGCGCTCAGCGCACTGCTCTGGGATTTATTATTCATCCCACCCCGGTTCACCTTTGCCGTGGGCACTACCGAAGATCGCTTCCTCTTGTTGATGTATTTTATTATTGCCCTTATTCATGCCGTGCTTACCCATAAAATAAGAGAAGCTCAAAAGGAAGTTCGCAAACGAGAGGAAAAGGCCAACGCAATTAAATTCTATAATACATTACTGAATTCACTATCGCACGAATTAAGAACGCCTATTACGACCATCATTGGAGCTACTGATAATTTAATGAATGCCGATAAGCTATCGGAGAAAGATAAAACGGAATTATTATCAGAAATATCCATTGCTTCCATGCGACTGAACCAACAGGTTGAAAATCTATTGGGAATGTCCCGTCTGGAATCCGGTATTTTTAAAATTAAGAAAGACTGGTGCGATGTACGTGAACTGATTTACACCACACTTCAGCGTTTTGAACTATCCAATTATCGTGTGTCTGTGTTTGTCCCCGAAAATCTTCCCTTGTTCAAATTGGATTTTGGTTTGATGGAACAAGTGCTGCATAATCTGGTACGCAACGCCATTCAGCATACTGAGGAAGGAACCGACATTATCGTAAAAGCAGATTGTATAGATGAAAAGTTATTATTGACATTATCTGATTCAGGCAAAGGGTTTCCGGAAGCAGAAATCTATCGGGTATTTGATAAGTTTTACAGGTTACAAGGCTCCCGGCCCGGAGGTACTGGACTTGGATTGTCTATTGCCAAGGGCTTTGTAGAAGCACATAATGGTAAAATCATGCTAACCAATCTCCCGTTGCGTGGAGCCATGTTTACGATAGAAATTCCAACAGAAGTTTCTTACATAAACCGTTTAAAAAATGAATAAGGCTTCGATATTGATTATTGATGACGAGGCACAAATTCGAAAATTGCTGACCATCACCCTGGAATCGTACGACTATCATGTGCAAGCAGCCATAACTGCTAAAGAAGGATTGGCGGCTGTCGCCAGTCATCCGCCTGATCTGGTGCTTTTGGATTTAGGCCTGCCCGATGAAAGTGGTCATGAGGTACTGCGCCACCTTCGTGAATGGTACACTAAGCCGATTATTATTCTATCCGTACAAAGTATGGAAGAAGACATTGTTAAAGCATTAGACAACGGAGCAAATGATTATCTGGTAAAACCATTCCGCACAGGGGAATTGATGGCACGAATTCGTTTAGCCTTGCGAAAAGTTTTACAGGATGAAAATAGTCCGCTTGGCGAATTTGGCGATGTCACCATAGACTATGCCGCCCGTACCGTTAAGAAAAATAGTGTCGTCATCAAACTCACGGCTACTGAATATACCTTATTGGCTCTGATGGGTAAAAATGAAGGCAAAGTATTGACCCATCACTATGTACTTCATCAGGTATGGGGGCCTTCGTATCAAAATGAATCACAATACCTGCGGGTGTTTGTTGCACAACTAAGAAAAAAAATTGAGACTGATCCCAATCGCCCTGTTCATATCATCACCGAGTCAGGCGTAGGCTATCGGTTTGTAGGAAAGTAATCACAGACTATAATTTTTTTAATATGAAACTGAACCAAAATTCGGACAGGGTAACTATTGCCTCTTTGCTGGTGGCCTTGGGCATCATTTATGGCGATATCGGTACCAGTCCGCTCTACGTCATGAAAGCCATTGTTGGCGAACGAACCATAGATGAAGTACTTGTGCTGGGGGGGGTCTCGTGTATATTCTGGACGCTCGTATTTCAAACTTCTATTAAATATATTTTTCTCACACTGATGGCTGATAACGATGGCGAGGGTGGCGTGTTCTCACTTTATGCGTTAGTGAAGCGTTACGGAAAAGGATTGGTGATCCCAACCATTTTAGGCGCAACGACACTGCTTGCCGATGGCATTATCACACCTCCTATATCGGTTGCCTCGGCTGTAGAAGGTCTGGAGATGGTCATCCCTGATTTGCCAACGGTACCCATTGTGGTGGTGATCCTTTCTTTGCTATTCTTTTTTCAACGATTTGGTACCCAACGGATAGGAAGCACCTTCGGGCCAATTATGACCGTGTGGTTCAGCATGCTCTTTATTGTGGGGACAAGCCATATCGTGCATTACCCCGATGTAATCAAGGCACTGAGTCCTGTTTATGCTTACGAACTACTGGTAAGGTACCCTGAAGGTTTTTGGTTATTGGGTGCTGTGTTTTTGGCAACTACTGGTGCCGAGGCACTCTATTCTGATCTGGGTCATTGTGGAAGAAAAAACATTCGCATCACATGGATTTTTGTAAAGATAAGTTTGATGACCAACTACATGGGGCAGGCCGCCTGGCTAATGCATCAAGGTGAACCTCTGCTAAACGGACGCAATCCTTTTTATGAAATGATGCCACATTGGTTTTTAATTCCCGGAATCGGGATTGCCACCTTTGCTGCCATCATTGCTTCGCAGGCACTCATCAGCGGATCTTTTACCTTAATCAGTGAAGCCATGAGTTTGAATTTCTGGCCTCGCGTAAAAGTTCGTCAGCCTACAGAGCTGAAAGGTCAGATTTATATTCCCAGCGTCAACACCATTCTTTGGATAGGTTGTATCCTCATGATTCTTTATTTTCAAAACTCCACTCACATGGAGGCAGCTTACGGTTTCTCCATCACCATCGCCATGATGATGACGACTCTCCTTCTGGGCTATTTTATGTTGTATCGCAAAAAGTGGAATGTAATTATCGTGGTGGGCATAGTTCTTCTTTTTAGCACTATTGAAATTTCCTTTTTTATTACGAATGTGGTCAAGATTAAAGAACGATGGATGTTTCTTTTCTTCGAGTTATTCATTTTCATGGTGATGTATGTCTGGTATTACTCCCGTAAAATCAATAACCGCTTTGTACGCTTTGTTGAGTTGGGCAAATACACCTCCTTTATCAAAGAATTAAGTGAAGATGACGGCATTTCTAAATTTGCCACACACCTGATCTACCTCACTAAAGCCGATCATCGTGAACAGATTGAAGAGAAAATTATCAAATCAATTTTTTCCAAAAAGCCGAAGCGAGCCGATGTGTATTGGTTTCTCCATATCAACCGCACCGATGAGCCGTACACACTTAGCTATGAAGTAACCGAATTGCTGGATGATAAGGTGATTAAAGTGTCCATCAATGTCGGGTTTCGCATTCAGCCTCGTTCAGAATTGTTTTTCAAGAAAATAGTACAGGAACTGGTGGCCAACAAAGAGCTGAACCTGCACATACGCCCCGATGGATCTACCAAATACAATCCTGAACCGGATTTCAAATTTGTGATTCTCGAAAAGTTTCTTTCCGTTGAGAATGAGTTTACACTGCGGGAAGGCTTATTGTTGAATGGTTATTTCTTTTTAAAGAAGCTAGGACAAAGTGATGAAAAAGCATTCGGTCTCGATAAAAGTGATGTGGAGATTGAACAGGTCCCATTGGTGTACCACCAGGTGCAGCATGTAGAGCTTACAAGAAAGTCAATTGGCCAAAAAACATCTCTAAAACTTAAACATCATTCTTCAAAAAGATAAATTATGAAATGTACAAACGTTTTATTGTTCAGCATTAGCTGTTGCTTCTTTTCATCTTCGATTATCGCTCATGGATTGAATGTTAAGCCCGACACTCTTCCTAACCATCGGCAACAAGATGTGGCAGATACCGTCCAACAAAAGAAGGGGGAACCCTTTGCCTGGGGCGATTTTTCCTGGGTTCAGGGAAACAATCGGCAGAAGCGATCCATTCTTCAATCCAGGTATTTTACCGGGAGTTTTACTTTTGACGCTAACTATAACTATTCATTTAATCGTCCTATTGATCACACCAATGCCGGTTCTACAGCCACCTTTCGGTCCAACGAATTTAATATTTCATACCTGGAGGGAGGTGGCGATTTTCATTATGACAACGTGCGTGGACGACTCATGCTTCAATTTGGTACACGGGCTACGGGTATCCCCCGCAATGACAATACACCTTTGCGGGGCCAATATGATTTATATACTGCACTGCGCTTTGTTACGGAAGCTTATGCAGGTTACCATTTCGATGTGTGGCATGGAATCAATGTAGATGTCGGTATTTTTAAATCCTATGTGGGCCTGCTTTCCTATAATAATTTTGAAAACTGGAATTACCAGCCCTCCTTTACTTCTGATAACACCCCTTGGTTTTTTACAGGCATCCGAGTTCAAACCTTTCCAACCGAGCGATTGAAATTAGAATACTGGATCGTCAATGGATGGCAAACTTACGGTATGTTCAATGAGGCCCCAGGCCTTGGCTTGCAGATGCAATGGCGACCAAAGGAATGGATTTCCATTTTAGCAAGCGTATACGGAGGTTATGATACTCCTAACCTACCAGATCGTTTTCGCTTTCATAGCGATAACAGTGTTGTACTTCGCTACTTCAATTCTCCGGGGAAGAAGATCTCAAAAGGAGCTTTTTCAGTCACCGGAGACCTTGGCTTTGAAAAGGGTGGCGGTGTTACTCCTTTCGGAGGAGGTAACGGACCGGCTCAGAATTTTATAAGCTGGATGGTTTATCACCGTCTATGGTTTGCACACGAAAAAATGGGCTGGACATTGGGTGGAGGTTATATCAATAACCCGGGGCGTTATCTGTCTCTGCTACCCACGGGTAACGGGGTGCTAACTCAAAATCCGGGCGATCAATTTGAAGGATGGGATGCCTCCACCACATTGCAATATATGCCCAATGAACATCTTACCTGGGGAATTGAAGCCGTTACTCGACATACAAATGTTCCCTATTTTTCCGGACGCGGTGGTGTCACATCTCCCAATGGCTGGAATCCACCCATTGGTGATCCAACAGGCTATGTAGCTGATTTAGTAAAGCACGAGACAAGAATAATTATGTCGATGATCGTAAGATTCTAAGTTATGGCTCGACCTTCAGCTTACTAAGCTCCGCTTTCAACTGATCCGGTGACTGATAATGAATACCGGATAAGCCCAGCAATCTGCCTGCTTCAATATTTCTAAGATTGTCATCAATAAAAATTGCTGATGAAGGGTCTATCGCATGTCGATCGAAAAGTATTTGAAAAAAATCAGGAAAAGGCTTTCGGGTATTTTCTACACCGGAAATTACAATACCATCAAACCACCGGAGAAATTCAAATTTCTCCAACGCCCATGGAAATGTCTCCTTTGACCAATTGGTGAGTGCGTAAATCTTAAAGCGCTTGCTCTCTTTTAATTCTTTAAAAATAGTTACCGTTTCTTCAATATGTCCGTTCATGGTTTCCTTCCATCTTCCATACCAGGCGCGGATAGGCATTTCGTACTCAGGGAATTGCAGAACAAGCTCCTCGGTAGCTTCTTGAAATGAACGACCGGCATCTTGCTTTTCATTCCAATCGCTCGTACAGATATTTTCCAGAAACCAGGTGATCTCCTCTTCCGTCTTAAAAATCTTTCGATAAAGGTAGCGTGGGTTCCAATCGATGAGTACACCTCCCAGATCAAAAACGATGGTATCAATTGATTTATTCATGAGGGATAAAGATTCAAAGTTTAAGATTCAAAATTGGCTTATAATGCATTTTGAATTTTGGATCTTGAATCTAATTCAAACGCCCACATTAAGAAATGAGGAAGTGCTTCTCCCCACGTGGGGAGATTGTGTTCACCATCTTTCATTTCTAAATAGTGTATGTCATGAAAGGGGCGATATCCTTTTTTTACAAGCTCTACAATCAAGTCCAGGGTGTCGTCAATGGAATCAATCACACCATTTCTATTTCTGTCGCTGCGCTCATCCTTTAATCCTGTTTGAAACCAAAATTTTAGTCCAGGTTTAAATTTACCCCTTCGGATTTGCTGATGCATAATACGATCCCGGTAATCGGAATAGAGCCTACTTTTTGAATCCCTCTTTCGCCACCAGAATGAGCCACTGAACGATCCCACTTTACTAAAGTATTCCGGATGATTCCATGCTATGTCCATGGCAGAAAGTCCGCCCAACGAAAAGCCGGCTATACTCCGTTCCTCATGCTTCTTTGAAATAGAGTACTGATATTCCAAATAGGGAATCAACTCTGTCATGATAAAGCGGGAATAGTTTTTGGCTCTGCTTCCACGATCTTTAAAATCAGCCTTATTGGCTACGCCATATTCTTGCATTCGGTCTCCGGCATGTACGCCCACCACAATGATGTCTTCCATTTCCTTTGAGTGTGTGAGCTTCTCTAAGGTGGTTTTCAGGCCAATAGCGGCCGCATCCTGTCCATCATTAAGAATGAGCAAAGGGTAGTGTTTCCGCCCTTTTTCATATTGAAAAGGAAGAAAAATGTCCACAATGGTGTCTCTGCCGAGCAGCTTGGAATGAATATCCGTAAGTTTTTCGAGATGATAATGATGAGTGATTGTCAAGGAGGATTAAATAATTTTAAACAGATCGTTATTTTTCCGGGTCTTTATTCCGATTTTCAGAGCCAATAAGGACGTAAAAATAGAAGTTTAATTGAATCGATATGCCTTACGAACATTATCATAAGTGGTATTCTCCCCGGCTAAGCAGGGACATTGAAGTGATGGCCTATGGTACGCATGGCTATCCTATCATTCTCTTCCCCACCTCTATGGGTAGCTTCAATGAGAATAAGGATTTTAAACTGATCGATAGCGTTTCCTGGTTTTTGGATAATGGCCTTGTTAAAATTTATTGCCCCGATGGAATTGATTCTGCCAGTTGGTATAATAAAAATATTCATCCTGCGGATCGTGTTCGAAATCATATTTGGTACGATCAAATGCTCCTGGAAGAATTGGTACCATTGGCTCAGCGAGAAACCGGGGTGGGCAGAGTGGCTACAGCGGGATGCAGTTTTGGCGGATACCATGCTACCAATTTTGCTTTTAAACATCCGGAAGTAGTTAAGTATGTATTTAATATGGGCGCTGCCTTTGATATTAAAGATCAAATGGATGGCTACTATGACGATAACGTCTACTTCAACAATCCTCCCGACTTTATCCCCAATGCACAAAATCAATTTTACAATGACATGTTTGTTGTGTTGGGAACTGGCACGAATGATATGTGTTGGGATGCGAATGTAAAAATGGCCAACATTTTACAAAACAAAGGAATGAACTACTGGCTTGACGTGCGTCAAAATGCAAATCACGATTGGCCTGTCTGGCGGGAAATGTTTCCGCACTACCTGTCACTAATTAAATAAAGAATTTAATCATTATACCTTTTGCCTTACATCTAACTTTAACGAATATGAAAAAGATCGGAATACTACACGGCATGGAGCGCTCCTTCCCTGAAGCATTTGTAGAGCGCATAAACAAAATGGGACTCAAGGATATTAAAGCTGAGTCGGTCATGGTGGATATGGTGCAACAGGGTGTTGGTGATGGCTATGCTGTCATCATCGATCGTATTTCACAAGATGTTCCCTTTTACAGGGCCTTCCTTAAGAATGCCGCCATTGACGGAACAGCTGTACTCAACAATCCATTTTGGTGGAGTGCCGATGAAAAGTTTTTCAATAACGCGTTAGCAATAAAAATCGGTGTGCCTGTACCCAAGACCGTTCTTCTTCCTTCCCACGAACGTCCGCCTGACACCGGTGATGCTTCTTTTAGTAATTTGAAATTCCCCTTGAGCTGGGAGAAAATATTTGATTACATCGGTTGGCCGGCTTACATGAAACCGCACTCAGGCGGTGGATGGAAAAGTGTTTACAAGCTTCACAACATGGATGAATTTTTTAACTCCTATCGTGAAACGGCTCAACTGGTCATGATGCTTCAGGAAGAAATTGTATTTGATGATTACTTCAGATGTTATTGCCTTGGCCGAAAGCAGGTTAGAATTATGCAATACGAACCTCGGAATCCTCATCATCTGCGCTATGTTGTTAACAAGGGCCCGGCATCCGAAAAACTACTAAAGAAAGTTAACGACTACGTATTAGACCTTTGCATCGCGCTCGGCTATGATTTCAATACGGTGGAAATGGCAGTTCGCGATGGAGTGCCTTATGCTATTGATTTTTGTAACCCCGCACCCGATGCAGAATTAAAATCAGTAGGAGAGGAAAATTTTGCCTGGGTTGTAGAACATGCCGCTAAGATGGCCGTGGAAAGAGCACAGGCACAAAAGCCCGGCAAAGACAATTTAACCTGGGGAACATTTGTCACCAATGCGGCAAGTTCTTTTATGAAAGACTCTTCCGCTCCGACCAAAGAAAAGAAACCGGCTACAAAAACAAAATCAACTAAAAAATAAAACCTCACCACATTCAGGCAAACGCTTAATGGGCAGTGCACCTGCTCCCCTCTTGAAAGCAGGCTCTTGGATGGAGTGAGGTCAACATATGGAAAAATTTACATTAGGTGTTGAAGAAGAGTACATGGTAATTGATCCCGTTACACGGGAGTTGAAATCACATGACCAAAAGATAGTAGAAATTGCCGGTCTGAGTATGAAAGATCAGGTGAAGGCCGAAATGCACCAGGCGGTAGTGGAGGTGGGCACAAATATCTGTCGCGATGTTGGAGAAGCCCATGCCGACATCAGTCAACTGCGGAAAGGAGTTTCAGACATTGCTAAAAGCCTTGGACTACGAATCGGAGCTGCGGGCACGCATCCGTTTTCTCACTGGACACAACAACTCATAACACCTAATCCACGCTATGATGCTATTGTGAATGAGATGCAGGAGGCAGCTCGCTCCAACCTTATCTTCGGTTTGCATGTACATGTGGGCATTGCCGACAAAAACATGGCCATTCACCTGATGAACACGGCCCGCTATTTTCTTCCTCATGTGTACGCACTTTCTACCAACTCACCTTTTTGGGAAGGTCGAAACACAGGCTTCAAATCATTCCGCACGAAAGTATTTGATAAGTTTCCCCGCACAGGAGTACCTGATTATTTTAACGATTGGGATGATTTTAAAAACTACGTCAACTTATTGATCAAGACGGGTTGTATTGATAATGCAAAGAAGATATGGTGGGATGTGCGTGTGCATCCCTTCTTTGATACCATTGAGTTTCGGATTTGTGATGTTCCCTTGTTGGTTGATGAATCGATAGCCATTGCCGCCTTGTTTCAGGCGATCGTTGCCAAGCTTTATAAATTGCGCCAGCAAAACATGACATTCATTCTTTACAACCGTGCCCTGATCAATGAAAACAAATGGAGAGCTTCACGCTACGGAATTGAAGGAAAGCTTATCGACTTTGGTAAACAAGAAGAGATCGATTGCCGCCTGCTTATTTTAGAATTACTTGATTTTATAGATGATGTAGTGGACGACCTTGGCAGTCGGCATGCCATCAACTATGTACATACGATGCTTGAAAAAGGGACGGGTGCAGATCGCCAATTAGCGGTATTCCGTGAAACTAATAGCCTTGAAAAAGTTGTTGATTATATTGCAGCTCAAACGGTGGAAGGTTTGTGATTTGTTTCCGATTAAAGCATCTTAATTGAATACAATTTGATACGAATTGCCATTCTTGATATGTATGATGGAGTGCCCAATGAGGGCATGCGCGGTATCAGGCAGCTGATTGAGGCTTTTGAGGTTGATTTTCACATGCCTCTGAAGTATGAGATTTTTGACGTGCGTGGAAAGAGTGATGTTCCTGGGTCGGAATATGACCTGTACATTTCAACAGGAGGCCCGGGAAGTCCGCTTGATAGTGAAGGATCACTCTGGGAACGGAAGTATTTTACTCTTATTGAGAAGATTCTCGAGCACAACCGCGCTAATCCTCAACATAAAAAACATGTGTTATTGATCTGCCATTCTTTCCAGGTTTTCTGTCGCTACTATAAGTTCGCAAAAGTATCAAAGCGCAAAGGCACATCCTTTGGAGTAATGCCGGTACATAAAACAATAGATGGCCATCATGATCCTCTTTTAAGATCGCTGGGTGATCCTTTCTGGGCAGTAGACTCGAGAGACTATCAAATTACTCAACCCGACTTAAAAAAGATAAGGAAAGAAGGAGGTCAGTTACTTGCTATTGAAAAAATAAGGCCTCATGTTTTATTAGAAAGAGCAGTGATGGCAATTCGTTTTGACGAAGCGTTTGTGGGAATGCAGTTCCATCCTGAGGCCGATGCCAATGGCATGCAGATGTACCTCCTTCGTGACGACAAGAAAGAAATGGTGATTGCAAAACATGGCGAGAAGAAATATTGGGAAATGCTGGATCATCTCAGGGACCCGGATAAAATTATGCTGACCTATAACATGGTTGTGCCGCGTTTCCTGATGATCGGATTGAAATCTTATGTTAGCACCATCACTGTATGATTCACTCCATACGTGAACGTTATAACAAAGAGTTTTCCGAAGAGAAATACCAGCACTTTCTGGCTGACCTTGACAAGTCATTTAATTTTCACGTTAAATTTCGTGTAGCCGAGACTCCGATTTTTGTTCCAAGGGACTTTAAGGAAAAACTGATCAAGGCATCTGATAACATCATTGATTTTTTGATCCGACCTGATTTTAAAAAACTAACGGAGAAGGCCATTCCAAAAAATCTGTTTGTCCCTAACGAAAC
>JANNRV010000167.1:0-2633 GCA_031401775.1 Bacteroidia bacterium | reverse complement strand
TTAGCCAGTTGCACTTTCTTTGCAGGAGGAAACAATGATGGCTTTACAACAAATGTTGGTTGCATTCAAAACTTAAATGGAGGCTCTGCTTTTATCGCAGGGCCAATCCTAGGCTCCACTCAATTTTGTCCTTCCTCTACGGAAGCGTACAGTATTACAGTAGCAGGTTCAACTTCAACTACGGTATACAATTGGACAGTGCCAGCAGGATCCTCTATAACCTCCGGTCAAGGCACTAATTCGATAGTAATCACTTTTGGAGGAACTGATGGGAATATTAGTGTCGATGTAAGTAATGCCTGCGAAATCGTTAATGTCTCATTGGCTGTTAGTTCAATTAGCTGCATTTTTTACAAAGGAGGATCTAGTGATGGCTTTAGTGTAACTACGGTGGGAAGTATACCACTGCCAATTGAGTTGATTTCTTTTGAAGCAAAGGTTGAATCTGGAATAGTAAGACTGTCGTGGGCAACTGCTTCGGAACTTAACAATGATTTCTTCGAAGTTGAAAAATCGGCAGAGGGAGAGAAGTTTCTCCCTGTAGCAAGAGTGGAAGGTTCAGGAACCACAAGTCAAGGTCATAAATACTTTGCCATTGATGAAAGCCCTTTTACAGGTTCATCCTACTACCGACTTTCACAAACGGATTTCGATGGAACTAAATCGTATTCCAGGGTTATTCGCATAGAGGTGGACGCAGTGCCGGAGGATGCATTAAAACTATATCCTAATCCGGTTCGAAATGGAGATGTACTTCATTTTGATTATTTCAGTGAAATAGAGGAAACTATAAAAATTTCATTTGTCAGTCCGTCTGGATTAAATAGCTATAGTAAGGAGTTTAGCGTAAATCGCGGAGAAAATAAACTATCGTTTAGACCCGACTTTGATGCTAAGGGTGTTTACATTATTCATGTTCAGTCAAGCAAGGGAGATATTGCCGTACGGCTGATTGTATTATAGCTTAGAGATTTCTTTAGAGTAGAATAAGAAGCGCCTCCCACTTATTGAGAGGCGCTTACTAATTAAATTCCGGTACTTCTAAACTCTAATTTAGCTCACTTTTATGCTTTGAGCGATTACTTTTTTCTCGTCCTTAGGAATGGTCAATTCAAGAATGCCATTGTTATATTTGGCGTTGATTCTTGTTGCATCCACATTTTCGGGCAAGCTAAAGGATCTGCTAAATGCTCCGTATTGTGTTTCAACGGAGTGAAAGTTTTTATCCTTTTTCTCATTGGTAAACTTCCGGTCACCGCTAATGGTCAGGTAATTGTCCTTCAGATCAATTTTAAAGTCTTCCTTGTTCATGCCAGGCGCGGCCACGTGCAATTCAAATGCCTGATCCTTTTCAAGGATGTCTACTTTAGGAACAAAAGTGCTCCCTCCAGAGCGAGTAAGTGATTCATTGAAGAATCTGTCTACCAGATTGCTGAATGATGTCGGTACGAAATCATCAGCGTTGTAACGAATGATGCTCATAGTATTTTATTTTTTTGGTTTAACATATAGATTGTAATCTATATACCTATTATGAAAAAGTATGCCGACTCGTTTTTTACAAGTTAATGCGCCATTATGTCTTGTATTTTTGATTTAGAATCAATATATAAGACATATTGTCTTGAAATAACTTTTAAGAGTAGCTTAGAATAAGATAGGAGGGAAGAAAATAGAAAAGCCCAAATCGAATGATTCGGGCTTTTACGAGCTCCTCCTCTTGGACTTGAACCAAGGACCCTCTGATTAACAGTCAGATGCTCTAACCAGCTGAGCTAAGGAGGAAAATGGGATTACAATATTACGGGATTAGGGCTAATAATTCCAATCCAGCTTAAAATTTAATCGATTCTGCTCTACTAATCATTTACTCTTTATCCAAAAAGGGATACCGGTAATCTACTGGAGTAACAAAAGTTTCTTTAATGGTTCTTAGCGAAACCCAACGGAGTAAGTTGACTTTAGCTCCTGCCTTGTCATTGGTGCCGGATCCTCTCGCTCCACCAAAAGGCTGTTGTCCTACCACGGCTCCTGTTGGTTTATCATTGATGTAAAAATTACCGGCTGAATTTCTGAGTTTGTTGGTGGCCAATTCCACTGCGTACCGATCCTTCGAGAGGATAGAACCAGTAAGTGCATAAGGTGACGTTTGATCAACCAGCTCAAGCGTTTGTTCAAAGTTTTCAGCATGATAAACATAGATCGTCATCACCGGTCCGAAAATTTCTTCGCACATTGTTAGTGAAGAGGGATCCTTAGAAACAATTACTGTAGGTTCAATGAAATAACCTTTTGACTTATCATATTTTCCTCCGGCAATAATTTCGTTCAATGGATTTTGCCTTGCTTCTTCAATATAACCGGTAATGGAGTTAAAGGCCTTCTCATCAATAACTGCGTTGATGAAGTTTCCAAAATCTTCTACACCGCCCATTTTAAAGGTCTTCAGGTCTTCAAGCAAATATTTTTTTACATCCTCCCAGAGATTGGAGGGAATATAACTACGGGATGCCGCAGAACATTTCTGGCCTTGGTATTCAAAAGCCCCCCTCGCGATAGCGGTGGATACTTCTTTTGCATTAGCACTTTTATGCACCATGATAAAATCCTTACCGCCTGTTTCGCCAACGATC
>JANNRV010000166.1:0-4468 GCA_031401775.1 Bacteroidia bacterium | reverse complement strand
CCGCTTCACGGAAAAATAAAAGTGCAGAGTATAGAATTGGAATTGCGCATGGGCATAGAGCCCTGGCATGTGTTGGGTGAAGAGTCTGCCAGCGGGGGTACCGCACGCTTTGTTGATTCTTCTGTAGAACGAATTGAAGTGAAAGTAAAAAATTTCAATCATGAACGCTACATGATTACTTGTCAGGGTGCTCCAGTTCCACTGAAAGAAACTTCAGTGAAAGGGGAGTATGTTGCGGGAGTTCGTTATCGGGCATGGAGTCCGCCATCGGCCTTGCATCCAACAATAGGAAAAGACGTTCCGTTGGTATTTGATATTATAGATACATGGAACAGTAGGTCAATAGGCGGTTGTACGTATCATGTTGCTCATCCGGGTGGAAGAAATTATGATAGCTACCCTGTCAATTCATACGAAGCAGAGGGCCGCAGGATCAGTCGCTTTTGGAATCAAGGACATACGCAGGGATCATTTAGTCCGTCACCTAATTATGTTGGTGTTGGGCGCTATTTGGAAAAGAGCTTAACTCCTAAGAACTTCGATCCTCCAATGATGAAGATTAGTCCGGAATACCCCACCACACTAGACTTAAGGCAATTTTAAATAGCCTATGGAACAAACTCAAAGCTCTTTACTACAATCGCTATCTCAAGGATATTTAACAAACCAAGCTGTGCTTGATGAGTGCGTAACCTTGGATGAGGGTGTGAAGGAAAAATGGAAGCGGTTGCTGATGAATATTGAGAATCTGGGTGCAACCGAATTTAAAAGTCGCCACCAGGAATTATTAAAGCTCCTGAAGGAAAACGGAGTAACCTACAATGTGTATGGCGATTCGGATGGATTAAACCGACCCTGGCTATTAGATCCTGTTCCTCTTATCATCTCCGCAGCGGAGTGGCGGGGTGTAGAACGAGGGATGAAACAACGTGCCTATGTGTTGAATAAAATTTTGGAAGATCTTTACGGAGACAGAGTCTTACTAAAAAAAGGAATCATTCCTCCCGAACTCATTTACTCCCATCCCGGATTCCTTCGCGCCTGTGATAAAATCAAACTCCCTGGCGATTATCAATTGCCTTTATATTCAGCCGACATCTCCAGAGGACCCGATGGAAAAGTGTGGGTGATTAAGGATCGGTCCCAGGCACCTTCCGGCATGGGCTATGCTTTGGAAAACCGTAGCGCATTAAGCAGGGTAATTCCAGAAATATTCCAACAGCATCAGGTAGCCAGGCTGGGTGGATTTTTCAATAGCTTAATGCAAACCTTGATTCAACTTGCACCTCAAGGTAATGAACATCCACGCATCGTATTGCTCTCGCCCGGCCCGCGCAATGAAACTTATTTCGAACATGCCTTTCTGGCTTCCTATTTGGGTATCACCTTGGTACAAGGAGAAGACTTAATCATGCGCGACAGTTTCGTGTGGATCAAAACAGTTGAAGGACTGGAGAAAGTAGACGTGATTTTACGAAGAGTAGATGATACGTTTTGCGATCCATTAGAGTTGCGCGAAGATTCTCAGCTGGGAATACCCGGTTTGCTGCAAGCCGTACGAAAAGGAAATGTTTCAGTAGCTAATCCTTTGGGCAGCAGCATTCTTGAAAACATTGGCTTGATGGCCTTTTTACATGGTGCCTTTAAGTATTTCCTCAATGAAGATCCCATCATTCCCATGATTGCCACCTGGTGGTGTGGACAGAAGAAAGAATTAGATCATGTCATCAACTATATTGATAAGTTGGTTATTAAAACCAATGAGCGCATGAGTGGCTTCAAAACCGTGATGGGAAGTCAACTTTCTAAAGCAGAAAAAGAGGAATTAATTCGAAAGATAAAATTCGAACCATTTCGCTATGTAGGGCAGGAAGAAGTACATTTCTCTACCGCACCTGTTTTTACAAAAGAGAAACTAGAGCCGCGCTATACTGTTCTTCGTACCTACCTGGTGGGCGCAGAAGGCGGATATGAAATGATGCGTGGAGGGCTTGCTCGCTGCTCTCCGGAAAAAGGAAGTTTTCTTGTCTCCAATCAAGATGGAGGAATTTCAAAAGACACCTGGGTTGAATCAACAGAAAAAAATAGTGCACCAGGAATCATCCATCAGGCACCGGATATGAAGAGAAAAGCAGTGTTGCCAAGTCGCACTGCGGAAAATTTATTTTGGGTGGGTCGCTATACTCAACGAGTCGTTCGTACCTCTCGGTTCTTGAGAATTGTATTGAGGCATTTAACTCAAAAAGGATACCTGCATAATAGCAACGACTCCGAATCATTGCTTGTCTTGCTGCAAACGACAACCCATCTGACCGATGCCTATCCCGGATTTGCAGAAGATGCCGAAGAGGTGCTGAAAAATCCGCTGCTCGAAATGCATCAGTTGATTTGCAACCCCGATCGTGCTGGTAGCATTCTCTTCACGTTGAACAATCTATTGAAATCCATGTATGCGGCCCGCGACCGATGGACAATCGATAGCTGGAGAATTATTGACGAGATTGAAAACGTAAAGAGAAGGATTGCTTCGGTAGAGCCGGAGGGAATACGACACGTGCTTACCCTGCTCGATCTATTGACAGGCGGACTTCTTTCCTTTTCAGAAATGACACGGCAGAGCATGTACCGCAGTGATGGAAGGATAATGTACCGCATGGGGCAACTGATTGAAGAAATTCAACTCGAGCTAGTACAATACAGGTCTATTCTCTCTTACCAAAATGATGAAAGTACTGAATTTCAATTGCTGGAGTCGCTCTTACTTAGTAATCAAAACCTGATCACGTATCGCTCTGTGTATCGAACTTATTTAGACGTTGCGCCTACCGTAGATCTTTTGTTTTTAAACAGTCAGAATCCCACCTCATTATTATCACAACTTGAAGGATTATTAAAATACGCCAGAAGTCTGGCGCAAAAAGACGGAGGAACCGATGATAATGAAATTTCTCGGTTGGTCTTTGAATGCTATAGTTCAGTAAGGCTAATGAACGTTAATGGTTTGATTGAAACGGATGGAGATACGAACCATCGAAAAGCATTCGATGAGTTCTGTGGCACCTTGCAAAAAAAAATGGCACATTTATATACTAAGTTAAGCGCCACGTACTTTAGCCATTCTACTTATCAGCAGCAAGAAAGCAAAGATGGGTTTCAATTCGAAGTATAGATGCGCTATAAAATTCATCATACCACAGAATACAAATACCAGGAGATGGTCACGACCGGACATAATCGGTTGTGCCTGGTTCCATTAACACGTGACCAACAAAATTTAATATCCTCCGACATTAAAATTTTACCTGCACCAGACGAACTTACTTACCTTACCGATTTCTTTGGCAACACGTTGCTGTTTATCTCCATCTACAAAGAACATAATCAACTCACCATTCATTCGGAAAGCATCATTGATATTCAAAATCGGATCAATGTCGAACATGTTGCTGGTTCAACGTTAATGTGGAGAAATGCTATTGGTCAGCTTGCCACGGAGGGAGATGCCTATGCTGATGTCATTCAGTATACATTGCCATCCCTCTACGTTCCCTACAGTGAAGAGATCAGAACTTTTGCCACGGATTGCTTTCCGGAAGACGTAACCTTATGGAATGGCTGCCGGGCCTTAATGAACAAAATATTCCGCCATGTCGAATTTAAGTCGGGCTTCACAACAGTAAATACACCCGTAGAATCCGTATTGAAATTACGCAAAGGCGTGTGTCAGGATTTTGCCCATTTAATGATTGCCTGTTTAAGAAATATGGGTTTACCTGCCCGCTATGTAAGCGGCTATTTGGAAACTTTTCCACCACCGGGCAAAGAGAAGTTGGTTGGATCGGATGCCTCTCATGCCTGGGTCGCAGTCTATTTTCCAGGCATAGGTTGGGTTGAGTTTGACCCTACCAATGGAATACTGGCATCACACACGCACATCACGATCGCTTTTGGCCGCGATTACTTTGATGTGGCACCCATTAAGGGAATTGTATTCAGCTCAGGCAAACAGGCATTGAGTGTTAAGGTAGACGTAACTCAGGTGAGGTGATATAAGGTAATTATCGCTTCAACACTTTAAACGCGATGTCTCTTCCATAGCCTTGCATCATGGCGAGGTTGATCCAACTCAATGCGAATTGCTCCAGCAAATTAAATTTGTCGCTTCCTAAATTTCTTGAAGAAGTTCAGGTTGAAGACAAAATAGGGAAAAGGATATTAAACTTCTCGCTCATTTAATTCAATACCGAGTCCTTTCAGCTCCTCCAATATAGGTACATAAAAATCTCTCGTGGTGGGAATCACTACGCCCCGGGTATGAATTTTATTCTCCAGCAAAAGCCTGACAGCAATGGCTAATGGTAACCCAACAGTCTTTGCCATGGCAGTGTTTATGGAATCATCTCCCTTTGCAACGAGTGAAGCTTGAATCTCTTTTTTCTTTCCTTCCAGATTAAAAACAAAGCGATGC
>JANNRV010000165.1:0-4030 GCA_031401775.1 Bacteroidia bacterium | reverse complement strand
CACTGCCCTTTCCTACTTCGCTCTTCACTGAAATGCTTCCTCCCATCAAATTAATTAGCTCTTTCACCAAAGAAAGCCCAATGCCCGTTCCCACTTCTTTATGGGCTTCGCTTACCTGGTGGAAACGCTCAAAGATTTTATTTTGCTGATCAGGAGGAATACCAATGCCTGTGTCTTTTAACTGTAGTATCAAGACGTTAGTATCAAGACGTAAGACGGCTGTCACAGTGACTGTTCCACCAGAAGGAGTGAACTTAATAGCATTATTGATCAGGTTGATTAAGATGGTTTCCAGTTTGTCTTTGTCGAACAGAGCCGCGCAACTCTCAGCGGGCACTTGGATTTGGATGTCAATATTTTTCTGTCGTGCAAATGACTCGAAAGAGCTGGCAAGAGCACGAATAAAAGAATACACATCACCTTCAGTTTTTTCCACTTTCAGACTTCCGGACTCCAACTTCGCTAAATCCAAAAGCTGGTTGATGAGTTTGAGAAGCAAGTCGGAGTTGCGCTGAACGAGTTTAAGTTGGTCAACTATTTTCTGACGATCAAATTCTTTCTGACCATTTAAAAATTGTTCGATCATGTTTTGAACAGGCCCCTTTATTAAGGTGAGCGGTGTCCTAAACTCATGACTGATATTGGTAAAGAATGAGGTTTTGACTTTATCCACCTCTTTAGCTTTTTCTAACTCAAAATGTTCTTTCTCGTGTTCAACTTTTGAAAGCTGTAAATTCGATTTAAGTCTCTCCCGTTGGACAATGTTCTTTCTTGCCAATACCAGAGCACCAGCCACCAGCATCAAGTAACCAATATACGCCCACCACGTGCGCCATGGCGGTGGAAGAATTTTTACTTTCAATGTCTTTTCTTTGTCGCTCCATATCCCATCCTGATTAGAAGCCTTCACTTTAAATAAATAAGTTCCAGGATCAAGATTGGTATAAGTAGCTGCACGACCTTTCCAATCAGTTTGAATCCAATCAGGATCAAAACCCTCCAGTTTGTATTGGTATAAATTCTTCTGTGGTGAAGTCAATTGCATGGCTGCAAACTCAAGGGAGAAAATATTATGCTTATGATCGAGCACAAGTTCTGGGAGAACATTTATACTTTCTGGTATGGCAAAAATATTGGTTTCATTAGCTTCTGTTGAATCAATTCGTACGGGCTTGTTATTTACTCTTAGACCAGTTATCACTGGCGTAAGCTTAGTGGAGCTAGTCCTAAATGAAAGTGGATCAAACATCGTGAGTGAATTGGCGCTGGTAAAAATCATTATCCCATCAGAAGTCTGTGTAGAAGAATTAGCCATGAAATCATTGCTCGATAGTCCGTCTTCCTCCTTGAATTGAAACACGCTTTGGTCTTTCAGGTCGTAACAAAAAATTCCGTTTTCTCCGGCCAGCCATAGTCTCCCTTTTTTATCCTCTTCAATAGAATAAATAACATGTCCACCTAAAGTTTCTGCTATTGTAAACTGATACTTTCCATTTTCATATTTACCAAGGAGTAAACCATCAGTACCACCCAACAACAATGTTCCATCCAATGTCTTGCCTAAACAAAGATATATCTGAGATGCAGGAGTTCTATAAACATGTTCAAAGTGCCCATCCTTAAACAAATCAAGGCCAGAATCTGTAAGCACCCATGTTGTGTTCTTTTCTCTGGGCATTACCCCCCAGATGGAACCAGGTCCGATTGAAGTTGAGTCATTTGGATTGTGTTCATACCGGAGGAGAGAACCCGCTCCTCCATAGGTTGCAGAGAGATCAATTTTATAGAGGACATTTTGTGGAGCGACCATCCAGAGATTTCCGCTATTATCCTCCGCCCAAACTCCAGCACTTTGAGATCCAATGGTATGTGTATTTACCGGATCATGATCTAATTTTTTTAATGGCGACTTTTCAGGCATCCCCGTTTTTGGGTTTCTCGGAACACCAATCAGTCCCCGCTCCCATGTCCCCACCCACCAGAAATTTTTTCCCAGGAGGGAATTGGTTGTTTGGGCTCCAACCAGACTTGGTCTTAGTTCCAGTGGCTGAAAGCGGATAGCATCAAGATCATCGGGGAGCGGAGAAATCCAAAGTCCGTTTGTTTTTGATTCTGCTAAAAGGAATTTGTTTTCTTTAATTTTTAATATGTGAGGGACACCTGGAGTGGCTCCACCTGGTAGAAACGCATTGTAAAATGTCATGCTTTGCTTTTTGAGTTGCTCAAACCCTTTTTCGTGAGTGCCCACCCAAACATTCTGATCGCGGTCAACCATTGCGCATTGTAAGATATCCGAGGCAAGCGAATATGGGTCAGCAGGATTTTTGCGTAGGTGTGCGACCTTACCGGTGGCCGGATCAAAAGACAATAACCCTTGTCCATAAGTGGCAATCCAAAAAGTTCCCGCTTTATCGCGGTCGATATTAAAAGGACTGCCCATCTCCGAGGAATACTCAAATTGCTGCACAATGTTAAAATCTAAATCTGTTTTAATCAGTCTGGCAGGCAGGGAAAACCAGTAATGATCCTTGCCTGGAAAAATCTTTCGAATGGGTCTCTCTGAAAGAAAGGGAGTATTAGTTACATTTTGGGAAGGACGCGAAAATGTTTTCTTCTCTTTATCAAAGTGCCACAGGCCAAGCGAGGTGCCCAGTAAGAGATGGTTGGGATATACTTGAATATCAATGATCAGATTGTTTCTACTCTTTTGAACTGAGTCACCATCTGTATTAAAAAATTGCTTTGTAGTCTTTGCTTTTAGGTCATAGAGAAAAATTCCATCTTGAAGGGTGCCAAGCCATAATTTTCCATCTGGCTCATATCCAATGGCATTAATATTTCCAAGTTGAGGACTATACGTTATGAAACAATCTTTCTTTTTATTGTAAGCATGAATTCGGTTTCCATCCAACATATGTACCTGCCCTAATGGATCTATGCTAAGTGGGCCAACAATACTGTTGCCAAGTCTGTCAGTATAATTTTTGAGATTATATCCATCATAGCGACCAAGATTTGAGGCACTGATCCACAAAAATCCGGTGCTATCTTGCGCCATGAACAGCACCTGCACATACCCTTCATAATTGTGGTGAGTGACTTGACGCTGAGCTAAGGTAATTATAACAACAAAAACGCCTAGTAGGCCGGTAAGAAAAGATCGCTTAATCATCGGCTTGAATGGTTATACTCACTCGGCAATACCCCAAACTCTTCCTGCCTATGCTGAAACAGTTTCGGCAGGTAGACCTTAAACACATTACTATTAAATCTTTTCAACATACTCACTCGGCAACACTCCAAATTCCTCTTTAAACACTTTACTGAAATAAGATAGATTCGAGAACCCCACTTCATACGCCACCTGTGAAACCGGCCCCCAGTTCTGTTGCAGGAGTTGTGCAGCACGCTGCAATCGTAATTTCCTAATCAGTTCATTCACCGAAATATCTGTGAGCCCTGAAATTTTTCTGTACAACTGTACCCGACTCATACCCATATCCTCGGCCAGGGATTCTACGCTTAGTTGTTCATCACTGAGGCGTTCGAGGATTTTTTCTTTAACGCTATTCAAGAATTTTTCATCTTCTGAGAGCACTTCTACTTTTGGTGCGGTGCTCATTAACTCGGCCCGTAACTTTTCTCTTAACTTCTGTTGTCGATTGACTCCATTACGAACTTTCAGCAATAATTCGTTTTTATTGAAAGGTTTGGTGAGGTAATCATCCGCTCCACTTTGCAAGCCGCTCAGTTTACTGTCTTCCGTTGATTTAGCGGTGAGTAGTATCAGCGGAATGTGACTGGTGCGAATATCCTTCTTGATTTTGGTGGCCATGGTTATTCCGTCCATCTCGGGCATCATCACATCAGAGATGATAAGATCCGGAATTTCTTTGGTGGCTACTTCAAGCCCCAACTTTCCATTCTCTGCTTCGAGGAAATTAAATTCATCGCCCAATGAATCAATGATGAATGCTCGTAGATCGTTGTTGTCTTCTACTACCAGGACGTGAGGTTTGGTGGAGTCTTG
>JANNRV010000164.1:0-62168 GCA_031401775.1 Bacteroidia bacterium | reverse complement strand
ATCCAATGACTCCAAGAAAAACAAAGAAAATAAGTAATAAGCCTTCCATAATATTTATGTTGTTGGTTCTACAATAATTTGATTAGATAAAATTTTTATAATCCTGATTTTAGTTCCTGTTTCGACAAACGATCCAATCGTCTTTACTTCATAAGTACGATTTGCAAGCTCGGCCTTGCCCACAGGTCTTAACGCAGATACGGTGACTCCCTCCTGACCGGGGCTTAGCTCTTTTACTTCTTCCTCGTTTACTTTACCCAAACTTGTAGACTTAAGTGCAAATCTTCCCCACACACTTGATTTTAAAGAGTAATGAAAGACAAGGGCAGAAGTAACCGTTGCCCCCGCCACGGTGCTCCATCCGGCAGTGCTTCCAAAATAGTTGAAGCTCAGTCCCACACCTACCACTATAATCACAAAACCTATTAAGCCTACCACCGTGGTGCCCGGAATGAAAATAATCTCAACGACCAGCAAGATCAGGCCGAAAAGGATTAAGGATATAATGGTAATCCACTCAATCATAACATCAAAGCTAATCAGGATTTGTTGCATTTATGAATTGATTTTTTTTGAACCATATTAATAGGCCCTGGCAAATACAACACGTCTGGCAGAAGGCTTTCCTGAATAGATGCATTTGCCGTTCTCCTCCTCAGCATCCAGTGCTATACAACGAATTGTGGCTTTTGTCTCTTCTTTAATAGCTGCTTCGGTAGCAGAAGTGCCATCCCAATGGGCCAAAACAAAACCTCCTTTGCCATCCAATACTTTTTTAAAGTCATCATAGGAGTCCACTTTGGTAGTGGCTTCACCCTTGAATTTTAATGCCTTCTGATAAATAGTAGTTTGGATGGAGTCCAATAAAGCAGGAATTTGAGCTACCACATCATCCAACTTTATAATCATCTTTTCCTTTGTATCTCTGCGCGCCACTTCAACCGTTCCATTTTCAAGATCTCGCGGTCCTATCGCTATCCGAACGGGTACACCTTTCAATTCATATTCAGCAAACTTAAAACCAGGTTTGTGGGTGTCTCGGTTATCAAACTTTACTGAATAGCCTTGCTTGCGCAAAGCCCCCGCAATCTGATTTGCCTTTTCCGAGATTTTAGCTAATTCCTCTTCTGTTCTGAAAATAGGAACAATGACAACATGGATGGGCGCCAATTTGGGTGGCAATACAAGACCATCATCGTCTGAGTGTGCCATGATCAAGGCTCCCATCAATCGAGTACTTACACCCCATGAGGTGCCCCAAACGTAATCTAACTTACCATCCTTGCCCGCAAACTGAACATCAAAAGCTTTGGCAAAATTCTGACCGAGAAAATGAGAAGTCCCGGCCTGCAAAGCTTTACCATCTTGCATCATCGCTTCAATGCAATAGGTATCAACCGCACCAGGAAATTTCTCGCCTTCTGATTTCATTCCTTTGATCACAGGCATGGCCATGAAGTTTTCCGCAAAATCTGCATACACATCAAGGATCAATCGGGTTTCTTTTTCCGCTTCAAGTTTGGTCGCATGCGCGGTATGCCCTTCTTGCCATAAGAATTCTGTAGTACGCAAGAACAGCCGAGTACGCATTTCCCAGCGAACAACGTTTGCCCATTGGTTGATCAGAATTGGCAAATCCCTGTAGGATTGTATCCATTTTTTATAACTGTTCCAGATTACCGTTTCTGAAGTCGGCCGCACAATAAGTTCCTCCTCTAATTTGGCATCAGGATCAACAATAATCCCGCTTCCGTCCTCCGCATTCTTAAGCCGATAGTGTGTGATAATGGCACATTCCTTTGCAAATCCTTCAACGTGGCTCGCTTCTTTGGCTAAAAAGGACTTTGGAATAAAGAGTGGAAAATAGGCATTAACATGGCCTGTGTCCTTAAACATTTTATCTAAAGCCTCAACCATCTTTTCCCAAATGCTGTAACCATAGGGCTTTATCACCATGCACCCGCGCACGTCTGAATTTTCTGCCAAATCAGCCTTTTTTACAAGATCAATGTACCATTGTGAGTAATCTTCGCTTCTGCTTGTAATCTCTTTTCCCATACCTGATCTCCGGTATAATATTGTAATTTTACTTTACCGGAGCGCAAAGATAGACGAGGGATTTATTTTGCCAATTCATCGGACTAATTTTAGAATAAAGGCAGAATTCTTTTAGAATTAAATTTGTTAAAAGAATACCCATGGGGTTGTTTTAAGCGTTATTAAGAGCAGAACAAAATGGGTTTTTTAAACACAAATACTATGAAAACCAGGTTATTTTTTATCGCAGCAGTTTCAATTGGAGCATCTGTCACCGGTTTTGGACAGGTAGAAAATGACGATATGTATTTTACTGCTAAAGACAGAATTAAACTGAATTCCACAAAGCCAATGGCTACTGTTAGAAATATTGATGATTACGACAATGCTGTTGCCACCATCAATCCCACCGACAGCTATTCAGGACGAGGAACCAATCCGGAACATACTTCTCAGGAGATTGTCAATCCTAAAAGCCAGCAATCAGATCCACAGTATTTTGTGGCAGGGTACCAACCAACCAGAGTAAATCAAAACTTGAATGATTATAGCTCAGCCAATTCGAACTATTCGAATAATGCTTGGAACAGTCCCTATTATGGAAATATGAATGGCTTTGGAAGTCCTTATAGCAGCTTCTATAGCCCGAGCTGCAACAATCCATACAGTTTCTATCAACCCGGTTTAAGCACTTCTCTAGGCTACACCATGGGAGGATTTGGTTCAGGATGGTATGGAGGAATGAATTATGGATGGGGAAGCCCTTCAAGTATGTTTTGGAATAACAACTATGGAATGAATTCCTGGAATTCAGGATGGGGAATGAATTCAGGTTGGGGTTCGGGATTTAATAATTTTGGCTACGGAGGATTTTATCGCCCAACAACAGTCATTGTAGTTAACAATGGCGATGCGAATAGTGGCTACACCTATGGTAAGAGAGGTTCAAGAAGCAGCGATGTAAACAACTATTATGATAATACCCGCAATAACGTTATTGCAGGAACCCGTGGAAGAGTTCGGGCCGAAAGTGCAACCGGAGGAAGGGTTGCTTCAAGTGAATCACAATATTATAACCGGGAGTGGAGAAATAACACGGAGACTAGCCCAATTCGCTCACAGTATCAAAATAGCAATTCCGGTAATCGGAGTATGATTAACTCCGGCAATTCAGACTGGGGAAATAATCGTTCTTCTTTTGATTCAGGATCAAGGAGTTCTTTTGGTAGTGGTTCTTCGGGTGGATCATCAAGTGGGGGAACACGATCCAATAGCGGAGGTAGTGGCCGAAGGGGCCGGGACTAAAAAATATTTTCTTTTACAAACTCAAAATTATTATTGGGTATGAAAAAAATGGGGAGAATGGCTCTCACAGGCTGTGCCTTGCTTTATTCTTTGATGGCATCAGCTCAGAGTTATACTGAAACTGCCTTACTTTTCAGTCGCAGCAGGCTGGGGGGCAGCGCGCGCATTCAAGGCATGGGCGGTGTGCAGAATAGCTTGGGAGGAGATTACAGTTCAGCCTATTCAAATCCTGCAGGATTGGGCATGTATAACCGCTCCGAGTTCACCTTTTCCCCAGCCTTCAATTCAAACAGCACCTCCTCAGACTACCTAGGAGAAAGTACCAGCGACTCTAAATCAAGACTAAATCTTCCGGGCTTAAGTTTTGTCTTTCATACCGACAAAGAAGGCAAGCTTGGATTTCTTGGTGGAGCATTTGGAATAACGTTCAATCGGATTAATGATTTTAATAGGTCATTTACCTATCAGGGTACACAGACAAATAACTCGATCATTGATTACTTTATTCAGGACGCGACCGGAACAGATGAAAGTCAGTTTGATCCGGGTGATTTTAACTACAATACGCCAACCGGATTGGCTTACGAAAATTATCTCATAAGTTCACAAGCAGAGTATGTGGGAGGAGACCCCACACTCTACTTCTCATTTGTGAATGGCAATCCCATACTACAACAAGAGGAAGTTGAGACCAGTAGGGCTCAAAATCAATGGAGCTTTTCCTATGGTGCCAATTTGAGTGACAAAATATATTTAGGCGGTGGGATAGGGATCACTTCCTTGAATTATAAAAGCAAGAAAGTATTTAATGAAACATTCAAAAATGATACCCTTAGTTTCTTGTCACTAGAAGAAAATCTATCCATTAGCGGTTCAGGGATTAATGCAACGATTGGCTCTATCGTTCGCCCAATAGAGTTTTTTCAATTTGGAATTTCGATAACAAGTCCAACAAACTATCAGATCACGGACAATTATTCAGCCCTCATGAGTTCAAAATGGAATGGCTTTGTGTATGATCAGGTCAAAAATATAGTTTTGACTGATGAAGATGCAAGTACAGATGTCGTGGTTACCGATTACAGTCTTGCCACTCCTTGGAAATTTAGTGGAGGAGCAACTTTTTTCATTCAAAAGAATGGATTCATTTCTGCGGATATTGACTACCTAAACTATGGAAATGCCAAATACAGCTCAAATACTAATGGAGTTTCCTTTAACGAAGACAATAATGACATTAAATCTCTCTATAAGTCGGTGATCAATTATCGGGTGGGTGGTGAGTACCGATTCAAAGACTACCGGGTTAGAGTAGGGTATTCATTTATGCCCGATCCGTTTAAAGCTCCTCAAAATGGTGTTGATCGAAAAATCTCGTCCTATTCCATTGGGTTTGGCTATAGAAAACAAAAATTCTTCATTGATGCTGCTGTCATTTATAGCCAGGGGAACACTTCCTATCGTCCCTATACCATAAATAGCCCACTAAGTCCATTAGTACAGACAGCAAATAAAAACACATTAGTAATGTTCACCCTTGGCTTTCCTTTCTAAAAATAAAATGCAATGAGGCGTCTGACACTTCAAAAGTGTCTTGATGCCTTAGGTAGATGTTTGACCAGATTGCAATTTTTGGAGGACCTCCTTCGCTTTAATTGCTTCACCTTGCAATGAAAAATTTGCCTCCCGATAAAAGGATATCCGATGTGATCGCAGAAATTCAATCTTATCTTTTAACTCCTCAGGGTGGACTGAGGCAAGTAACGGGCGGTCCGAAACCTGATTGTTCTTAATTCTTCGGGCAATCTCCTTAGGTGGTACATCTAGAAAAAAACTTATACCCGAATTTTTAATGAGCTCCATATTACTCAAAAAGCAAGGAGCTCCCCCACCCGTTGCCATCACGAAATCCACTGGCGAAGCACACCATTTCTTTAGCAATGTGGATTCAATTTGTCGGAAAAAGTTTTCTCCATCATTTTTAAAAATAGAAGTGATTTTCTTTCCCTCCTGCTTTTCAATTTCCAAATCCAAATCAGCAAATAGAATACCCAGTTCAACCGCCAGTTCTTTTCCTAGGGTAGACTTACCAGAGCCTGGCAGACCAATGAGAAATAGTTTCATTTACCCTTTTTGAAAAAGCTACTTTAACAACTCTAAAACTTCCGAAGAGGTCGGAATATTGTTATGGTGCCAGTTGCCAAGGACAGTGCCCTCTTTCCACAAAGCGATACCGGGATTAGAACGAATGATGGTCTTCAGGACAGTGGCATCGGCAAATGCAAAAGGAACTGCCAGTTGATGTTCGTGACGGAATACTTCTATTTGTTCCTCGGACGAAGAGGTAAGTATGAGGCTTTCCACTTTTCCTTCCAATCCATCGGTCAAACTTCTAAGCTCACTCATGTTTTTTACTGAGGCCTTGCTCACATCATACATAATGATCATGATTCGGGAACCTTGAAATGTAGCCCTTGTTAAATCATCACCTTCCGGACTTGTAACAGAATAATCGGTGATCTTCGGCCTTGTCCGCTCCTCGTTCAATACCTTAGAAGAAACATAATCGTATCCATCTTCCACCGATAAAAACTGAGTGTCATGAAATTCCTTACCCTCCTTGGCAAAAGTATATTCAATGATGGGCGGCTCAGGAGCAATCATTTGTTGCGGAATTGAGTTACCAATCTTATAAGCTCTGAAATCGATAAAGGGAAGGTGTTGTATTGCATAAACTCCCAAAAAGACACTGAGTAAAACGGAAGCAATGAGTACGGCATTTCCCTCTCTTGATCGAAGACTGGCGGTATATCCTTTTCGATACCAAAATAGATGAAGTACAAATACCATCAGAATAATATCTTTCCAAAATGATTCCCAGGGAGTAAGCTTGATCGCATCGCCAAAACATCCACAATCCGTAACCTTGTTGAAATAAGCTGAGTAAAATGTGAGGAATGTAAAAAATTCCATCAACCCTAATAGCACCCAGGTGGTGATTCTCATTTTATAAAAGATCAGGATTGCAGCACCAAGGGCGAGTTCCAACACAATCATAATCATGCCTATCTCCAATGCCCATGGAATAAACGCATGAAAGAAAGAACCAAAATCCTGCGCAAAGACTTCAAAGTACTCCTCCATTTTTATTTGAGTACCTATGGGGTCATTTAGTTTAATCAGACCTGAAAAAATAAGCAGGCCTCCTACAAAAAACCTGGAAAATTGATCTAGTAATCTCTTCATAATTATTAAACAATCAAGTTGTTAGTTTAATCAAGGCAAAAACTGAATAATTAATCATGTCCTGATAATTTGCCTTCACCCCTTCACTCACCAGTGTTTTACCATGATTGTCTTCAATTTGTTTCACTCTTAACAATTTCATAAGAATAATATCTGTAATGGAGCTTACCCGCATCTCGCGCCAAGCCTCATTGTAGTCATGGTTCTTATCTTGAAGAAGAGATAGGGTAGAGTTTACCGCCTTGTCATATCGCTCTTCCAACTCCTCAAAGGTCATCTCCAGTTGGGCTGAGCCTTCCAGATCGATCTGCAGTAAGGCAATCAGGCAATAGTTAATGATTCCTATAAACTCATCTTTAATTGGGTCTTCAACCTTTTGAACGCCCTTTTCCTGAATGCTACGAATGCGTTGGGCCTTAATAAAAATCTGGTCTGTGATGGAAGGCAAACGAAGTATGCGCCATGCCGTACCATAGTCTTTAGTCTTCTTGGCAAACAAGGCTTTGCAGGTGGCAATAACCTGCTTATATTCGGAGGTGGTTTTTTCTACCAAGCAATTTCAATTTTAAAAACAGCGCAATCTGGTGATTCTGTGACTCAAAGTAAAGTATTTTCAACCAACAAAACACTTAACGTCAAGGGTAGGCTACTTGATCTGACACTACCGAAGGTTATGGGCATTCTCAACGTAACTCCCGATAGTTTTTATGACGGAGGGCGATTTACAAATGAAGAACGTATTCTGGCTCAAGTAGAAAAAATGATTAACGAAGGTGCCAATATCATCGACATTGGGGCTTATTCATCCCGACCGGGCGCGATAGATATTCCAGTTAGAGAAGAATTGGAAAGAATGGTAAAAGCCGTGAGTGCCGTCCAAAAAAACTTTCCTGAAATCATTTTATCAGCAGATACTTTTCGAGCGGAAGTAGCCAAGGCGGCCATTAGTGAAGGCGCATCCATGATTAATGACATCTCTGGAGGAAAGGACGAGAATATGTTTGAAGCAGCAGCGTTATTAAAAGTTCCGTATGTGCTCATGCATATGCGTGGTACACCTCAAACCATGACTCAACTGACGCAGTATGATAATCTTCTCAAAGATATTTTAGACTACTTTCATGCTAAAATAGCGAAGCTCCACAGCTTGGGGGTAAAAGATATTATTATTGATCTTGGTTTTGGTTTTGCAAAAACGATAGAACAAAATTTTGAACT
Source organism: Bacteroidia bacterium (assembly GCA_031401775.1). Lineage (GTDB taxonomy): Bacteria > Bacteroidota > Bacteroidia > Cytophagales > Cyclobacteriaceae > ELB16-189. The sequence goes on along the minus strand of JANNRV010000164.1, from coordinate 54,362 downwards.
TCTGGCCAAGCTCCACTATTTCAAGATTCTGGAAAAGCCTATACTCGCAGGTGTATCCAGAAAATCATTCATTTGGAAAACACTTGAGACAAACCCTGAAGGCGCCCTTAACGGAACTATTTCTGCTAATACTATTGCACTGCTTCATGGTGCACGCCTTTTAAGAGTGCATGATGTAAAGGAAGCAGTGGATTGCATACGATTAGTAAGTCAACTCGATACAAGAGAAATAAAAAATTAACTTTGCAAAGTGATTCTGGCATTTAAAATAGCATTTCTCGAAGTTTCCTGGATCGACTTGGTAGACATCAGTCTTGTGGCTATTCTTTTGTATCAGGTCTACAAAATGATTCGCGGCAGTCTTGCGGTAAATATTTTTCTGGGAATTCTATTTCTCTATTTTATTTACCTCATCGTGAGAGCTGCTCAAATGGAGTTGTTAGCTACCATCCTGGGGCAGTTTATGGGTGTGGGGGTGTTGGCCATGATCATTTTATTTCAACCTGAAATCAGAAAATTTCTTTTGGTCATTGGCCGTGGAACAGAATTTCGCGAGAACATTTTTAGCGCCATCTCCTCTTGGAGAAATGATTATCATGATGATTTTGATATTCATCAAGTGATTGAAGCTGCCAAGACATTGAAGGCAACAAAGACAGGAGCGCTTATTGTTTTTTCTCGTGATACTGAATTAAAATTTTATGTGGAAACGGGTGATCCACTAGATGCAGAGGTCACAAAGCGTTTGCTTATTTCCATCTTTTCAAAGAACAGCCCTCTTCACGATGGAGCCGTGATCATTTATAAAGGAAGAATTAAGGCTGCCCGCTGTGTGCTACCCGTTAGCGAAAATGATCACCTTCCGGCACACTTTGGATTACGCCATCGGTCAGCGATTGGTATGAGTGAAAACTCCGACACGTTGGTGATGGTTATTTCCGAAGAAACCGGAAGGCTTATTCTTGCGCGCAATGGAAAGTTCCTGCGCGGATTGAAGCTGAAGCAGGTAGAACAAAAAATCCTTCAATACCTCCACAAAGAAGAACCTGAGAAGTGGGATGAGGTCCCTGTTGAGTCTGAGCCAAGTGAATCACCTGTGGTAAAGGCTTAGTCAAAAGTGAACATTTCGTACAGAGATAATAAGGACAATCTATGAATTAAGGCAAAATTTAAAATCTTTCGTATATTCGTTACTGAAAACCAACTTTTTATGTATAATGAAAGAAGCCAGTCCTGTAAAGTTTTACTTTGCTAAGTATTTTTTTCTGGCCTTTGGTGCATTGCAGTTGTTAGTTTCAGGTCTATTCTTCTTCCGTCAGGGACATCTTCCCAAAGGCCAGTTTGCTGCATTTGTTTTTTTTACCTTAGGCTTGGTGTTTGTCTCGGTGTTTCTTCTTATCGCCACTAAAATTAAACGAGTGGCTGTAGGTAAGAAAAAGTTAGCCATTATCGATAGCTATCGAACTGAATGCTACGAATGGCCAGACATTAAATCAATTCAATTTGTTCCTTACTTTAATCTCTACCGGATGAAAGTGAGAGGGCGCAAAGGGAAAATTTATTTTCTCCCCAATCAAAGTACAGAAGCCATCTATGGATTATTCCCTTCCGGTGGCTTTATCGATGAGAAACGAAATAAATAAAACTGGGTTGGGTCATTTGACAAGATCAAATGACCCGACCTTTTCTTCTCGTTCGTATAAATTTTCAAATTGAGCACTGAGTCGATCATAGACTTCCCTGTTCTTCTCTTTAAAGTCTTCATACGATTTTTTGTCCGTCCAGGTGTCAATCAGGATGTACGTGTCAGCTTCTTCCTCACTCTTATTTAAAAAAGAACCTGCATAATTGATGGATTGACTGAATAACTTAAACCAAGTTCCCCGCGGGCCATACTCACGCTCAAATTTTTCCTTGCTTTCCGGCTTGATCTTATACTTCCAAATAATGGAATAATTGCAGTGAGTGTTCGTCATCTTATTTTCTTTCATATGGCAGGAAACAAAAATGATGGCCACGATTAAATAGATTCCTTGAAGTTTCATAAGCGGAGTGCCGCAATTTATTTTAGAACGCCTAGTTCCTTGCCAACTTCCGTGAATGCCTTAATCGCTTTGTCAAGATGATGGCGCTCATGAGCTGCTGATATCTGTACTCGAATCCGAGCTTGTCCCTTTGCCACCACAGGGAAGAAAAATCCGATCACGTAAATTCCTTTTTCCAAAAGTTGCTCTGCAAATTTTTGCGCTAATGGAGCTTCATACAACATGATCGGAACAATGGGATGCTCCCCCGGCCTAATATCAAAGCCAGCTTTTGTCATCTCCTGCCGAAAATACTTTGTGTTACCTTCCAACTTATCACGAAGCTCAGTAGTCTCTGAAAGCATATCAAACACCTCGATCGATGCGCCTACGATGGAAGGTGCCAGTGTATTGGAAAACAAATAGGGCCTTGATCGCTGCCTTAGTAATTCAATGATCTCCTTCTTACCTGATGTAAATCCTCCCGATGCTCCTCCTAACGCCTTCCCTAGTGTCCCGGTGATGATATCTACTTTTCCATGAACACCTCTGTATTCTGGCACTCCTCTTCCTGTCTTCCCAAGGAAACCGGTAGAGTGACATTCATCCGTCATCACTAATGCCTCATTGGCATCAGCTATTTTGCAAATCTCATCTAACTTGGCGATGGTGCCATCCATAGAGAATGCGCCATCGGTTACAATGATTATTTGTTTTGCTCCGGCTACCTTCGCATCCGTTATTTGCTTCTCAAGGTCGGCCATATCATTGTGCTTGTAGCGATAACGCATGGCCTTGCAAAGTCGCACTCCATCAATGATGGATGCATGATTCAGTTCATCAGAAATAATGGCATCTTCTGCACCAAATAGCGGTTCAAATACCCCACCGTTTGCATCAAAAGCAGCTGCATACAGTATGGTGTCTTCCATTCCAAGAAATTTTGAAATTTTTTCCTCCAGCTCTTTGTGGATATCCTGCGTACCACAAATAAAACGCACGGATGACATTCCAAAACCGTGTGTGTCAATAGCCTTCTTTGCTGCAGCGATTACACGTGGATGTGAGGACAACCCCAGGTAATTATTTGCACAGAAATTAACAACTTCCTTACCGTCACTCGTTTTGATGTCAGCTCCTTGCGGAGTAGTAATCACTCTCTCTTTCTTAAATAATCCGGCCTGAAGAATAGATTCAAGTTCTTTTTGTAAAACGGGTTGGAGCTTCTTGTACATGATGGCTTAGTTTATCTTCGGTTTAAATACTGGCTTCTTTACTACTGGTTTTGAATTTTCAGAGACGCCTGACGCAGGCTGAGTAGGGACTGGTTCTTTTAACAAGTACTTTCTTCTTAAAGGATTAATCAGGTATAACTTCTGGGCAGTAAAACTTACAACATTCATTTCTTGAAATAAAAAACTCCATTCCTTCCAAAGGGATGGCTCTCCCGTTTTTAAGGCAGTAGAATCAATCTTTTTACTTTTGAGAAACTCTTCAAACGTCACAGCTGCAAATCTACAAAGTGGACTTGGTAATTTGTACATCATAAATTTTAATAACTTCGCCCCGCACTCGATTTAACATGAAAAAAACAAAGATTTTGCTCATCGGAGCAGGCGGTCAATTAGGTTCAGAACTCACCCAAGGCCTTTGGACCATTTATGGCAGAGATAACATTATCGCTTCTGATGTTAAGGATGCTCAAGGAATTCTAAAAGAGGGTAGGTTTGAGAAGTTTGACGTGATGCAAAGAGATAGACTTTTTGAACTGATAAAGAAAAATGAAATAACGCAGGTCTACCACTTGGCAGCCCTATTGTCTGCAACAGGAGAAAAAGACCCGAGGTGGGCATGGAAGCTAAACATGGAGAGCTTACTTTTTGTCCTTGAGGCTGCGCTTGAGCTAAAACTTGATAAGGTGTATTGGCCGAGTTCGATTGCCGCCTTTGGCCCGACTACTCCCAAACAAAATACACCACAAGACACCATCATGGATCCATCCACAGTTTATGGAATCACCAAACTGGCGGGAGAACTCTGGTGCGAATATTATTTCAGAAGGTATGGAGTTGATGTGAGGAGCTTACGGTATCCGGGTCTGATTGGATACAAAACTCCTCCCGGTGGAGGTACGACAGATTATGCAGTTGATATTTATTTCAAAGCATTGAAAGAAAAAAAGTACGAATGCTTTCTAGCCGCAGACACTTATCTACCCATGATGTATATGGAGGATGCTGTTAAAGCAACAATCGATTTGATGGAAGCCCCGGCCGAAAAAGTGAAGGTCAGGACTAGTTACAATGTTTCTGCCATGAGTTTTTGCCCTGCACAAGTTGCGGCAACGATCAAAAAGCACATTCCCGAATTTTCAATAAGTTACAAACCAGATTTCAGACAAGCTATTGCTGACTCTTGGCCAAAATCAATTGATGACTCAGCTGCCCGAGCAGATTGGGGATGGAAAAATAAATTCGGACTGGAGGAAATGACTGAAGATATTCTTACAAACTTGAGAAAGTCTCCGAATCTTATTTAAAGTTTACGTAGATCCGCTAATTTTAAAGGTACAAAAGGACATTAAACGATTACAATATTGTCCAAACTCAAAACATTAGCGGGAGAAACAGTTCTTTATGGACTCGGAACCATCCTTCCACGGATGCTGAATTTCCTCCTCGTCCCTCTCCACACGTATATTTTTAGTCGCGAAGAATATGGAGCCGTTACTAAACTCTACGCACTGGTTGGGTTTGTCAATGTAGTCTATATGTTTGGAATGGAGACAGCCTTCTTTCGGTTCGCTACCAAACCCGGATTCGATGCAAACCGGATTTTCAACTTAGCACAATCGATGGTGGTCTCTATCAGTCTGCCGTTGACTATTCTTCTCATTGCTTTTGCTACTCAAATTTCAAATGCCCTTGGTGTTGGTCAACATCCTGAATACATTATTTGGCTCAGCATTGTCATGCTTATGGATGCGCTGGTTGCAATTCCGTTTGCACGATTGCGATTGGAGAAAAAGGCACTCCGGTTTTCAATAGCAAAAATTACCAATGTCACTATTGTATTGGCGTTGACGTACTACTTTTTGGTCGTGAGCTATGATTCAACTATTGGAATTGGTTACGTATTTATGATTAATGTCCTCGCCAACGGTTTCTTTATTTTATTTTTCATTAAAACACTCATCTCCTGGCGACCAGCCTTTGACCAACAAATTTCGGGAGAGATGTTTCAATATGCCTACCCTGTCATGCTCACCGGTGCGGCAGGAATGACCAACGAAATGTTTTCCAGGCTAACGCTTGACTGGTGGCTCCCCGATCATTTTTATCATAATTTTTCTAAGGAAGCCGCGTTAGGAATTTTTGGTGCTTGCTATAAATATGCTGTGCTTATGAACCTGGGCATTCAGGCGTTTCGATTTGCTGCCGAACCGTTTTTCTTCTCCAATGCAGCTGATGAACGCTCACCGACACTTTTCTCGAAGATCAATCACTACTTCCTGATCACGTGCTGTATTTTTTTGTTGGCAGTAAGCATTAATCTGGATATCTTAAAATATTTCGTTGGAGAGAATTTTCGTGAAGGCTTATCAATTGTACCGATTTTATTGCTAGCCTATTTGTTCCTCGGGGTCTATTACAATTTTAGTGTGTGGTACAAACTTAAAGATAAAACCTATTACGGTACGTGGATTACCTTAGGTGGGGCGCTTATTACCATTGCCGCAAACTATATTTTAATTCCTCATTTAGGATTTACCGGCAGTGCCTGGGCGGCTTTGCTCTGTTACTTTTCCATGACCGTTGCTTGTTTTGTCATCGGACAAAAATATTATCCGGTGCCTTATAAGATCGTGCAAGGCTTACTTTACATTATAATAACCTTGGGGATTGTCTATGCAGTCAACTTGATTGAATTCGACAATCAAGTAATGGCCACCATTTTTCATAGTTTGATTATCTTAGTGTTTATCAGTCTTATTTATTTGATTGAGAGGAAAAATTTACGACAAGAAACTTAGTCCGTTATTTCTTAATTTGTCTTTTGGTGAGGAATCTGTTAAACTTTTAATTACCGGAATATGAATATTATTATCCCAATGGCAGGTCTCGGCAAACGTATGAGACCTCATACCCTCACTACAGCAAAGCCACTATTGCCCATTGCGGGAAAGCCAATGGTTCACCGATTAGTAGAAGATATTGCTAAAGTATGTCCTGAAAAAATAAACGAGATTGGCTTTATCGTTAATCCCGGATTTGGGAAGCAAGTGGAGAATGACCTTAAGGCCGTAGCGAAAGCAGTCGGTGCCGAAGGAAAAATCTACTATCAAGAACAGGCATTGGGTATTTCACATGCCCTTCTCTTTGCCAAAGAACTTTTTCAAGGAAAGGTGATCGTTGCCTTTGCTGATACCTTATTCAAAGCAGACTTTAAATTGGACACCACTCCCGATGGAACTATTTGGGTACAGAAAGTGAATAATCCATCCCAATTTGGAGTGGTTAAACTAAATGCTGACGGGGAGATTACTGAGTTGATTGAGAAGCCGTCTACTTTTGTCTCCGACCTCGCCATTATAGGAATCTATTTCTTTAAAAATGGAGAAGTGCTGCGAGCAGAAATGCAATATCTTCTGGACAATGACATCAAAGAAAAAGGTGAATATCAGTTTACCACCGCCTTGGAGAACATGAAAAAGAAGGGGGCTAAATTTGTTCCTGGACAGGTTCAAGAATGGCTCGATTGTGGCAATAAGGATAATATGGTACAAACTAATCAGCGTTACCTGGAATTTATTAAAGATCAAAATCTCGTTTCGCCAAGTGCAAAAATTATTAACAGTGTTATACTTCCACCTGTATTTATTGATCAACATGTAGTGATCGAAAATTCAGTAATAGGACCACACGTTTCCATTGGCGAATCAACCAAAATAATGAACAGTCGTGTCACCAATTCGATTATTCAAAAAAATTGCATCTTGAACAGGGCCATTCTGGACAATAGTCTTTTAGGGAATTTCGTTAATTTTGAAGGAAAATCCGAAGACCTAAGTCTTGGAGATTACAGCACTATTTGACTTTTCGCGAATTGAAAAATCCAAGTATTAAATATATCACCGCTTTGCTTGTTGCGCTCTATTTGGTGGCTACGCTTCCTTCCTTTGCCCAACGGGATCGCAAACGGAAACAGGTTGAGACAAAACCTTCCGATGCCCGACTCCGCGAAGCGGAATTCTTCTTTATTGAAGGGGAAAAGTTTTTCATTCTTGAGGATTATACCAAAGCCCTCGTCTATTTTCAGCGGACACTGGAACTCAATCCGGAAAATGGTGCTGTCTATTATAAAATTGCCGAAATCCTTTCAAAGGGAACCAAAGAAGAAGATCTGCGGAAAGCCGCTGTCAGTATCGACAATGCCTTGAGGCTTGAGAAAAAGAATAAATATTTTTATATCCTGGCTTCTTCAATTTACTCCGGGCTGAACAATTTTGCAAAGGCAGAACAGGCTTTGGAAACGATGATGAAAGAGGTAAAAGGCACCGATGACTACCTCTACGAACTGGCCGCCCTCTATCAATATGATAAAAAACCTGACGAGGCCATTAATGTGTACAATCGAGCGGAGAGTATTTTGGGTATAAATGAAGTCTCTTCCTTACAGAAACAACGCTTGTATTTGGAGAAAGGGAAACTCAATGAAGCCATTCAGGAAGGTGAAAAACTAATTGATGCCTTTCCTGAGGAGGAACGATATGTAATGGGTTTTGCAGAAACACTTTCACAGTATAAGCAAACCCAAAAAGCAATAACCTACATCGAAAAATATCTTACGAAAAATCCGGAGAAAGGCAACGCCAGAATGCTGCTCGCTGGGCTCTATCGGGATAATGGACAGGAAGAAAAATCCAGAAATCTCATGGAAAGTGTTTTCAATGATACTTCGGTAGATGTAACCAGCAAGGTGATCATTGTGGGAACCTATAATGCAGTTTTAAGTCAGAATCGGAGTAAGAATATCTCTGATCCCAATCTAGAATCGTTTACTGTAATGCTGTGGGAGAAATTGGCAAGCTTATACCCTTTCGATTCCAATGTACACATGGTGGGCGGAGATCTTTTCATGACCTTGCGGAAAGAACCGCAAGCTCAGCGAGAATACCTTATGGCCATTGAAGCCGGTGCCACCAGTTTTGAAACCTGGCAGAATCTTCTTTTCCTTGATTCGCAATTGAATCAGTTTGACAGCCTGATTGTGCATGCAGAACGAGGCCTGGAGATATTCCCCAACCATGGAATGCTTTATTACTTTAATGGCTATGGACAATTCAGAAAGAAAAATTACAAAGAGGCTGTTTCGGCACTAGAGCAGGCTAAAAGATTATCAGCTTCCAATGATAGTTTCGTTGCCGAGATTAATGGAATGCTGGGGGATGCTTACAATGGACTTAAAGAATATCAAAAATCAGACAAAGCCTACGATGACGCTTTGGCCTTTAATCCAAACAATAGTTTTGTGTTGAATAATTACAGCTACTACCTCGCGCTGCGCAAAGAGAATCTTGAAAAGGCCGAAAAAATGTCCGCCCAATTGATTAAGAGCAATCCGGACAATTCTTCTTATCTGGACACTTACTCATGGGTACTCTATAATAGAGAGAAATACAGAGAGGCCAGAAAAGTGATGGAACGGGCAATCAGTGGAGGTCGGGGAAGTGCTACTCATTTTGAGCACTATGGAGATATTTTGTTTAAGTTGGGAGATATAGACGGTGCCGTCACTCAATGGCAAAAATCAAAGTCAATGGATAGCGGAAATGCCCTGATTGACAAAAAAATTGCCAACAGAACGCTCTATTGATTTGTTAAGGAAGTGACTGTATCTTGCACCGAATGCACCAAAAGGCTTTAATCATCATTTTATGTTTTGTCATGCTCCTGCAATCCTGTGGCAAAAAAATTGTGCCCTTAGTTCCTTTACCTCCCAAGACGCTGACCATTGAAGAGATCGACTTTGAATATTTCCACGGCAAGGCCAGACTAAATTATAAAGACGACAAAAAAGAACGCGAGGTGAAAGCCAACATCCGCATTCGCAAAGACAGTGTGATCTGGATGACATTATCGGTCATTGGTGTGCAAGGAGGCAAAGCGCTCATCAATAAAGATTCCATTACCATCATAAGTACTGTGGATAAAGAATACTATGTTTTTGAATACACGGAACTTACTAAGCGCTTCAACTTCAAGATTGATTACAATGTGGTTCAGGCAGCGGTTCTGGGAAATTTGATTATGCCAAGGGACTCTACTGATAAAATTCTTTCAGTAAACAATTTTGATGTTCTGGACCAAAAGCAAGGCACTGTTTATGTAAAGAATTATATTAATCCTCTCAGTAAAAAATTGGAAAAAGTTGAACTTTCAGAAGCCACCAGCACTAACTCCCTTTCCATCAACTATTCCAATTTTCAACCGGTGAGTGATAAGACCTTTCCCTATAACGGAGTAATCAGTGCTTTTTATAAAACCATTGCTGGAATTTTTAATACCACCATCACACTAGAATACACTAAGGCAGAAGTTGGTGACAAGGAATTAAAGTTCCCTTTCAATATACCCAAGCGATACCAACGCAGGTAGGGCCCCGCGCTAAAGGAAACTGAAGAAATGCGCTATCATAAGTTTCATTTGCTATTATTAGTCTCTTGCCTTCTTCTGGGGACATTCTCTTCCGTCTGCGCTCAAAAAACAAAAAGCCAACTTCAAAAAGAAAAACAACAGAATCTCTTAAAAATTCTTGAGACGGAGAAAATCATTACAGAAACCGCCCAACAAAAAAATAATTCATTGGGCGAACTCACTGCGTTGAATCAACGTATTCGTCAACAGGAAAATTTGATTCAGTCCGTAAAAAATGAAATCAGTTTTCTGGATACTGATATTGACGAAAACAATCAAATTATTGATGCCCTCCAAGAAGATGTGGATAAGCTAAAGGAAGAATATTCCTCTATGCTTTTCTCTGCACAGAAAGCTAGCGGCAAAGCAGACAAGCTCATGTTTCTTTTCTCCTCTAAAAACTTTGATCAATTACTCATGCGATTAAAGTACATGGAACAATATAGCAACGCACGAAAGGAGCAGGCAGAAGCCATTACCAAAGTGCAGCAAGTCCTGGGCGAACAAGTTAAGCAAACAGAAATCATTAAAGGAAATAAAAGTAAACTCTTGAATGAAGAAATCCGTGAGAGCAATAATCTTACCGGCCTTAAGCAGAAGCAAAAGGAAATTGTAAAATCCTTGGAGAAGGAAGAGAAGCTACTTAAGAAGGATTTAGATGAAACGAGGAAAGCCATTGCGGTACTGGATAAATTAATCAATGATATCATTCGAGAAGAAATAGAACGCGCTGCGCGCGAAACCAGAGAGCGGGAGGCAAAAGCAAAAGCTAATAAGAAAATAGTGGAGGCAGCACCTTCCGTAATGCTATCCTCTTCGTTTGAAGAAAATCGATCGAAATTCCCCTGGCCGGTTTCAGGTTTTGTCTCTCAGAAATTCGGAAGACAGGAACACCCTGTGTTGAAAGGCATCGTCCTCCAAAACGATGGAATCAATATCCAAACCAAACAAGAGGAAAAGGTCAAATGCATATTTGAAGGTGAGGTGCGAGCCGTTGCCTTTATTCCATCGATTGGAACGTCCGTGATTTTAAGCCATGGTGAGTATTTTACTGTTTATTCTGGACTAAAAGATGTGCTTGTGAAAAAAGGACAAAAAGTGACCCTCAACCAGGAAATAGGTCAGGTACACATAAACAGCGATGGCGTTTCCGAGTTAAGATTTCAAATTAGAAAAAATACAGTCGCCCTTGATCCGCAGACCTGGTTAAAAAATTAACGGTTCAAATTATCTGCCATGGCTCAAGGGGTCTCTATCTTGATGTAATATTCTCCACGGACGGGGACATTCTGTTGAGTTACACCTTCTACTATAACTCTATATCGTGTTTGTAAATCTGCTGCAAAGAACTCAATTGAAGCCAAACCGGTTGTTGGACTAGTTTTAACGATTGGATTCCAATAAAGGGTAGATCGATAGTCAGTACGCGTATTATCTGAATACGTATCCTCATAATTGGGGGCACTGAAAAACCTTGGTCTTGAATATCCTTGAATTCCGATGCTTTGAAAGGTTTTCTTTTGATTCCTATTTTCCTTGATGTCTTTCTTTGTATAAATGGATATAATACCATTCACCCCTGCACCGCCAAACAATACGTTGATACCCGTAAAAACTTCTATTGTTTCTATGGTGGCTACATCTATCCGTTGCAGTATGTCACCGGCTCTCCCACTCATAGGTGCATCGTTTACCATAATCAACGGTTCGCTACCACTTTGTACAGTCAATCCACTGGCACGCCCTATTCGTACAATGTATTCAATGCCATTGGCGCCATTAACTTCATTGATGACTAAGCCGGGGACTTTCCCCGGAAGGATAAGAAAAAGATTATTGCTTGCTGTCATCAAATCCTTTGCCTGAAGAATATAATCTGCCTTACCATACGGCCTTGATTCAGAAGGATTTGATTCTCTCTTATCTTTTACCGTAATCGCTTTGAGCATAATTACATCTTTGGGAACTTCGTAATCAGAAAAAATACGTTGACGACTTGATGTTTTTAAAACTTTAAGGCGGGTATCGGATTCTTCGAAATACATAGTGGCTATATCTTCCTTTTTAAGTACAACCCTTCCATATGCCTTATTCTTTATATTAAGGGCTTGAAAAGCGAATTCCACGCTATCATAAAAATTCATACCGTCTTCAGCAAAGAATCCATCGGAGGTGGTTTCAATCAAGTTCATATTTCTTAGTTGCCATTCTACGACATTCAATACTGTTTTTTCCGGCTTTCCTTTGTCATTAAAAAATTGACCTCTAAATCCAATGCCAAATTCAACAGGATACTTTAGTGAACTTGTCTTACGATCCAGTCTTGCTTCTACAAAAGGAAAAAGCTCTTTTATTGTTCTCACTTCATCAAGGGGAACTACCTGTTTAGCATCCGTCACCGATACAGATAAAACAGCGGCAAGTGGGTTGCCCAAGCTATCGTTCACACTAAGACTCAACTTAATCTTCTCTCTCTTTTGATATTGAGGTTTGTTGGCGGAAATTTTGAGGAAGTTGTCTTGCCTTGTTTCAGATATCGCAAGGTTAAGATCAACCTGATCTGTTGGACCAACGACAGGGATGCGCTTGAGAAATAAATATTCCTCGCCAAAATTTCGCTCCAGATTGGTGTAAGCACGTAAATAATAATTACCAGACCTGATTGTGTCGGGGAGAATGAAGTCTCCCTTGACAAAGCCACTGTCAATCTTTAATTTCCTTGAGAAAAGAATTTTTTTCCCCGGAGCAATCAACTCTACATGTGCTACACGACTTAAGGAATCTCTAAAGGTTTGATCATGATAATTAACAAAACCACTAAACCAAAGTGGTTCGCCCGGATAGTAATAGGGCTTGTCAGTTTGAATATATAATTTCTCATAAAGGTGGGAGATGTCAACTTCCGTAGGCCTCTTCACTACAACCAATTTACCAGGCAAGTAATCTAAAGGTAGCATCCTCGCCACACGATCGGCATTCATGTCACCAGAAGTAGTTACATCACCCGGGTTGAGTGCAATTCCATCTTTATTGACTAATACGAATCCATTTCTGAATTCTATCCAGCTTACTGAATAAGGGATGTCACGAAAGGTTCTCACCCGTGCATAGTCATTTTGATTATGTATTTCAATTCGGCCATTCAAGGTAATTTTAAATGCATTTCGACTCGGCTCTTTAGTCACTATATCTGTGGTGTCACAAGGCATAATCTTTTTGTTCAAGTCAGTATAGAAATAGGGTGATCGTAGCGATGTGTTACTTACACCGGGAATATCCACATAGAGGTATAAGCCTTCATCTCTAATTTTATTTTCTATAATGGCTTTAAATAAATGTCGGTCGGATCGAATATAAGAGTTCTTGCGGTTTTGCACCCATGCCAATGCTTCTGCCGCGTTAGTGGTAATCATCTCTTCGAATCGAACATTGCCAGAAATTACGTAACCTTTACTGTTGGCGATAAAGTCTTTAAGATAAAAATTAACCTTATACCCCAACGCCATGTTATTGATCTGAATCGGTACGCCTGCCCTTGCTGTCAGAGTTTTTTCCTCCCCCTCTGCAAAGTCAATGACCCAGGGATTGAGAATTTTGCAAGACGCGGCCGCTTGATCTTCTCCCAAAAAAATCTTTTCAAATTTTTTCAATTGCTTTTCCCATGCCTTGTCTCTCGTTCCCTTAACCTCAACATTATTCAATTGCTGTTTGAGTTGTTCAATGGCAATAGTTCCAATGTCAACGTCCTTATCAATAAGCTCTACCTTAAATTGGGTGAGTTGATAACCAACATAAGAGATGACTAATTCAGAGACACCATTTGGCACATCCTTAACTATGAAATCACCATTTACATCCGTGGCCGTGCCAATAGTCGTATTGTTAATAAAAATATTGGCATAAGGCAGGGACTCATTCGTTTGGGCGTCAATGATTTGGCCCCTAATGTTACCGCCCTGACCGAAAAGCAGCCCTGAGCAATGGAGGACAAGAAAAAGGATGTAAAATCTTTTCATTTAACATTAAAGTAATCAAATCTATAAAAAAGAAGAGCTCAGTATCTAAAATATTGACCTCAGCAATGGAGAATTACATTTTGAATCTTGTGTATTTAGCGAAACGAAAGTTCATCAAAAGGGTTATACAGAATTGAAAGCATGCTGAAAATTCTGGATACTTCACCGGGGCTTATACAAGCTGAGATGGCCGAAATTCCATGGTTTTAAGGTAAACGTAGAAATCCTTATCTTTACAGGATAAATTAAATGATCATGAGCGCAATACTATTGTTTGGAATGCCTAGCGGGATGGAGTGGTTTATTATCGGAATTTTTGTGTTGGTATTCTTTGGAGCCAAAAAAATCCCGGAATTTGCCAAAGGATTAGGAAAGGGCATCCGCGAATTTAAAGATGCTGTGAAAGACGTGAAAAAAGAAGTCGATGAGGCGGGTAAGGAAGTGCCCAAAATTGATGACGCCAAATAGTGTCAGGCTCCTATTCTCATTTTAGTGAAATCCGGATTGATCTTAAGAATGGGAAGCTTCGCTGCATAGACCTCGTCAAATTTCACCTCTCAAACATCAGCAAAAAAATACACCTGAATGCCTTTTTGAATGTGTACGAAGAAGAGGCGCTGGCGCGAGCTGCAGCGATAGATGAAAAAATTAAAACAGGCACTGCTGGAAAGCTGGCCGGACTAGTTGTAGGTCTCAAAGATGTCCTTGCCTATAAAGACCATCCTCTTCAAGGTGGCAGTCGTATCCTCGAGGGTTTCAATTCACAGTTTACTGCGACAGCCGTTCAGCGATTGTTGGATGAAGATGCCATTATCATTGGAAGGCAGAACTGCGATGAGTTTGCCATGGGCTCGTCCAATGAAAACTCAGCATTTGGCCCCGTTCTAAATGATATCGATAACACACGTGTATCAGGTGGTTCATCCGGGGGATCTGCTGTTGCTGTTATGGCCGACATGTGTAAAGTCTCACTTGGATCAGATACGGGCGGATCGGTAAGGCAGCCTGCCTCTTTTTGTGGTGTAATAGGTTTTAAGCCTTCTTACTCCAGAATCTCCCGATTCGGTTTGATCGCCTATGGATCATCCTTTGATTGTATTGGTGTTTTTTCAAAGAGCCTTGAAGATATAGCACTTGTGCTTGAAGTAATTGCCGGTGCCGATGATTTTGATAGCACAGTTTCACAAAAAGTAGTTCCGTCTTATTCAAAGTCATTGACAAGTAGGAATGTCAAGAAATATAAAGTGGCCTGCATACGAGAGACGTTGGACTCAACCAGTTTGCAGCGAGAAATTAAAGATGCGATCGCCCATAAAATCACAAAAATCAAAGAGGATGGCCACACCGTAGAGGAGATTGATTTTCCCCTGCTGGAATACATACTTCCTACCTACTATATCTTAGCCACAGCTGAGGCAAGCTCAAATTTATCGCGATTTGATGGTGTGCGATATGGTTATCGTAGTAAGGAAACCCACGATCTTCCATCGCTTTATAAGAAAACCAGGGCCGAAGCGTTTGGTAAAGAGGTGCAGCGAAGGATTTTGCTTGGAACATTTGTATTAAGTGCCAGTTATTATGATGCTTATTATACAAAAGCTCAGAAAGTGAGAAGACTGATTCGCGAAAAGACAAAGGAGGTTTTTCAGAAGTATGACTTTTTGCTTATGCCAACTGCCCCAACAACAGCATTTAAAATTGGGGAACATACTAACAATCCTTTGGAGATGTACCTGGCCGATCTGTATTCAGTTCAGGCCAATGTGGCGGGTGTACCCGGAATATCAATACCTTGCGGCAAAGATGATGAAGGAATGCCTATTGGCTTACAGGTAATCGCAGATGATTTTGAGGAGGAGAAACTTTTTAAGTTTTCGGATATGTTAATGCGGTTGAATTGAATCATTTCATGAGAAAATCTCTTTTTGCGGGCTTAACGATGGCACTTACCTCCTGCGGGTGGGCGCAGGTAGAACAGTTTGCCGACACACTAACGCTTACCCCGGCTTCAGAAGAGTTAGCCTTTCAACAGGATACATTGGATTTTATTGCTCCTTTTGATTTGGAGTATATCCCTGCCGATGATACTCCAGAATTAATTGCTGATCGATTGAGTTGTCTTCAAGGAACAATTCCATTAGAGTACAATGATAAAGTACATGGCTTCATTAACTATTTTACGATAAAAGATCGTGAGTATACCCGGATGGTCTTACGGAGAAAAGATTTGTATTTTCCCTTATTTGAAAAATACCTGGCCAAGTATAATCTACCGGATGAGCTTAAATACTTATCTATTATCGAATCCGGGTTGAATCCACGGGCCACCTCGCGAGCACGGGCCGTTGGCCTTTGGCAATTCATGTCAGGAACAGGTCGCTATTTTAATTTGCAAAGCGATTGGTATATGGATGATCGTATGGATCCTGAAAAATCTACAGAAGCTGCTTGTCGCTACTTGAGTCAACTGCATTCTATTTTCAAAAATTGGGAACTCGCTCTGGCTGCTTATAATTCTGGCCCCGGAACAGTGCGTAAAGCCATTCGCAGATCTGGCTATAAAAAAACTTTCTGGGAAATCTATAATTACTTACCGAGCGAAACACGCGCCTATCTCCCTCAATATGTGGCCATGATTTATGCTGTTAATCATGCAGAAGAACACAACATCTTTGAAACAGCTAAAGAAGAAATTCTTCCTCATGACACACTCTTGGTAAAACAATTCTTGCACTTTGAAACATTTGCGAAGCTTACGGGCACCTGCACTGAGGATTTGCAAAAGCTAAATCCTGCCGTCCAACGAAACGCAATTCCTGATGGAAAGGTATTTGTATTAAGGATTCCTCGGGTTGCAAAAAAAGTATTGGACCAAAACCGCGTTTCAATTTTGGATTCGGCTTCAAAAGTAGGAAGGAAGGATTTGGAAATGCTCGCGAAGACTACCACAGGAAGTACCTATGGCCGCGAATTGGTCATTTATCAAGTAAGAAACGGAGATGCCTTAGGTGTGATTGCGCAACGTCATCATGTTCGTATTGAAGATCTAAAAAAATGGAATAATCTTCAGAAAAACCTTATCCATCCCGGCCAACGACTAAGCATTTGGATGCTGCCTTCTGCAAAAGTCATAGCTAATAATTCCTCTTCTAAACAATTATTTCAACCCTCATCTGATTCCAAAATTTATATTGTTCAGCCCGGAGATACGCTGTGGGATATCTCCAATAAATTTCAAGGCCTTACCATTGAAAAAATAAGAAACCTGAATAATCTCAAGACCAACAAATTGCAACCCGGTCAAAAACTTATTGTTGGGTAATTCAGTGTACAGAATGCGTGACCAATTGGATAGGTAAGGATTATAACTAGACTATGACATCCCTTAAAATATTCGTTACCCTTTTTTTTTCAATTCTATTTTTTTCCTCGTGCAGTTCAGACGAAAAAGATGGGGCCAATTTGCCCAGTGCTTCCGGCCGGCCGGGAGATATGTTTATTATTATCGATTCTACCCAACGAAAGGGCCCATTAGGCGATGCGCTTAATGCCATTTTTAACGCTGAGATGGCTGGTCTTCCCAGAGCTGAATCTATTTTCCATGTCAATTGGATAGACCCCCGCAAACTAAATTTTGTCCTAAAGCAACGGAGAAATTTAATCTTTGCCGTTTCACTGGATCAACGTTCTTCCGGTGCTGCTTACATCAAAAATCTTTTTACGAAAGAATCAATAGAAAAAATTAAATCAGATTCCGGTTTTTTTGTGCGGACCGTTCCCAATGTTTTTGCCAAGGGGCAGGAGGTGATGTACCTCTTTGGAGAAACACAAGAAGAACTCATTCGAAATATTAATAAAAACGGCAAACAACTGGTCGACTATTTTAATAAAACTGAAAAAGCGAGACTTACTAATTCGCTATTAAAAGCAGGGCAAGTTAAAGGTGTTAGCGATTTTTTACAGAAGAACTTTAAATGCGATCTTAAAGCACCTTTCGGATACAGGCTTGCGGATAAGAATAAAGAATTTCTTTGGATACGCCAAGTCAACCCCAAAGATGATAAAGACATCTTCATTGCTCGAAAGGCTTATCGTTCCCAAGATCAGTTCAAGTCAGATAGCTTAATTAAGTTTCGTGATCAGATCTGTAAAAAATATTTATTTGAAGATCCTGAAATGGTGGACTCTTATTTGATGACAGAGACTACGATACCTTTTTTACCAGTGACCACGACACCCATAACTTTCAATGGTCATTATGCGATGGAGATGCGGGGATTATGGCGCACCAACAATAAATCCATGGGCGGCCCATTTATAGGATATGCATTGGTCGATGAACCGAAAGGTGTCTTCTATTACATTGAAGGATTCACCTTTAGCCCCGGTAAAACTCAACGGGAGATCATGCGTGAACTAGAGGCTATTCTATTCACCTTCAAAATCAGTTCGGAGTTATCCAAAATCGGATCGTAGCCAATTTTTCATTTCAAAAGCTTTGTTTTGGCTGATTTCATTGTCAATAGGCTATGGACTATTGACTTTATATCTTAAATTTCATCCCCTTTTACCGTAACGCCTTATGTCAATTAAGATAAGAAAACAAGATGCCCTCAATTATCACATGCAGGGTCAGCCGGGTAAGATTGAAGTAGTTCCCACTAAGCAGCTAAGCTCACAAATGGATCTGGCGCTCGCCTACTCTCCCGGTGTAGCAGAACCTTGCAAAGAGATTGCTGCCAATAAGGATGATGTCTATAAATACACAGCCAAAGGAAATCTGGTCGCGGTTATTACCAATGGCACGGCCGTTTTGGGTCTGGGTAATATCGGACCCGAAGCATCTAAGCCGGTGATGGAGGGGAAAGGTGTGCTCTTTAAAAAATTTGCAGGCATTGATGTCTTTGACATTGAAATTGATGAAGAAGATCCTGATGAGTTTATCAAAATTGTAAAATCATTAGAACCTACTTTCGGGGGTATCAATCTGGAAGATATCAAGGCTCCTGAATGTTTTAAGATCGAAATGGAGTTGAAGAAAAAGATGAACATCCCCATCATGCATGATGATCAACATGGGACCGCCATTATTTCCAGCGCTGCACTGCTTAATGGATTAGAAATTGTCAAGAAAAAAATTGAAGAGATTAAAGTAGTAGTCAACGGAGCAGGTGCTGCTGCCGTCACTTGCACTCGATTGTATTTCTCGCTCGGTCTAAAGCAGGAGAACCTGATCATGTTCGACAGCAAAGGCGTGATCCGAAAAGATAGAACAGATTTAGATTCCATTAAAGCAGAATTTGCTACTTCCAAAAATGTAAAGACACTTCAGGAAGCTATTAAAGGAGCTGACGTTTTTGTAGGCCTTTCCAAGGCAGACATACTCCGGCCCGAAGATATTCTGGCGATGGCCAAAGATCCCATTGTCTTTGCATTGGCAAATCCCAATCCTGAAATTGCCTATGATCTTGCTACCAAGACACGACCTGATCTGATTATGGCTACAGGACGCTCTGATCATCCAAACCAGGTAAATAATGTTTTAGGTTTCCCTTATATTTTTCGAGGAGCACTGGATGTGCGGGCTACGGAGATAAATGAAGAAATGAAGTTGGCTGCCGTTAAAGCGATTGCCAGCCTTGCCAAAGAACCTGTCCCCGATATTGTTATTAAAGCTTACGATACCAACAAAATTCAGTTCGGAAGAGAATATCTTATACCCAAGCCACTCGATCCACGATTAATAACAACCATTTCTCCTGCTGTTGCCAAAGCAGCCATGGATTCGGGAATGGCAAAACATCCGATCACTGATTGGGGTAAGTACCATCAGGATCTGCTGAAACGCATTGGTATTGATGAGAAACTCACTTCCAGAATTATTGAACGTGCCAAGAAAAATCCAAAGCGCGTTGTCTTTGCAGAAGCGGATCATCATAAAATACTTAAAGCCGCTCAGGTTATTCAGGATGAAAAAATTGCTTATCCAATTTTATTGGGGAGTCGAAAAGAGATTGAACGACTTATTGTGGAGCATAGCCTCGAATTGAACGATTGCAAAATCATTGACCCCCGCGAAGAAAAAGAAATGACCGAACGGTATGAGAAGGCATACTATGAAAAGAGAAAACGAAAAGGGATAACGATAGCCGATGCACAGCGCCAGATTCGTGATCGCAATGCGTTTGGCGCTATGATGGTTGAGTTTGGAGAAGCTGATGCTCTGATCTCAGGACTTACCCGGGACTACCCAAAGACCATACTCCCCTCGCTGCAAATTATCGGAATGGGCAAAGGAGTAGAACGCGTAGCCGGTATGTACATCATGCTTACCAAAAAAGGCAACTTCTTTTTTGCCGATTGTACTGTCAATGTTGACCCTACTGCAGACGAACTGGTAGGAATCATCAGCCTTGCCACACGCGGTGCCAAAGTCTTTGATGTGGTGCCAAGAGTGGCTGTATTATCCTACTCCAATTTCGGATCCAGTCAAGGAGAAATTCCCGAGAAAACACGTGAGGCAGTAAAGAAATCTAAAGCAAAAAATCCGGACTTAATCATTGAAGGAGATATCCAAGCCAATGTTGCTTTGAATGTTGAACTTCAGCGTGAGGTCTATCCTTTCAGTGAGCTCGCTAAAGAACAGCCCAATATTTTAATCTTTCCTAACTTAGCTTCAGGTAATATTGCTTATAAACTTTTAATGGAGCTAGGAGGAGCAGAATCAATCGGTCCTATTTTATTGGGCATGAAAAAACCTGTACACATCCTTCAGCTTGGGAGTTCCATACGTGAGATCGTGAACATGACTGCCATTGCGGTGGTAGATGCTCAATTGCATGAAGAGCATGATCGTGTATAAGCATCTATCCGTAGCGGTTTTAGTCCTTTTTTTATAGCTTAGCAGGTCAAGGCTTTAACAGATGATTGCTTTTTTAAAGGGGAAACTTGTTCATAAGGAACCCACCTTTGTGGTGATGGAGGTGAATGGCGTTGGCTATCAAGTAAACATATCGCTCAACACGTTTTCGGAAATTAAAGATCGTGAGGATATTAAGTTGTCTACTTATCTGCAGGTGAGAGAAGATGCCCACATACTCTACGGGTTTTCCAATGAAGCAGAGAAAGTCATGTTTCAAAATTTGATTTCAGTTAACGGAGTTGGGCCGAACACGGCCATGGTAGTTTTATCGTATTTGCCCCCGGCAGAATTGAAAGCCGCGATCGTGAGGGAAGATGCTGCCACGTTACAGGCTGTGAAAGGAATTGGTGGTAAAACTGCCCTTCGGCTGATCCTTGAATTGAAGGATAAACTGCGCAAAGAATCAACAGAAGAAACCCCCGGAATTCCCGGAGGAATACGCAATACCATGCGCCATGAGGCGTTATCCGCCTTGGTTACGCTTGGGATTAATAAGGCTTCGGCCGAAAAAAGCGTTGATACGGTCCTGAAAAAATCGGGAAATACCATTAGCTTGGAAGAGCTGGTAAAACAAGCATTAAAAAACGCCTGAGTACGATTGATTATAGCAAAACGGAAGATTCAGTTCATCATCGGACTGGGCATATTTTCAGCAATATGCTTAGCTCCGAGTTTCACTTATGCACAAGAGACGGATACAACCGACAGCCAAAAAGCTGACACGGTAAAGAACGGACTCTACAATCCTTCTCGCAGACCTACTTTTTCTCCACGCGATCGGTACGGTGATCCCTTCTCGAACGTCACTACCTTCTCGCCCTTATTTCTGAAAGATCCAAAAACACTAAACCTGGATGTTCAGATTGATACAGGGATGAACTACAGCATCTTCGAAAAAATCGGAAAGGTAAACTTCAGACCCACTTCTTCTATGTCCTTTCAGGAATTTAGTCAGCAGCAGGATCGGATCATACGGAAAGAGTACTGGCAAAACAGAAGTAAAGCTTTGGATGGTGAAAGTGCAGTGACCAGCAAAAATCTCCTACCAAAAATTTATGTCAGTCCGGTATTTGATCGGATTTTTGGTGGCAGCTATGTTGAATTAATCCCCAGAGGGTTTGTCACGCTCGACTTTGGTGGCTCATGGCAAAAAATTGAAAATCCATCCATCCCTATTCGCCAGCAGCGCAATGGTGGGTTTGAATTCGATCAACAAATTAACTTGAGTGTAGTGGGCAAAGTGGGAGAGAAACTGAAGGTCACAACCAACTTTGATAATAACAACTCTTTTGACTTTCAAAACAACCTGAAAGTGGAGTATACTGGTTTTAAAGAAGATATTTTAAAAAAACTGGAAATAGGAAATGTAAGTCTCCCCTTAAATAATAGTTTAATCACAGGATCACAAAATCTTTTTGGTGTAAAAGCGCAAATGCAATTTGGAAAATTGTTTGTAACCAGCATCGCCACTACCCAACGAGGCAAACAGTCATCCATTGAAATTCCAGGAAGCACCAATGGAACAGCTCAGGGAAGGCCTTTTGAAATCGTAGGTTCTAACTACGATGAAAATCGACATTTTTTTTTAGGCCAATTCTTTCGCGACAATTTTGAAGCATGGCTCAGCACGCTACCCCAACTCACTTCTGGTATCAATATAACACGTGTGGAGGTTTACCTGCTCAACCGGCAAAACGACACACAAACACTTAGAAACGTTGTTGGGTTTATGGATCTTGGCGAGTCGGAAAAATTGTATCGGGAAGATTACTATCCCCCACTCATCCCCTCCTATCCTTCATCCAATGATGCTAATTCTCTTTTTTCCAAATTAAAAGGCATTTCTGCGAGTTCCGATGGAATCAATGAAGCCATTGAGAATCTATTAGGCCCTACTCAAAAATTAGTCAATGGTCTTGATTTTGAAAAAATTACGAGTGCCCGTAAACTTAATGCAACGGAGTTTACATTCCACAAAGAACTTGGCTATGTAACCCTTCAGCGAAAACTCCAAAATGATGAAGCTCTTGCTATCGCTTATGAATATACCTACAACGGTCGGGTTTATAAAGTAGGAGAATTGACAGAAGACTACTCAAGCAAACCAGAAGATGAAGTTGTCTTTTTGAAACTTCTAAGACCACGGAAGATTAGTATCAAAGATGTAGCAGGCCAGATCATTCCTACTTGGAATTTGATGATGAAAAATATTTATAATCTGAATGTTAGTCAACTTTCCCGGGAAGGATTTCAACTTCGAGTTATTTATCGAGACGATAAAACAGGGATTGACAACCCGCAATTGCAAGAAGGAACTTATGCGAGAACACAACAATTGATTAATGTTTTTGGACTTGATCGGTTGAACCCTTACAACGACCCCCAACCTGATGGGAACTTTGATTTCGTTGAAAAGATCACGGTAAACCCAGAGACAGGATTAATTATTTTCCCTTTTCTTGAACCATTCAACAAGCCCCTTCGGAATCTTTTCAACAACCCACAAGAAGATGATGCCTTGCGAAGCGGGCTGATAAATAAATATG
Source organism: Bacteroidia bacterium (assembly GCA_031401775.1). Classification (GTDB taxonomy): domain Bacteria; phylum Bacteroidota; class Bacteroidia; order Cytophagales; family Cyclobacteriaceae; genus ELB16-189. Next base: position 31,157 of record JANNRV010000164.1, on the reverse strand, counting down.
TTTACGACACACTCTATCGAACGGCTAAGGCAGAGGCAGAACTGGTTGCAACGAAGAATAAATTTTGGATAGTTGGCTCATTCAAATCCGGATCAGGCAAAGAAATTATTATTCAGGGATTTAACATTACTCAGGGTTCAGTAAAAGTGTATGCTGGTGGTACGCCCCTGCGCGAAGGCACTGACTATACGATTGACTATACGTTTGGTAAGGTCACGATTTTGAACGAAGGGATACTTAGTTCCGGAAAAAACATCAGCATCACTTACGAACAGCAAGATCCTTTTGCCTTCCAAACAAGGTCGCTGCTGGGTTCACGTTTCGATTACAAACTGAATGAGGATATCAATCTCGGCTCAACATTACTCTATTACAACGAGCGACCTTTGATCTCGCGAAATTTGATTGGCACAGAGCCCGCCCGCAACTTGCAGTATGGCGTGGATGCCAATCTAAAAAAGAATAGCAGGTTCCTCACAAAGATGGTGGATGCTTTACCCTTTCTTCAAACCAAGGAAGCCTCCAGTGTTACACTTAACGCAGAATGGGCTCAACTTTTGCCAGGCACATCCAACACGGTTGAAGGTGAAGGAACTTCCTTTATCGATGACTTTGAAAATACCGCAACGCCTTACAGTGTGTTAAATCCGGTAGGATGGAAATTATCTACAGTGCCAAAGACTGCAGACAATAGTCTTGATCCTTCGCTTGGCTCTTTAGACGATGTGCAAGCGGGCTATAAGCGAGCAAAGATGGCATGGTATCAGGTTGATAATTTGTTTTATCGGCAATCCAGCCGATTTAAACCGAGTAACATTGATATTAAAGATTTAGAAAACCACTATGTGAGGCCTATTCTCCCCCAGGAGATTTTTCCATATAAAGATCCTTATGTAGGAAATTTCTATGAACCGATTCTGGATGTGGCCTATTATCCAGAAGAACGAGGCCCGTATAATTATAATACTGAATTGAATGCTGATGGTACATTAAAGAACCCAGCAAGTAATTGGGCAGGTATAACTACCGCCATCCGCACCGAAGTAGATTTCGATAAAGCCAATGTGGAATATCTAGAATTTTGGCTAATGGATCCTTTCATTAATTCCGAAAATGGAAAAATCGATGATGGGCGAGGCGAACCCCAATCCAATACAACCGGGGGAAAATTGGTCTTCCACCTTGGAAGTCTTTCTGAAGACTTAATGAAAGATGGCAAGCACGCTTTCGAAAATGGCTTGCCGCCTGACGGTAATTTGGCTTTAGGAGCCACTGAGAATAATTGGGGTTACGTTACCAATCAGCAATTTCTTAATAATGCCTTTGATAATTCAACTACTTCCCGTGAAAATCAGGATGTAGGACTTGATGGAGTTGGAAATAGTAAGGAACGACAGAAGTTCGCCAGCTTTATCAATTTGATCAATTCTTCTTCCGCTCAAACTATTGTTAATCAGGATCCATCAGCAGATGACTTTACTTATTTTTTGGGCGATGAACTGGACACCAAAAATGCTAAAATTCTGGAACGATATAAGAGCATCAATGGGCATGAAAATAATTCTCCTATACTTACAGGCAATGAACCTTTTGCGAAGAGTGGATCTACCATACCAGAAAATGAAGACTTAAATCAAGACAATACGCTGAGTGACCTTGAAGAATATTATACCTATAACATCGACCTCAATTCGAGCAACCTTCAGGCCGGCAAAAAATATATTGTAGATCAAATCACTAATGAACTCTACGGTGATGCTGTAACGTGGTATCTATTCCGAATACCGGTACGACAATTCGATGATAAGGTAGGCGATATTAATGGATTTAAATCCATCCGCTACGCGCGTATGTACATGACAGGTTTTCAACAGCCTGTTGTATTAAGATTTGCCAATTTTAGAGCAGTAGGCAATCGCTGGAGGCGTTATACAGGCAACCTCCAAGAATCTAACTTTAGTCAGCCTCTTGAACCGAACCTCGATAACTTCTCTGTTTCGACTGTTAACGTGGAAGAAAACGGACAAGGCAATGAAGCCAAGCCTCCTTACGTTCCACCCTTGAGAAGAGATCGTGATAATACTTCAGTCGTGCAGAGAAGATTAAATGAACAAGCCGTTCAGCTTTGTGTTACTGACCTTCCTGATGGAGACGCCCGGTCCATTTATAAAAATGTTTCGTTTGATTTTTTCAACTATGGCAGAATCAAAATGTTCCTCAGTGCTCACGGCCAAGACTTACAAGACAATCAGTTAGTTGGCTTCCTTCGACTCGGTACTGACTTTGATGAAAATTATTATGAGATTGAATTGCCCTTAAAGGCTACTCCTTTGGGAAATTATCAACCTAATGAAAGTGTAATATGGCCAGAAGAAAATGAAATCGATATTGATCTGAATGAATTGTATGCACTCAAGGCCAGGCGCGATCGGGAAGGGTTTTCTTTAGGGCAACTGTATCCTCAAGCAGGGCCTGCTCAGGTAGGAAAACACGGGATCAGAATTTTTGGAAGACCGGACCTCAGTCAGACAAGATTGATGATGATCGGAGTTCGCAATCCCCGAAGCGATGACATAAGACCAATCAACGTCTGCCTGTGGGCGAATGAACTACGCTTGACGGAATTTGACCGGACAGCAGGCTGGGCAATGAATGCCGTTCTCAATACCAAACTCGCTGACTTAGGAAATGTCACCGGGTCATTTAAAAGGATTACCTATGGCTATGGTGGGGTACAATCAAAGATTTCTGAACGAGCACGAGGAGAAACATCCATCTATGATGTCTCGGCAAGTATCAATGTAGACAAACTTCTTCCCAAGAAAAGTGGATTAAAAATCCCTATGTTCGTTAGTTATGAAACTACTATCCTGAATCCCAATTTTGATCCGGCCAATCCGGACTTGCGCATCGCGGCAGCATTAAAATCATTTAATACGGATGATGAACGATCAGCTTACCTGAAAATAATTGAAGATAAGTCCGTCAGGCGAAGTATAAACTTCACCAACGTGCGCAAAGTCAAAGTCAACCCAAAAGCAAATCAACATCTTTATGATATTGAGAATTTCTCCTTTACCTATGCATTCAGCGAAGCTACCCAAAGCAACTTTAACCTGGTGGAAAATACCAAAAAAAGTATTCGCGGAGCCGTAGCCTGGCAATACAGCCCTAAGTTCAAAGGATTTGAGCCCTTCAAAGAATCCAAAGTACTCTCCTCTCCTTTTCTTCAGCTCATAAAAGATTTTAATTTTAATCCCATGCCTACGAGTATCTCTATTCGAGGTGAGTTGGACCGGTCGTTCGGAAAAATTGTTTATCGGAATGCAGACCAGCTTGGAGCATCAGCAAATTATCAGAAATTTTTTGTTTTCAATCGCTTTTATAATGCGCGATGGAGCTTATCAAAAGCATTGACACTTGACTACAATGCTCGAGTAAACGCGATCATCGATGAGCCAGAAGGAGACATTGATACTCAGGAAAAGCAAGATTCGATAGTCGTCAATCTAAAGCGCTTCGGTAGGATGAAGAATTTTGAGCAGACGATAACCGCCAACTATACTTTGCCGCTGGATAAGATTCCTGTTACTAATTGGCTTGGTGCCGATTATCGATACAATGTGGGCTATTCGTGGAAAGCCGGACCTGTTGGGCAAAACGACAGTCTTAGGCTTGGTAATATTATTCAAAACACCCAAGATCAGGGACTGACAGGAAGGATCGATTTCGTGAAACTCTACAACAAGATTGGATTCTTAAAAGAAATCAATACGCCTAAACGCAAACTCACTCCGGCAGAACTAGCAAAGCAAAAACCTGATACGGTCAAAAAACCACCTGAACTTGGAGCCCTTAAAGGTCTGCTAAGATTGGTAATGTCCGTTCGTAATATCAGCGGAACCTATAACCTTACACAGGGTACAATTTTACCTGGCTTTACACCAAGCCCTTATTTATTCGGAATGGATAAGACTCAAACTGCACCGGGATGGGGCTTTATTTTAGGAAGCCAGGACCCTAACATCCGATTCAAAGCAGTGGAAAAAGAATGGTTGAGCAAAAGCGACAAGCTCACCACGCCTTTCAGTCAAAACCAGACGAAAGATATGAGCTTGCGCGCCAGCCTTGAGCCGTCAACTGATCTTAAAATCCAATTGGATGTAAAGAAAACTGCGAATTCATCTTTCCAGGAAATTTTTCGGTTTGATCCGAACTATAAAGATGAGTTTGGAAATGTCGATCCTCGTTATGTAGAATTGAGCCCTAGCAGAACGGGCTCTTACAAGATCTCAACGATCACTTTAAACACCGCTTTCAAAAATAATACCAGCACCAACTCAACGGTATTCCAACAATTTGAAAAAAATATTGATGTTGTGAAGGATAGATTCAGTCAGGTCACCGGACAAACCTTTGAATCTCAATCTCAAGATGTGCTAATTCCCGCCTTTATTGCTGCTTACTCCGGACAGTCCGTTGACCGTGTTAATCTTTCACCCTTTCCAAGTATTCCTCTGCCCAACTGGCGTGTTGATTTTTCAGGACTTAATAAAATAAAAGCAATTTCCGATGTTTTCCAATCCGTTACATTAAACCATGCCTACAGCTCATCTTACTCAGTTGTTAATTATACCAATTCACTGGAATATCGTGATGTGGCCCTTAATGTTCCGGTAGAAGATTATAATAATGGCACTTATGGAACCCAAACCAATTCAGAAGGGAAATTAGTGCCTGTATATGTAATTAGTCAGGTAATGATCTCGGAACAATTCGCTCCACTCATTGGAATAAATGTTCGCACAAAGAGCAAGATGAATGTAAAATTTGAATATAAAACCAAGCGCGACCTTTCGCTAAACATTTCTAATGCACAGGTCACCGAGTTAAACAGTAAAGATTGGTCGGTAGAGTTTGGTTTTACAAAGAATAACATGAAACTACCCATCAAGGATCAGGGTAGAATAATTACTTTAAAAAATGATGTTACCTTCCGTATGAACGTCAGTGTTTCAGATAATCGCACGATTCAGCGGAAAATTGAAGAGATAAATACGATTACGAATGGAAATATCAACTTCCAGCTAAGGCCGAATATTAGCTATGTTGTCAATCAAAAACTTACGGTGCAGCTTTACTATGAGCGAAATGAAAATGACCCTCTTGTCACGAATTCTTATCGCAGAGTCACTACGCGAGTTGGAACGAAGATCCTTTTCAACCTCGCCCAATAGCAGCAAAATAGCCTAGGTCTTTATTGCAGGTCAAGTATCAAAAATTAAAATTTTACCCCTATTTTTGGGCACAATTAAAACTTAAGCCAATGAACCTACCTGACGGACTACAGTACACAAAAGATCATGAATGGATTAAAATTGAAGGCACAATCGCTACTATTGGTATCACCGATTTTGCTCAGGGTGAATTAGGCGATATTGTTTATGTAGATATTTCCACGGTTGGACAAGAGCTAGCCGAACATGAGATTTTTGGAACGGTAGAGGCCGTGAAGACTGTTTCCGATTTGTTTATGCCGGTAAATGGCAAGGTGATTGAACTAAATCCAGCTTTGGAGGCAAGTCCGGAAAAAGTGAATGCAGATCCTTATGGCAATGGCTGGATGATAAAGGTTCAATTAAAAGGAATTCCTTCAGGGTTACTTTCTCCTGTACAATACAAGGAACTTATTGGTAAGTAAATGGTTTTTATAGTAGAGAGATTCTTTACTAAAAAATATCCAGAACCAACCCCATAAAGATTCAATTAAAATGATTGAACTCCCCGTCTTATCTGCTGAAGAAACTAAAAGACGCAAACCAGACTGGCTTCGCGTGAAGCTTCCAATCGGACCTGAGTATGCGAAGGTTAGAAAATTGGTTGATCATTACAAGCTTCACACGATTTGTGAAAGTGGCAACTGTCCGAACATGGGAGAATGTTGGGGTGCAGGCACTGCAACGTTCATGATTCTGGGAAATATCTGCACACGCAGCTGTACGTTTTGTGCCGTGGCTACTGGTCGTCCTACGGAGTATGATATGGACGAACCCAGGCGAGTGGCCGAAGCCATTCAACGAATGGGCGTAAAACATGCCGTAATTACTTCAGTCAATCGAGATGAATTGAAAGATCGCGGTTCTGAAGTTTGGTATCAGACTGTAATTGAAACTAAAAAACTAAGCCCAACCACCACCATTGAAACATTGATACCTGATGTAAAGGGAAACTGGGATGCACTGTACCGAATGATCGATGGTGGGCAGGAAGTGGTTTCGCATAATATGGAAACGGTAGGACGATTATACAGGATGGTGCGGCCTCAAGCGAAGTATGAGCGGAGTTTGGAAGAAATTAAACGCATTCGCGAAGCAGGTAAACGGACAAAATCCGGAATCATGTTGGGTGTAGGCGAAACCGCTGAAGAAGTTTTTAAAGCAATAGATGACTTAGTCGAAAATGGCCTGATGATTTTAACACTCGGCCAATACTTGCAGCCTACAAAAATGCACCTCGAAGTAGCAGAATTTATTCATCCCGATACTTTTGCCATGTACAAAGAAGAAGGCTTAAAGAGAGGTCTGAAATATGTGGAGTCAGGGCCACTTGTGCGCTCGTCTTATCATGCCGAAAGGCATGTCAATGTACCTATGTAGTAGAGGTTAGGGGTGCTACGACTTGCAGTCTTTGCACGACTATCATTTTTTATCAACTGCTATTCTCTGTTCTTGATTTGCAATCTCCCACGCGGTATAAAAGACACACTGCGCTCGTGTAGTCAATAAATCAAAATCAATCTTATCTACTTCATCGGAAGGAAGATGATAGTCTTCGTGAATACCATCAAAATAAAAAATGATTGGTATTCCGTTCTTAGCAAAGTTCCAATGATCTGATCGCTTATAGAGATTGGTCGGATGATTTTCATCGTTATAGGTATAGTCAAAACTCATCTTCGTATAGGTGGCATTCGTCTTCTCACTCAGTTTATGCAATTCCGTTGAGAGTTTGTCAGAACCAATGACATACACATAATTCGTATTTCCCTTATGTTCCGCATCCGTACGACCAATCATGTCAATATTTAAATCGACTACCGTGTTTGCCAGAGGATAAACGGGATTCTCTACATAATATTGGGATCCAAAGAGACCCTCCTCTTCGCCCGTCACCGTCATGAAAAGCATACTTCTTCTGGGGCCATTCCCTTCTTGCTTTGCTTTCGCGAAAAGCTTTGCCAGCTCCATAACCGTAACGGTACCCGAACCATCATCATCAGCACCGTTATTAATCTTATCCTCTCCATCGGCATTCATTCCAATATGATCATAATGTGCTGTGACTATGATTAACTCATCTTTCTTATCGGTACCCTCCAGGTAACCCAACACATTCTCCGACTTTACGGTCTCATAGTTAAATGCCACTTTATAGGAAATAGTTGCTTTCTTCACTTTTCTTACCAATTCTTTTTGTCCCGAATCAAAAGCCGCGCTTTTTAGTTTTTGGATTGTCACAGCAAATATCTTTTCCGTCATCATCGGGCTTACCAGGAAAATACCGGGTTGAGATCCAGCATCTGGCTTAGTCAAACTTAGTCGATCAGAAGCGGAAAAGTTTTTCAATTGATTGGCCATTTCCCGAAACTTATCTTTGTCTTCCGAGGTAAAAAAAATCACTTTGGCACCCTTTAAAATGGCGAGCTCCATCTGTTGTCGCATTACTCCTATTGCATCATAGCTTGCAACCCAAATCATCACACCTTTTCCATTGACATCCAATTTGGTGTAATCCAATTCTCTTGCTTGCCCAACAAAGACAACCTCCGTCTTCACTTCGCCTCCACTATCGGAAGATCCCCAGTAGGCTACCTCGCTATTATTTTCAGTTCTGAATCCATTTGCCACTAAGTAAATGTCAGGCTTGGATGAAGAATAAAGATCGATAGGCTGATAGTAAGAATTATTGAGAGGTGGCTTCAAACCGATTTCCTCAAAATGATTGCTAATAAAAGCAGCCGCCATTTTCTGACCTCGTGATCCAGTTCTGCGACCTTCCAAAGCATCAGAAGCAATGATTGAAAGGTATTCTTTCAAATTTGATGCAGTGACTTGTTTGCCGTACCTGAGAGCTGTAGGGTCTTCCTGTGCATAACCGAAACCTGAAATTAGTATTGAGAGCAATAAAATTATTTTTTTCATATGGTTATAGATTCAAATATAAAAAAAGGACTAAAGGATGAAACGGGAAACTAGGTCCAAAGTTTTTCAGGATATTCACCGGCCTTCACCAAGGATAATATCTTACCGGATACTTCCTGCTTATCTTCTTTGTAGGTAACACCAAACCACGTTTTACCACCATCAAGAATTTTTACCTTACCAAGGCCTTGATTAATTAACTCGGTTACCATAAGCGCAATGTAAAACTCAGCTGCAGGATTCTGTCGGTTCTTCTCAACAAAATCTACAAACATCTTTTCCGCCAAGGTAAACGCACCTGCTTGAAAGCCCCAACAATTCATAGATACCGGTGCCATAGGGCTTAGTTCAAGATCGCCTTCTTTTTCCTTAGCGATAATTTTATCCCCCTCCCTCACGATGGTAGTTCTCTCTGTCATTGCCTCAAGAAATCCGTCTTTATCACGCCTTGCGACTCCTCTGGAAACACTTCCATGTTCTGACAAAACATTCTTTAGTGTATAACCAACCATCGCATGATGATTCTCCGGAGCTGCTTCAAAGAACTTTGAAAGTGATTCAAATGCCGACTTACCATAAAAATCATCTGCATTAATTACAGCAAAAGGACCATCAATAACTTCTTTTCCACAAAGCATCGCGTGCGTAGTACCCCATGGTTTTTTGCGGTCAATCTTACCAAACTTAACCGGAACAAATCTATCCAAAGATTGAATGACAAAATGAACTTCTGCTTTGCCCTGCAACTTGGGCAGAAACATCTCTTTGACCGCTTCAAGAATTTCCTCCCTTACAACAAAAACTACTTTTGTAAATCCTGTTCGCAGCGCATCAAACAAGGAATAATCCATGATGGTCTCACCGTTGGGACCAAAGCCATCTATCTGCTTAATGCCTCCATAACGGCTACCCATCCCCGCGGCCATTACTAACAGTGAGAGTTTTTGATTCTTTTTCAATTGGTTCAATGAATTAAATGTCAGTAATTAAGACTTTAAACTATTCCAGCTGGCAAAAATAGGATTTTGACCAGAAAACCCATCAATATAAACCACATATGTCTTCATCTCAGCGCCCAGCCAGTTATGCCATGTCGATTACCATTATTGGTATTCTCTTTTTTGTTTTTGGTTTCGTCACCTGGCTCAACGGAACCCTGATCCCATTTCTCAAACTAGCCTGCGATCTGCAATCCGATGCACAAGCGCTTCTTGTGACTTTTGCTTTTTATATGGCCTATTTCTTTCTCGCCATTCCATCCTCCATGATTCTTGAACGCACCGGATTCAAAAATGGAATGTCTTTGGGGCTTGCCGTGATGGCGGGTGGTGCTTTGCTCTTCATTCCTGCTGCCTTGGGCAGAACTTTTCCACTTTTTCTTACCGGTTTATTCGTTCAGGGTATGGGTTTGTCCTTGCTCCAAACAGCCTCCAATCCTTACATCTCTGTAATTGGTCCATTGGAAAGTGCAGCAAGCCGAATCAGCATCATGGGTATTTGTAATAAAGTGGCTGGCGCAATCAGTCCTTTAATCCTTGGAGCAATTGTTTTGAAAGGAGCGACAGAAATAGAAACACAGATCAATGCAGCAACTGACTCAGCAACTAGAGATCAATTACTTCAGGCTCTTTCACAGCGTGTCATTTTACCGTATGCTATCATGGCGGGCATACTCTTACTCCTGGCGATTATGATCCGTTATTCCTCGCTTCCTGAAATTGAATCGCAGGAAGATGTAAAAGAAAATAACGGTCTAATTAAAACCAGTATTTTCCAGTTCCCTCACCTTATGCTAGGTGCTATTTGTATTTTTGTATACGTAGGAGCAGAAGTAATGGCAGGAGATGTAATTAGCATTTATGGCAAATCCATTGGCATCAGTCTGGATGAGGCTAAAAATTTTACTTCCTATACCCTAAGATCAATGGTGGTGGGCTATATCCTTGGTATCATTGCTATTCCCAAATACATTAAGCAAGAAAAGGCGCTGGCAGTCTCAGCTTTGTTTGGAATTCTGTTTAGTGCGCTAGCCTATTTCACTTCTGGTTATACATCGATTGTATTTATCGCCCTGCTCGGGTTCGCTAATGCTTTGATGTGGCCTTCTATATTTCCGTTGGCCATTGATGGTCTTGGAAAATTCACGAAGATAGGTTCCGCCATTTTAATTATGGGCATTGCGGGTGGCGCGATTCTTCCACAGATCTACGCGCTTCTCTCCTCTCAAATGGGTCCGCAAGCGGCCTTCTTCGTTAGCATTTTGCCTTGCTACTTATTCATACTCTTCTACTCAATGAAAGGACATCGGATAGGAAGAGGATGAATATGAAGTGTTGAAATAGAGGACATCTCTAAAAACCTTGTCATGTTGAGCTTGTCGAAACATATTTCCTAGTATGAACTCTCTAAATCAGCTTCGACCCGATAGCTATCGGGTTCAGCTTGACAAACAATTTAGGTTTTTTGAGATACCCTATAGTAGAACCATACTGATTTTTCTATTTAGTTTTTTGAACTTTCAGGTTCATGCACAATACTATCAGTCTCGTGACCTGACGTTAGAAAATACTTTCTCCGATAATATTGAAGGCCCAAATGTTGATAAGAAAGGAAGGCTTTTTGTCGTCAACTATAGCCAAGACGGCACCATTGGAATCGTAAAACCAAATGGCGAAGCAAGTCTTTATGTAACCCTGCCAATTGGAAGTATTGCCAATTCAATCATGTTCGATGCCAATGAAAATCTTCTTCTTGCCGATTGGAAAGGTCATAGCATTCTAAAGGTTGAAAAGAAATCCAAAACCATTTCCACCTATTATCATAGCGAACAATTTAATCAACCCAACGATCTATGCATCAACTCGCGCGGTCAATTATTTGCCTCCGATCCAAATTGGAAAGCCAGCACCGGTAAACTTTGGAGAATTGATACAAACCAAAATGCTTATCTGCTGGAAGATAACATGGGTACCACGAATGGAATAGAGTTAAGCCCGGATGAAAAAACTCTATATGTCAATGAAAGTGTTCAACGCAAGGTTTGGGCTTACGACCTGGACAAGGCAGGAAATATCAGCAACAAAAAATTATTCATCAGTTTTGAAGATTTTGGATTGGATGGCATGAAGTGCGATTTGAAAGGGAATCTTTATATCTCAAGGTACGGTAAGGGAAAGATTGCCATCGTCACTCCCGAAGGAGAGTTAGTAAGGGAAGTAAGCCTAAAAGGAAAAAACGTGAGCAACATTGCTTTTGGTGGCAAAGATGGGCGTACCTGCTATGTCACCTTGCAGGATCGGAAATGCGTAGAAACCTTCCGGTCAGAGATTCCAGGCAAAAGATGGCGATGAAGCCATAAATTCTTTTCAGAATTTTGTCCAGCTTTTATAACTGGATCGTCTTAATGACATATTGTAAAACTTAAAAAGTTATAACTATGGAAAAATTCATGTATTTATTTCGTGGAGGAATGTCCGGTGGATCTGCAGAAAATATGCAGGAGCATATGCAAAAGTGGTACGCCTGGATTGAGAAGTTGAAAAAAGAAAACAAATATCTCGCAGGAGAGCCATTACTCCCCGGTGGGAAATCCATCACCACTCCAAAAAAAACAGTGACAGATGGTCCTTTTGTGGAAGGGAAAGATATTATTGGTGGCTTTTTCTTAGTCAATGCAAAAAACTATGATGAGGCTATCGAAATGGCCAAAGACTGCCCGGATTATCAATTTGGCGGAAGTGTAGAGATAAGACAAGTGATGAAAATGTAATCTTAATGAATTAAATTCAAGAATATCATGTTGCTCAACTACTTAACAAACCAAAAACCTATGAAAAAACTAATCCTTTCCCTTGCTGTTCTGGCCTTGATTAATTTCAAGACAGCAGACACAACACTTTCTGCGGAAGAAAGAAAAGTTGCTATCGATCAACTCACTCAGTCAAAAGAGCATTTGTTGAAAAGCATTAAAGGCTTAAGTTCCGATCAATTAAACTTCAAAGCCAGCCCCACTTCATGGTCAGTTGCCGAATGTGCTGAACATATCGCCATCTCTGAAGGTGTAATCTGGGGAATGGTGGATGGCGCACTAAAGCAGCCAGCCGATGCCTCCAAGCGCAGCGAAGTAAAAATGTCTGATGCTCAAATTGTGGGCATGATTACAGATCGCACTAACAAAATAAAGACACAAGAGGTGTTTGAACCATCTAATAAATTCGGCTCACACGATGCAGCGGTAAAAGAATTTGTTGCCAAACGTGACGGCCATGTTGAGTATGTTAGAGCTACCCAAGATGATTTACGCAACCGCTACTCGACTCTTCCCTTTGGTACGCTTGATACCTATCAGGTCATTCTTTTTTTGTCAGGCCACAGTGAGCGACACACCAAGCAGATTGAAGAAGTAATGGCCGATGCAAATTTCCCCAAGAAGTAGGAGTTAAGTAAAAAGAGTCAATTTTATTAAAGCCATCTTCTTGATTGGAAGATGGCTTTTTTTATGACAAAAGCTTATCAACTTCGCGTTTCACTATTCGTTCTCGTTCTAGCCAGTTTCCCTTCACGAGAGTATAAGCGATCCCTCTTCTCTCCAATTCGTTTCTAAAAACCACCAACATTTCTTCCCTTCGGTTGCCGAGGTCTCTTAATCCATCTTGCACCCAAGGTGTATCGATATCAAAAAGAAAATAGAGAGCATAACTCATCTGCTTTTCCAATTCATATAAGACGAGAGGTATTTCTTTCAAATAGTGATGAGAATAAATCTGTGTAGTGATGAGGTCAGAATCACAAAATAGAATTTTATTGGCGTCTTTCAATTTTTCTAACATACGAGCCGTTTGCGCTTGACCTATGCTAATAATATCCTCTACTGTAAAGTCATTAGAGCTCACCATTTCTCTAGCCACTTCCGGAACAAATTCAGTATGATATTCTTCAGCCATTCTCTTGGCCATGAAAGATTTACCAGTGCTTTCCGGACCATAAAAGCAAATCTTCTTTACAAAATAAGGTCGAACCTCTTTTGGAATATAATCCCAATACTGAAAAGGATTTTCTCTGATTTGGGTAGCCGATATTGGAACTCGAATTCGTGAAGGATCAAATAAAATATGGTTGATTGCAAGCTCTTTCGCTAAAAGTGGCCCATATGCTTCAGAACTTATGATAACATTGGCATGAGGGTATCTTGATTTCACAAAAGGAACCCATATCTTTATTCGTTCACTCCATGGAAGTTCTTCCTGATCGAAATCATCTTTGATAACTTGAATACTAATTTTTGGATTGCCTTGAAATATTTCATTTATCCATCCGATTCGATGGTCGCGGTGGATGGGATCATGCTCTGTAAAACTCATGGAAATCGTTACCTCATCGCAATGAGTCAACGCAAAATTGATCAAGGCAATATGACCCTTGTGAATGGGCATGAACTTACCAATGACAAGGCCTTTTTTCATACTACTTTGTCAACAGCTGTTGCTGCCTTCTGACAAAAAGAAACCCAACCAAACACCCTATGGCATCGGCAGCTATATCTCCCATATCAAATGAACGATTCGGTATAAAAGAATGCTGAACGAATTCCATTGCAACACCATAGACTAACCAAGCTACTGAAATGAAGATAAATAGATTTCCAATTGGTTCAACAGACCGCCTTTCAAGTAATGGTAGACACCATAAAAGAATCATAACAATAAACAACACGATATGTATCCATTTATCCAATTGAACGATAGTAAACCAATCTTCCTCTGGCAAGGCTTTGCCGGGTAGGCAAAATGCAATGGTTGATAAAATCAACCATACCATGGCCGGCAAGAATGACTTAATGATTATTCGGCTGAACATCATAGGAGCTGTATTCACGAATCCAATTCCACAGACCAAATGCTGCAATAATAGTAAAGGCCAGGTATTCTACGCTAAAGAATTTTGCGCCCTTACTAAAATATAAAATAGTAGCCACAATGTCGATAACAATCCAGATGATCCAGCATTCAATTCTTTTTTGAATCATCAAAAATGTAGCTATGATACTCATCACAAATAAAAATGAATCGGCATAAGGATAGGAGCTTGGTAAATTAAATAGGTAAGGAAACCAATCATGAAGATTGCTGGCGAGCATACCGATGAGGAATGTTCCCCCACTACCTCCGACAAAAAGCAAAATGAATTGCCTGCGTTTCATGAAGGTTACTTTCAGCTCAAGCTTGTTATCTTTTTCTTCCGGTTTTGGATTAGCCCATCGCCACCAACCGATCAGGTTGGTAACAAAAAAGAAAATTTGTAAAAACATATCCGGATAGAGCTGAATCTGGTAATAAAAGAAAAAAGACAGCGCAACATTAATAATACCAATCGGCCAGCTCCAGATGTTTGCCTTAGCCGACAGCCAGACGGCTAACAAACCTGCCATAACGCTAAAAAATTCAAGGTAACTCATGGAATAGTCAAGCACCTTGAAAAATATCTGATTGATGTCGAAGATGCTCAAGATGGCTTAAAGCTTAATGCAAATATTCTTGGCCTCAGTAAAAAACCGCAAGGCCTCCCGGCCACCCTCTCTTCCCACGCCTGATTGTTTCATTCCTCCAAAAGGAGTTCTCAAATCGCGAAGCAGCCAGCAGTTTATCCAAATAATTCCACACTTAAGTTGATGAGCTATACGATGAGCGCGTTTCAAATTTTCTGTCCAGAGCGTTGCAGAAAGTCCGTAGGCAGTACCGTTGGCAAATTGAACAGCCTCTTCCTCCGTATCAAAAGGCATTATGGTCACCACCGGTCCAAAGATTTCTTCCTGATTAGTCCTGCACTGCTGATCTAATCCCGTAATCACAGTTGGCTCCACAAAATAACCATTCTTACAGCGGCCAGATACCTTTATTTGCTTCCCTCCACAGAGAATTTTCCCGCCTTCCTTTTGAGCAAGCTCAATGTAAGAAAGAACTTTATTCAGATGACCTTGGGATACCAATGCGCCTATTCTCGTTTTCTCCTCCTCAGGATCGCCTATTACTAATGCCTTAACACGTTTCACAAACTCCTCAACAAACTTATTGTAAAGACTTTTTTCGACAAGAATGCGCGAGCCACAAAGGCAAATCTCCCCCTGGTTGGAAAAAGAAGAATTAATAGAAGTAGCCACAGCTTGCTCGAAATCACAATCCGCAAAAATGATGTTGGGGTTTTTACCCCCCAATTCAAGAGATAGTTTTTTGAACATGGGTGCTGCTGTGGCCGCAATTTTTTTCCCAGTAGCCGTTCCTCCAGTGAAGGAGATGGCCGTGATCAAAGGATGTTCGATAATAGCCTGCCCTGCTTTGTTGCCAAGGCCATGAACGATATTAAGCACTCCGGGAGGCAAGCCTGCTTCTATGCACAACTTTGAAAATAAAAAGGCAGTCATCGGAGTAAGCTCTGAAGGTTTTGCTACCACGGTATTCCCTGCTGCTAATGCCGGGGCTATTTTCCAGGTGAATAAATACAATGGAAGATTCCAGGGCGAAATGCAACCCACAACACCCAGAGGAGAGTACGTTGTGTAATTGAGTGCCTCCCCGTCAGTAAGGTGAGATTCTGATTCGGTATGTAAAATAGCAGTAGCAAAGAATCGCATGTTAGCTGAGGCACGAGGAATGTCCATCACTCTGGCAAGGCTTACGGGCTTACCATTATCAACACTCTCCGCCAAGGCCAATTGATTCAAATCGCGATCAATTAAATCTGCAACCCGTTGAAGAATGGCCGACCTAACACTCGCAGTTGTAGCTGACCACAAGGGGAAGGCTATCTCCGCTGCTGCTACCGCTTGATTAACATCTGATTGATCGGAGTCTGGTAAAAGAGAATACACCTTGCCCTCAGAGGGATTGTAGTTGTCCAAATATTTTTGTGAATTGGACTCCACCAACTGACCATTAATATAGTTAAGAATTTTTTGCAACGTTTAAAGTTGGTTAATCAAGTTATTATAGTCCTCATGTGACCCAATCCAAAACCAGACAAGCGTTTCATTTTCCATTACTCCTAGAGCACGATAGGCTAATCCAATCCTCACTGAATAAATCTGCTTTTCAGAATAGATTTGTTTAAAGCTTAAAGTCGGATGGTAAGGATCAGTCTGCCATAACTTAAAAGCATTTCTGGCTTTGTCCTTTATTGTGGATGGAAGTTGATCGAAAGACTTTTGAAATCGCTTTGTGGTAACTGAAATCACGACTTAAATCTGAAGGGGCTTAGCGTCCCCTTTTTTGTATTCTTCCAATGCTTCCTTTGCCATTATTGAAAGATGTTTCTCAGAATTCCGTAGCGTTTGTTCCCAACCAATTTCATCAACGATCAGTTGCGCGATTACTTGCTGCTCCTTCTCAGAAAGTTGTTCTGCTTTTTCAATGGCTTTTTTAAGTTCTGCGATCATAATTCAAAGGTAATAATACTTTAGGGTATCCCTAAAATCTCAACATCATTCTGAACGCTGTGAAGAATCTACTATTTTCATAGGTGTAATTGTAGATTCTTCGGCTGTAACCTCCCTCAGAATGACAATCTTCATGATTTGTAAGCACCTTCTTATAAGCTTCCGGTTCGTCCACCATCTACCGGCATGTTTGTGCCATTAATATAACCCGCTGCAGGCGATGCCAGAAAAGCAACAGCTGCTGCCACCTCACTTGCCTCAGCCATCCTTCCTGCCGGGATTTCAGCAATCATATCTTCCCGAACTTTTTCGGGCGACTTACCCGTTTTCTCAGAAGTACTTTTAATAATTGCATCTATACGGCCGGTTTTCGTACTACCGGGTAAAACATTATTCACTGTAATTCCGAAGGGTGCCAATTCCAGTGACAAGGTCTTTGACCAATTTGCAACCGCTCCACGAATGGTATTGGAAACTCCGAGACCACGAATTGGGATTTTTACCGAAGTGGAAATAATATTTATAATTCTGCCATACCCAGACTTCTTCATCCCCGGTACTACCGCCTGAACGAGAAGTTGATTGCATAAGAGATGATTGGAAAACGCTTTAGCAAAATCTTCTAACTGCGCATCAATGGCCAATCCAGCAGGAGGACCACCTGTATTATTGATTAATATATGATAGTTTTTATTCTTAGCGGACTTCTCCACCACTTCCTTGAGTTGATCAATAAAATTGAAATCCGCTACCAGGTAATTGTGCTTTTGACCCGCAGAACTTGAAAGCTCTTGCATAGCTAGCTTCAATTTCACCTCATTCCTTGCAACAAGCGTCACAGAAGCTCCCAAAAGGGCTAATTCAATAGCTGAGGCCTTCCCAATCCCCTGTGTGCTGCCACAAACCAATGCATTTTTGCCTACCAAACTTATATCCATCTTCGATTTTTAGTAAATATAAAAGAACATTAACTTTCATGGTCTAAAATTATAAATATGGCGATTCGCAAACCGTTTAACCTAAAGCAATGGATCACAGAAAACAGGGAACTTCTTAAACCTCCTGTGGGAAATAAGAATCTGTATGCTGATGCCGGAGATTATATTGTTATGATTGTGGCCGGCCCTAATGCACGTAAAGACTATCATTATAATGAAACAGAAGAACTTTACTACCAACTCGAAGGTAACATCACGGTAAAAATACAAGAAGAAGGAAAAGCTGTAGCCATTCCGCTCAATGAAGGAGATATGTTTTTACTGCCAGCCCGAGTACCTCATTCACCAATAAGGACGCCTAACTCCATTGGACTCGTTATTGAGTGCAAGCGTGCCTCCGAAGAAGACGATGGCCTGATGTGGTTTTGTGAAAATTGCAATCACAAGCTTCATGAATATAAATTTCACCTCAACAACATCGAAAAAGATTTCATCCCTCGCTTCCGCGATTTCTATGGCTCGAAAGAATTTCGTACCTGCAAAAACTGCGGTACTGTAATGGAGGCTGACGCACGATTTGTATGAGGGCCATGAACAAAAGTGAATTGCAACAAAATCTACTCAAGCAGTATGCGAGCTTTGTTGATTGCCTAAATTCAATGACACATGAGGAGGTTAATATTTCACATAAAGGTAAATGGAGTCCTGCTAAACAAGTTGATCATCTTGTCAGGAGTGTAGCACCCGTTCGCTTTGCTCTTACGCTACCTTCCTTTTTTTTAAAAATTTTCTTCGGCACTGCTAACAGGCCCTCCAGAAAATATGATGAATTGGTAGCGAGGTACCATGTCAAGTTGCAGGCAGGAGGCAAGGCTTCAGGTCGTTTCCTTCCAAATGAAAAACCGTTACCGGTTTTGAAACTCACAACGCAACTTACCGATCTTATCAAATCGTTGAATCAAAAAATTGACTCCTTCTCAGAGGAACAATTAGATAAGCTGATTCTTCCTCATCCCCTTTTAGGTAAGCTTACCTTAAGGGAGATGCTATACTTTACCATCTACCATGTACAGCATCACCACCAACAAGTGCTCGCCAATAAGTCACCCTCTACCTGATCGTTTATCATGTCTGTTAAATTTGAAAATACACTGGCCTTTGCAAAAAGGATGGATCGCAATGATCCTCTGAAATCCTATCGGACTCAATTTCACCTCCCCAAAGTAAACGGTAAGACAGCACTTTATTTTACCGGTAATTCCCTTGGCTTGCAGCCAAAGGCTACTAAAAAATTAGTCAATGAAGAGTTAGAAGATTGGGCTAAGCTGGGAGTAGAGGGGCACCTTCACGCCAAACGGCCGTGGCTCTACTATCATAAGTTCATGAAAAGGTCGCTGGCCAATCTTGTCGGGGCAAAGCCAATCGAAGTTGTTTCCATGAATCAATTGACGGTGAACCTTCATCTGATGATGATTTCCTTCTACCGCCCAACAAAAACACGTTTCAAAATTATTGTTGAGGCAGGAGCATTTTCCTCCGATCAATATGTTTTTGAGTCACAATTAAAACTTCACGGAATAGATCCAATTGTTGGATTAATCGAGCTTACTCCACGTGCAAGTGAATTTACCCTTCGCACAGAGGATATTGTGAAATCAATTGAAGAGCATCGCGATCAACTTGCTTTGGTTATTATTGGTGCCGTGCAATATTATACTGGACAGTGTTTTAATATCAAGGTCATTACTGAAGCAGGTCACAAGGCCGGAGCTCTGGTTGGATTTGATTTAGCTCATGCCATCGGTAATGTTCCTCTTCAGCTTCATAAGGACGAAGTTGACTTTGCTGTTTGGTGCAGTTATAAATATTTAAACTCCGGGCCAGGTGGTGTAGCAGGAGCTTTTATACACGAGCGTCACGCAAGCAATTTTGAACTTCCCCGATTGGCAGGATGGTGGGGACATGAGGAAAAAGAGCGCTTTCAAATGAGAAAAGGTTTTAAGCCAATGGCTGGAGCAGACGGTTGGCAGCTTTCCAACTATCCAATTCTTGCAGGTTCAGTGCAACTAGCCTCACTTGAAATTTTTCAAAACGTTGGAATTAAAGCATTGCGAAAAAAAAGCCTCCTTCTGAGCTCTTATCTTCATTATTTGCTCACTGAATGTGATCCAAACTCTGACTACTTCTCTATTATTACCCCAAATAATCCAAACGAGCGTGGCTGTCAGATTTCAATACTCATAAAAAAAGATGGACGAAAAATCTTTAATGCGCTAACAAAAAAAGGGATTATTGCCGACTGGAGAGAGCCTGATGTCATTCGTATTGCTCCGGTGCCTTTGTACAACACATTTGAGGAGGTGTTTCAATTCACCCGGATTCTTAGTACTCTACTGAAATAGCTTTTTATCGAATAAACTGATGATTGTCATAGGTGAACTAAGAGCGGTAATGTTAATTTGAGTAAATCAACGGTATGGAAAAAAGTAAAAAGCATATTACAATAGTTGGGGCAGGATTGGCCGGTTCATTACTTTCCATTTACCTGATAAAACGAGGTTATAAAGTAAGTGTGTACGAGAGAAGACCGGATATGCGGAGCCACATCATGGGAGCGGGAAGATCAATTAATCTCGCCCTGAGCAACAGAGGAATAAGAGCTTTGGAGGAAGTAGGGCTTGCCAAGCAACTGAAAGAAAATGCCATGCCCATGCACGGAAGGATGATGCATGATGTGTCAGGCAATCTCACTTTTCAAGCCTACGGAAAGCAGGGACAGTTCATTAACTCAATTTCCAGAACAGGACTAAACATGGTACTCATGGAGGAGGCAGAAAAGCACGGTGTAGATTTTCACTTTGACCATCGTTGTCTGGAGATTAATCTCGACAAGACAGAGATATCATTTCAACACTACGGAGGAGTAAAGCACGTACCGTCCGATTTAATTGTTGGCGCTGATGGGGCATTCTCTGCAGTAAGAGGAAGTCTTCAAATTTCAGATCGCTTTGATTATTCACAGCATTACATTGAGCACGGCTATAAGGAACTTCGGATTCCTCCCGGACCAAACGGAGAATTTCTGATGGAGAAAAAGGCGTTGCATATCTGGCCTCGCGAAAGTTTCATGCTCATTGCATTGCCTAATCCGGATGCCACATTTACCTGTACACTGTTTTTTCCATTCGAAGGTGAAATATCCTTTGCAAGCATGGAAACACCCGAAGACTTCCGTGCTTTCTTTGAAAAGAATTTTCCTGATGCGCTTCAACTCATGCCCACTCTAGCTGAAGATTTTCGCGATAATCCTACCTCCTCTTTGGTAACTGTCAGGTGCTATCCTTGGGTAAAAAATAAGACATTCCTCATCGGAGATGCGGCTCATGGGATTGTACCCTTCTTTGGGCAAGGTATGAACGCCAGCTTTGAAGATTGCAGTGTTCTAAACCGGCTTCTTGATCATTATGATGATAATTGGGATCTCACTTTGCCCGAGTTTCAAAAATTGCGCAAGCCCGATGCTGATGCGATAGCTCAACTCGCATTGGATAACTTTATCGAAATGCGAGACTTGGTGGCTGATGTGGATTTTCTACTTCGAAAAAAGATTGAAGCTAAACTACATGAGCTCTATCCCGACAAATGGATTCCGCTTTACTCTATGGTTACCTTCCACGAGAATATACGCTATTCACAAGCGTATGAAATAGGTCAAAAACAAAAAGTCATTATGGATAAGGTGATGAAAACACCGGGTATTGAGACTAGTTGGACTTCTTTAAACTTTGATGAGATTATAAGACAACTCGGGTAATTGAAAATTCAAGATTCAAAATTGACGACAGGATAATTTTGAACTTTAAATCTTGAACTAATTGATATGAACTTTATACTCCTCAAACCTTTCCAGCACTTCCTTCACATAATTCACCGGACCATCACAACGACAGTAACCTGCTACCGCAACCGGATCGCGATAGTATTTTGGATTGGATTTTTGCAAGAGCATGTATTCTACTTCACCACTCCACTTCACGGGGTTCTTACCATATTTTTTCGCAAGATTTCGGGCATCCAAAACATGGGAAAGTCCAACATTGTATGACGCTAGCATAAATTTTAAGCGTTCATCAGGATTAGTCACCGTATGAGCCCATTGTTTATCCAAAAACTTAAGGAACTGAACACCTGCCCGAATGTTCTGATGAGGATCCCATAAATCATCGAAGCCAAACTGCTTTCCTGTACCCGGCATTACTTGCATCAATCCTATTGCTCCAACCCAGGACTCTACCTTGGGATCAAAGTTGGACTCCTGATAAACTACTGATGCCAACAAGCGCCAATCCCAATCCAATATTTTGGCTCCCTCTTTTAGTTGATCATCAAAGGGTGAGAGTTTATTTCCGCCTAAGGATGAATAGTCACTGGAGACTCGCACCAACGATGACCGTGGACTATCAAAATACTTATTAAAGATTACCTGCAATAGGCTACTTTTTTTAATTTCTGCCAGCCATGCATTCGTTGCTTCCAATAATATGGGAGAATTTTTTCTCATCGCCCAGGCGATCTGCTGAGGTAAACTCACGACTGTATTGATATCAAGATTGGGATAGTATAAATAATTGACCATGGCCAGGGTTTGATCTGTTACCGTATATTTTATTTCTCCGGTGGCTACTTTGCTGATGAGTGATTCGGTTTCAGCCTGAGCGCTGTCTTCCCGTACAATGATTTCACCGCCAATCTCCTGTGAGAGGTTCGCCAATCGTTTTTGAAAGGAAGAGCCTTTAATGACATGAACTTCTTTTCCAATTAATTGTACCGGATTACGAATCAATTTCCTTTCGACAACCTGAGGAGGCTGCATTCGCCAATTGGCCGGTTTCTTTTGAACCAACACCTGGCAGGTATTGAAGAAAGTGTTGGTAAAGGCTACGTAGTGTTGTCTATCGGTTGTTACCGTTAATGGAAAAGCGAGTATGTCTCCTTGTCCTCTATTGAGTAAATCAAATGCCTCTTCAATACCGGTGATGAGTTTAATCTTTAAGTCAACTTTCAAATGATCTGCAAGGCGCTTCAATAACTCATACTCATACCCCATGGCGCCTCCTTTATAAATAAAGTAGCTGACAGACGTATTGTCTACCAAAGCTTCGATGTAGCCTTTCTTTCGAATATCACCCAAGTCCATTGTTACCTGAGGTTCTGTAGCAAAAGAAGCCTCGTCTGATGGCGCCTGACGGCAGGAAGGGGTGGCCAAAACAAGAAAAATCAGTATAGATAACCGTATCCAGATTTTGGCCATGAATGAAGGTAGGGCATTCTTTTGTAAAAGAAAAGAGGCCCTAAGAGGGCCTCTTTAAGAATGACATCGAAAACCAATCAATTGAAGATGTAACGAATTCCAAATTGCATCTGCCAACGTGAAATCAAACCCAAATCATCACGAAAAGTTGAAGTCAACGGGGTTTTATCCGTAGCATTTAGATAAGGGTAGTTGAATTGAGGAACCTTATTGACATCATAACCCCTAAAAGTAAGTAAAGCACTTCTATTTGGGGTTTGAAGCACACCCCAATCAGAGCTTATCAAATTTCCAACATTAAAAATATCGACACTAAGCTGAATTGTATTGCGCTTGTTTCCAACTTTTACAAAGAAATCTTGCAATAATCTAAAGTCTAATTGCCCTCTCCATGGCTGAACTGCCCCATTTCTTTCTGCATACTGCCCCCTTCTTTCACTCAAATAGTCATCCTGATTAATGTAAGCATCTAAATCAGCCCATTGTTGAGCAGCTGTGTAAATGGTCGCATCAGTATTAGTGATATTTTGCAAAGCAACTTCACTTTGATCTCTCGGAATATAGATAAGATCATTACCACCTCCCCCAGAATTATCTCCATTCATATCACCTGAATACGTGTACGAGAATCTTCCGGAAGGAGCTAACGAATAGAATAGACCGATACTAGTTGCCATGCTATTCAGATATTCTTTACGATAGTTAATCGCAGTAATAATTCGATGCTGAACTAAGTTATTGAAATTTCCGGTAACATTATCATTGGGATTCCCTGATACCTGACGATCTCTCCAGATAGATTGCGCAATAGATCCTCCATCGTTAACCGAATTCGCGTCTGTATAAGTGTAGGCCGCCATTACATCCAAGCCCATGTTAAATTTCTTTTTGAATTGAGCTGTGACGAAATAGCTATATCCTTTATTGGTATTCCTCATTAAGATTGCATCTGTAACTTTAGCATTTAAGCGAGTGTTCGCGGTACTGTTTGATGTACCACCTGGAAAAGTTTTGTAGTAGATAGGTCGGTTATCTGCACCAGCTGCAGTATTTGCAGGGTCTGGTAGATTGACGTTTTGATGGTAAACAGCATTCAAGTCTTTGGTGATTGCAAAGTCAAAAGATCCAATAATACCTCCTGGTAATTTTTGATCAATTGCAATGTTAGTTCTCCATACTTGAGGAAACTTAAAGTTATCATCTGTTACCGCTAGGTTATAAGTCACTGATGGGCTTGGATTATCAGCAGGAGCCACTGCAGCAGCACCAACCGGCCTATAAGCATTAATATCAGGGCTAAAAACTATGCCAGCGGCAGTCGCATTCGCTGTATTATAGAACTGGGAACCAAACAGTATACCATTGTTACTGGCCTGATTTGATATCCAAACGTAAGGCACACGTCCGGTAAAAATTCCTGATCCACCGCGCACCTGAGTGCTACGATCACCTTTTACATCCCAGTTAAAACCAATTCTGGGAGACCAAAGAAGGGATGTTTTCTGAAGTTTATCAGTTTCAATTTGACGACCCTCGGCAAAGGTGAGAGCTGCTGCAGGGTCATTTCTTCCAATTTCTGTATTGATTACTGGAATGTCTGCTCGCAAACCAAAAGTAATGTTCAATTTGTCTGAAACATCAAATTTATCCTGAGCATAGAAACCCAGTTGAAAAGCTTTAACCTCCACCAAAGGGAACTTGCCTTCCGCATTCGCAGCATATCCAAATTGATATTGTCTTACTCTTCCTAGCACGGGGGTTATTGAATTGCCTGTAGCTGGGTCATAACCAGCACTAGCATAATAGTCAGCTAAGGTATTGAACTGATAGCCTCCAAAGTAAAACGGGTTAAAACCATTTTCAAATTTGTAAAACTCATTGTAGGTACCAAAAGTTAGCGTGTGCTTACCTTTATACATATCAAAATTATCTGATATCTGGAAGACATTAGAATTCAAAATGTTGTTGGCAGAAAATGGCTCATATCCGAAAGCGGTTAGGTTTTGACCGGCTCCATTGCCAATGTCGACAAGCGGAATAATGCTACTGGAGTTAGGTGTTTCTCTGAAGTCGCGGAAAGCGGTATATCCAATTTGAAATTTGTTGGAATATTTATTTCCGAATGTACTATTCAATTCTGCAATAACAGAATTTAAGTTGTTATTGATTCGATAGTATGCACCAAGATAAGGAAGACCGGTTTGGCTTGGGCTGCGACCTATGGGAAATGGAGAAATAGCACCACTGGTACTTGGCGGAACATCCCGGTAAGAGTCAAGATAATTATACTTTATTGAAAATTTATGATTTGTGCTGATATTCCAATCCAGCTTGAATGTAGCTTTATCGCTATTCTGTTCCAAATTATATCCTTCATACGGCCCGGTACTATAATCATACTTTTCAAATAAGAAAGTAGAAAGGGCATCCAGTGCTGCTCCATCTGCCTGTGATACTGTAGTGCCTGTTGAACCATTGCGGGAAGCCGTGAAGGTAGTACCTGGTGCATCTTGTCTTTCCCTCTCATAGTTAGCAAAAAAGAAAAGCTTGTCTTTAATAATAGGCCCACCAATGCGGAACCCAATATTATTTGAGCCAAAGTCACTAAACTTATTTTCAACACCTGATATTTTGTCTCCCACTAAATTTTGACTACGGCTAAAGTAATAAACCGAACCTGTTACATCATTTGTTCCGCTGCGAGTGACAACATTAATTCCGGCTCCTGTAAAACTTCCCTGACTAACATCGTACGGTGCAATTGCTGTTGTAATTTGATCTACAGCATCTAGGCTGATTGGTTGTGCATTTGCCTGGCCACCAACTGATCCTGATAATCCAAAAGCATTATTAAACAGTGCACCATCAACTGTAATATTATTGAATCCATCACTTCTTCCGCCAAAGCTATTTCCGTTGGCTTGAGGGGTCATTCTCACGTAATCATTGAAACTACGACTTAGGGTAGGCAATTGAGTAATCTGTTGATTACTAATGTTTGTTGAAGCACCAGTTCGGTCTGAGCTAAAGACATCTCCGCGCCCTGATGAAACAATGAGTGTCTCTAATTCCGTAGCCTCTTCTTTTAATACAGTAGATAAATTAGAGGTTTCTCCTAAGCTCAAATAAATTTCGGAATAGGAAACCTCTTTATATCCAATGAATGATACTTTAACTGAATATGGACCACCGACCCGCATATTGCGTATAGCGAATCTTCCGTCTGTTTGAGTTACGGTGCCATAGGTAGTTCCCGAAGGACCGTGGGTAGCAACTATGTTTGCCCCTGGAATTCCTGATCCCGCCTGATCAACTGCCTTACCACTAATGGCAGCAGTTGTTACTCCCTGTGCAAACAACGCTGAGGCCGCAAACACAAGAAATGTTACTAATAGTAGAATTTTTCTCATATGATTTTAGATGTTTAATAAGTCATTAAAAGACGGGCAAAAGTATTCTTTTTGCTTCTCAATTTGACTGCCCCAATTTTAAATCTTTCGCACAATTTGTTAACATTATAATAACCGCCTGAACCGCTTATACTTTAATGCTTGGAGCTTACCCTAAAAAACAATTATTTTTCACCGGAAGATCAAATCTCCTCTACTATGAAAAAAAACATCAGCTTTTTAATTCTCGCCATAGTTTCAATTTTAACCGCCAAAGCGCAGGTAGATCTCTCCTATTACCTGCCTCCAGCTACCAAGTATGACGGCACGATTCCCACACCACAATCCATTATAGGACATGAGGTAGGCGAATGGCATGTGAGCCACGACAGGCTGGTTAACTATATGTATGCGCTGGATAAAGCCTCTGATAGAATCTCAATAGAACAAACAGGGCTGACCTATGAAGCACGTCCCTTGCTCCTGTTGACAATCACTTCCCCAAGGAATCATCAAAATATTGAAGCCATCCGAAACCAACACCTTCAACTTAGCGATCCTTCAAAATCCACTTCGTTAGAGGTAAAAAATATGCCTCTTGTTTTTTATCTCGGATGCAGCATTCATGGAAATGAAGCCAGTGGCGCCAATGCCGGTCTAATCATGGCCTACCATCTGGCCGCAGCGCAGGGACCTGAAATTGAAAAGTATTTGGAGAACACGGTTATTCTTTTCGACCCAAGTTTTAATCCTGATGGGTTGCAGCGTTTTTCCAGTTGGGTCAACTCACGCAAAAGTAAAATGGTTTCGGCTGATCCACTGGACAATGAGCACAATGAAGCCTGGCCGGGCGGTAGATTCAATCATTACTGGTTCGATCTTAATAGAGATTGGCTTGTTGCTCAATTACCTGAATCGCAGGCGAGGATCAAAAAATATCAACAATGGAGACCGAATGTACTTACCGATCATCACGAACAGGGAACTGATGCTACCTTCTTTTTTATGCCGGGGGTTCCTTCCCGTGTAAACCCCATCACGCCTGAAAAGAACCAGGAACTTACCCGTAAGATTGCAGCGTATCATGCCAAAGCACTGGATGAAATTGGATCGCTCTACTTTACACAAGAAGGGTATGATGATTTTTATTATGGAAAAGGATCTACCTATCCGGATGCGCAGGGAGCTATCGGAATTTTATTTGAACAAGCCAGTTCCCGAGGTCATGCACAAGAGAGTGCGAATGGCATTCTGCATTTCTCTTTTACTATCCAAAATCACTTCACCACCATGTTGAGCTCACTGAAAGCCGTCAATGAACTTCGTGAGGAACTACTCAACTATCAGCGCGATTTTTATAAGAATGCAATGGCCGAAGCTGCCAAAGACCCGATCAAAGGATATGTCTTCGGCTCCTCGAAAGACAAAGCAAAATCATTTCATTTCATCGAAATGGCGCAGCGGCAAAAAATTGAAGTATATAATGTCGCCAGTACGCAAACCATTAACGGAAAAATCTTCGAAGCCGGCTCCAGCTATATTATTCCACTCAATCAGCCCCAATACAAAGTCATCCGGGGGATGTTTGATAAGCAACTGAAATTCAAAGACAGTATTTTTTACGATATCTCCAGCTGGACCTTGCCACTGGCCTTTGGACTAGAATACGATGAACTAAAGGTTGCTCCTGCGCTTGGTGAAAAAATCAATGATGTTGTTGCGCCTGCAGGAAAAATGATTGGTAATGGAGATTATGCTTATGTGTTCGAATCCTTTGGCTATTATGCGCCTCGTGCGATTTATAAATTGCTAAGCAAAGGAATTCGTATCAAAGTCTCCAGTGAGATTTTCAATGCCAATGGCAAACGGTTTGAACGTGGCTCCATCCTTGTGCCGGTTGATAATCAGGAACCTACTCCCGATCAAATTGAAGTTTATATGAAAGAAGTTGCTGAAAAAGATATGATTGATGTCTACGCACTAAACACAGGTCTTGATTTTAGTGGTGTGAGTTTGGGTAGCAGTTCTTTTCAGACACTAAAGAAACCACAGGTAGCTATGTTAGTCGAGGGTGGAGTTTCTCCTACCGATGCCGGGGAACTCTGGCATCTATTGGATACCCGTTTTCATATTCCTGTGACACTAATTCCGACTTCTGTATTTAATACACAAAATATCAATCGCTACACGACCATTATTTTTCCGGGAGGAACCTATACAGGAATTTCGGAAGCCGCAAAGGAGAAACTAAAAGCCTGGGGACAAAATGGTGGAGTAATTATTGGCTTTGAAAATGCCTTGAGTTGGTTAACCACTTCCGGCCTTGCCAAATTTGATATGAAAAAAGAAGATGAGAAAAAAGATATTGCTAAGCCACAACCCTATGGAGATATTCAGGAGAATAAGGGGGCACAAGAAACAAGTGGAGCCATCTTTGAAGCCAATGTCGATTTAACTAATCCATTATTTTATGGATACTCTTCTTCGAAGATAGCTATGTTCAAACCCAACAATTTATTCATGGAAAAAGCAAAAGGAGCTTATGCGAATCCATTGACCTATAGCAATGCGCCATTGATCAGTGGTTATATTTCCAAACCCAACTATGAAAAACTTAAAAACACTTCCGGAGCTGGCATTAGTGTCCTTGGCAAAGGCAGGGTGATTGGCTTTACCGAAAATCTGGCCTTCCGTTCTTTTTGGTTTGGATCGAATAAGATGGTAATGAATGCAATTTTTTATGGAGGACTGCTGAGCGCTGAAACTTCTCGATAAATTTTAAGAGAAAATTCTTAACAAAAAAAAAGATAAGTCTATGCATTCTCGCACTCGAGTCGATTGATCTATTGGATCATGGATTGTGATTTACAGAGATTGATCTTACCTACATTGCATCATCAGATGAAAAGCTTATCCAAAAAAGAAGGATTTTCAGCAGCCGTACGCGCCTGAAATGAAAATCTGATCTTCAATACAGTTGAAGCCCGCATCTATTATTACCCAAAAACAGTAGAAGGCCTAAGTCAGACACGACTGGAGTTTCGCACTAACCTGCGTATAAAGTACCCGACCAATCTGGTGACAGCACCGGCTACTGTCTACGATCCCTAACTTGTTCTCCAGCAGGATTTTAGTATTTTTGTGAAACTTTTGCTTCAGTGATTCGGAAATTCTTCCCGCTGGATAAAAATTACCTCCTCGAAGAAGCGCAATTGTCGCTACAAGATTCTTTACTCCTCGCATTAATTGAAAAGGTAAAATTTGTCTATCAGCAGGAAAACAACCCGCTACAACTCGAAGACGCCTTTAGTCTTCGTATTAAAAAATTTGAACCAAAAAATCTTAAACCACTGGATGGGTTTTACTACACCTTGGCCGGTATTTATCGCTTTAAGTATGGCCAAAGTCAGCTTGAATTTCTTTGGGATGGGCAAAGTCATTTTGAAAAATATCAAAGAGACTGGACGACAACTTTCGAGCAA
This sequence comes from Bacteroidia bacterium, assembly GCA_031401775.1. Classification (GTDB taxonomy): domain Bacteria; phylum Bacteroidota; class Bacteroidia; order Cytophagales; family Cyclobacteriaceae; genus ELB16-189. The sequence continues at coordinate 1,408 of JANNRV010000164.1, read as the reverse complement.
TGGGCCTCGGAGTTCTGTCACCATGAGCAGTTTGCTCAAGCCGTGCTGGATCTTTCTGTTTTTTTACCGGACAACCGGAATGCGCAATTAGCTGAAAACCGAATGAACTTTGTGATGCTTCAATTCTTTGATTTAAAGATTCACAAAAGCCGTGGAATAGTAGAAATGAAAGTGGCCTAAACTTCAAAATGAATTAAAGGTGTCCAATAAAAAACTATTACCATCCAAATTAGCCGGATTCCAGTATCAGAATCCAGTTCCTAGTCCTTATATTTGATCACTAACCCCAACTTTGCCATGAGAAAAATATTCATTCTCCTCAGTATTTTTATTACCGCCCTTCTGATTGTGTGGGGATACTTCTGGACCGATGTTTTGCTTGCCTTTGTGATTGTTGGTCCTGTGATCTATATGGGCGTTGCGGATATGATTCAAACACGCCAATCCATCAGGCGCAACTTCCCAGTATTAGGTCGCTTACGCTATGTTTTCGAAGACCTTCGTCCAAAAATTCAGCAATACTTTGTTGAATCCGATACGGATGGCGCTCCCATTAATCGTAATGAACGTTCCGTTATTTATCAACGGGCTAAAAAACAAATCGATACGATTCCTTTTGGAACACAATTGAATGTATATGCCGAAGGTTATGAATGGATAACTCATTCCATTGCGCCTAAAGATTTTAATAAGATGGATCACAATCCTCGAATTCACTTTGGCGGAAAAGATTGTAAACAACCGTATGACATGAGCGTACTCAATGTCTCTGCGATGAGCTTTGGTTCGCTAAGTCAAAATGCAGTGCTGGCGCTTAATGCAGGGGCTAAGATTGGTGGCTTTGCTCACAACACAGGTGAAGGCGGATTGAGTCCTTATCACCTTCAGCCAGGAGGAGATATTATCTGGCAAGTGGGAACGGGATATTTTGGCGCACGCACCGAAGATGGAAATTTTTCAGAGGATGCATTTCAAAAGAATGCCACTAAGCCCAACGTGAAGATGATTGAGATCAAACTTTCTCAGGGAGCTAAGCCGGGACATGGTGGAATTCTGCCGGCTAAGAAAAATACTCCTGAGATTGCTGCCATCCGTTTGGTGAAAGCCGGAACTACCGTCTTCTCACCTCCTTTTCACAGTGCCTTTTCTACACCGCTTGAATTAATTCTTTTCGTTAAAAAACTGCGCGACCTTTCCGGTGGCAAGCCCGTAGGCTTTAAACTATGTGTAGGTCGCAAGAGTGAGTTCCTTTCTATCTGCAAGGCAATGGTGCAACTCAATATCTATCCCGACTTTATTACGGTTGATGGTGGTGAGGGCGGTACAGGAGCTGCACCTCCAGAGTTTACGAATTTTGTTGGCATGCCGCTGCTGGATGCATTGGCCTTTGTTGATGATGCATTGCGTG